>CAZZVQ010000055.1:0-31664 GCA_964657565.1 uncultured Acetobacteraceae bacterium
TGCTGTGGTGCGGCACCGGCGGCCTGGCGCGCGCGCTCGCCGGCGGCGGAGCGCCCATGACGCCGCATCTGCCGGCACCGATCCTGGGCCTGTTCGGCAGCGACCAGGCCGTCACCGCGGCGCAGCTCGCCGCGTGCCACCCGCACTGGCTCGCGTTGCCGGCCGCCACGTCCGCCAGCACCAAACGCCTGGCCGCCACGCTCGACCGCCACGGGATCGCCGCTGTGAGCCACGCGCTTCCGCCCGGAACCCCCCGCACCGAAGCCGCACTTCGGATCGAGACTTTGTTCCGCACCCTCGTCGACGATCTCGCCGCACCCGGCACCCTCGTCGCCGCCGGCGGTGAGACGCTGCGTGGCTTGTGCATCGCGCTCGGCGCCACCAGCCTCGAGGTGCAGGGCAGCGTCATGCCCGGCGTGCCGGTTTCGCGCCTGTGCGGCGGGCGCTGGGACGGCGTGACGGTCGTCTCGAAATCCGGCGCCTTCGGCCACCCCACCTTGCTGCGCGAATTGTTGCGCATCCCAGACCTCGAAAGGGCTGCTTCATGACCCCGCATCTCGCCATCACCATGGGCGACCCGGCCGGTATCGGGCCGGAGATCATCGTCAAGGCGGCCCAACGGCTGCGCCAGCGGATCGAGTCCGGCGCGCTCAAGCTGCTGGTGATCGGCAGCGCCCCGGCGCTCGAAGCCGCCCGCGCCCAGTTCACGCCGGACCTGCCGATCGCTGCCGTCAACGAGAACGATGCCCACTGGCCGGCGCTGGCTGCGCTGCAGGCCGGCCCGGAAGGCGAGCCGATCCGCCCCGGCGTGGTGTCAGCCGAGGGCGGACGCTTCGCGTTCCAGGCGGTCGAGCGCGGCGTGCGGCTGTCGATGGACGGCCGCTGCGGCGGCATCGTCACGGCGCCGCTGAACAAGGAGGCGCTGAACCTGGCCGGTTACCACTATCCCGGCCATACCGAGATGCTGGCCGAGCTGACCGGCGTGCGTGGCTCCTGCATGATGCTCGCGCACGGCAACATGCGCGTCAGCCACGTCACCACGCATATCGCGCTCGAGGACGTGCCGAAGCGGGCGACGGCGGAGCGGATCCGGCGGGTGCTGGATCTGACGCATGCGGCGGTGACGCGGCTGGGCCTCGGCCGGGCGCGGATCGCGGTGGCGGCGCTGAACCCGCATGCCGGCGAGGGCGGGCTGTTCGGGCGGCACGACATCGACGTGGCGGGCCCGGTCATCGCGCAGGCGGTGGCGGACGGCATGGACGTCGTCGGCCCCGTGCCGGGCGACACCGTGTTCGTGAAGCTGCGCGCCGGGCAATACGACGCCGTGATCGCCAACTACCACGACCAGGGCCACATCCCGGTCAAGCTGCTCGGCTTCGAGATCGACCCGGCCACCGGCAAGTGGAACGACCTCTCAGGCGTCAACATCACGCTCGGCCTGCCGATCATCCGCACGTCGGTCGATCATGGCACCGCGTTCGACATCGTCGGCAAGGGGATCGCCAACGAGCAGAGCCTGGTCGAGGCGATCGAATACGCCGAGCAACTGGCCGCCCCGGCCGTGCAGGCCGTCGCAGCATGAGCCTCGTGACGCCGATCGAGATCCAACGCCCGCCGGTGCTGCGGTTCGGCTCCGGGCTGGCGCCCACGGTCGGCGCTTGGGCGCGCGAGCAGGGGTTCAGCCGGATCCTGGTGGTGGCCGACGCGTTCAACGCGAGCCGGGTCGACGTGCTGGCGCTGCCGGGCAGCGTGACAATGTTCGGCACGGTCAAGCCGGAACCCGACATCCCCAATCTCGAGGCGCTGCTGGCGATGGCGGCGGAGACGCAGCCCGACCTGGTGGTCGGCTTCGGCGGTGGCAGCGCGATGGACCTGGCCAAGCTGGCGGCTGTGTTGCCCGGCAGCGGGCAATCGATCCACGACGTGGTCGGGCCGGAGAAGGTCGCGGGCCGCCGGAGCGCGCTAGCGCAGGTGCCGACGACGTCCGGCACGGGCAGCGAGGCCGGGACGCGGTCGCTCGTCACCGACCCGGCGACACAGAATAAGCTGGCCGTGCAGAGCCGCCACATGCTGGCCGATCTGGCCGTCATCGATCCGGACCTGACGATGACCGTGCCGGCTGCCGTGACCGCCGCGACGGGCGTCGATGCGATGGCGCATTGCGTCGAGGGGTATACGAGCAAGAAGGCGCATCCGCTGATCGACCTGTATGCGCTGGAGGGGATCCGGCTGGTGGGTCGGTATCTGCGGCGGGCGGTGGAGGATGGCGGCGATGCGGAAGCGCGCGCCGGGCTGGCGCTGGCGTCGCTGTATGGCGGGTTCTGCCTGGGGCCGGTGAACACCACGGCCGGGCATGCGGTGGCGTATCCGCTCGGGACACGGCATCACATCCCGCACGGCTTGGCGTGCGCGCTGATCTTCCCGCACGCGCTGGCCTGGAACGCACCGGCGTTGCCGGAGAAGACGGCCGCCGTACTCGAAGCGCTCGGCCAAGCGGCCTCGACCGACACGGACGCGGTGACGGCGAGCGCGACGGCATTCTGCGCCGCGCTCGGGCTCGACATGCGGCTGTCCGCGCATGGTGTGCCGGATGCCGATCTGGACGCGATGGCGACCGAGGCCCACGCGATTCGCCGCCTGCTCGACAACAACCCTCGCGACCTCAGCCGCGACGAGATCGCGGCGATGTATCGCCGCGCCCTTTAGGAGATCCGCCATGCCAGACACGATGATCGTCGAACGGTCCGATACGTCGGCCGCCCTTTATCCGACCGGCGTGTTCAGCGCCGCTTGCACGCCCATGCGCGCCGACCTCACGCCCGACCACGCCGCCTTCGTGCAGCATTGCCGACACTTGCTGGCCAATGGCTGCACCGGGATCGCCATGCTCGGCACCACGGGCGAGGCCAACTCGTTCTCCGCGGCCGAGCGCAAGGCGCTGCTGGAAAGCGCGGTGGAAGGCGGCATCGCGCCCGATAAGCTCCTTCCGGGCACCGGCGTGGCCGCACTGATGGAGACGGTCGACCTGACCAAGCACGCGCTGTCGATGGGGGTGACCACCGTCGTGATGCTGCCGCCGTTCTACTACAAGGGCATCAGCGAGGACGGGCTGTTCGCGTCCTATGCCGCGATCGTCGAGCGGGTGGCCGACCCGCGGCTGCGCATCGTGCTGTATCACATCCCGATGTTCTCGGCCGTGCCGATCCCGATCCCGGTGATCGCCCGGTTGCGCGACGCCTTCCCGGGCGTGTTCGTCGGCCTGAAGGACTCCTCGGGCGACCTGGAGAACATGAAGGCGCTGGTCCAAGCATTCCCTGGCTTCGCGGTGCTCGCCGGGGCAGACCCATTGCTACTGCCGTTGCTGCGCGCCGGCGGCGCGGGCTGCATCACCGCTGCCTCCAACCTCGTCTCGACCGACCTGGCCATCATCTACCGCGACCACGCCAACCCGGCGCAAGCGGAAGCCGTCCAGGCGGCGCATGGCCGCGCCGTGGCCATGCGCAACCGTGTCTCGCAATTCGCGCAGCTCGCCTCGATCAAGGCGCTGCTGGCCGAGCGGACCGGCAATCCCGACTGGGCGACGGTCCGCCCACCACTGCTGCCGCTGACCGAGGACGAACGCTCGAAACTCTAAAATCACAGCAAAGAACAACGACTGATTTGGGAGGAAACAGGACATGGAGACGTTTGGGACGACCGACACCGCCATCATTCTCGCGATGGTGGTGGGCTACATCATCTTCACGAGTTGGCTCACCTACCGGCTGCGCAGCAAGACGAACGCGCAGTTCATGACCGCCTCGCGCGCCCTTCCGGCCGCGGTGGTCGGCGTTCTGATGATGTCCGAATTCGTCGGCGCCAAATCCACCGTCGGCACGGCCCAGGAGGCTTTTACCAGCGGCTTCGCAGCGTCCTGGTCGGTGCTCGGCGCTTCGATCGGCTTCGTTCTGTTTGGTCTCTTCTTCGTCAAACGGCTCTACGGCTCCGGCGAATACACGATCTCCGCCGCGATCGCGCAGAAATACGGGCGCTCGACCATGCTCACCGTCTCGTTGATCATGATCTACGCGCTGCTGCTGGTGAACGTCGGCAACTACATCAGCGGCGCCGCCGCAATCGCGACGGTGATGAAAGTGTCGTTGCCGCAGGCCATGGTCATGATCGCCTTCGTCAGCACCTTCTACTACGTCTTCGGCGGGCTGAAGGGCGTTGCCTACGTCACCGTCCTGCACAGCGCCATCAAGCTGGTGGGCGTCGGCATCATCCTCGGCGTGGCACTCTACGCAACCGGTGGAATCGCCCCGATGGTGCAGGCCTTGCCGCCGCAATACTTCACCTGGGACGGCGCCATCGGCGGCAGCACCATCATCGCCTGGACGATCGGCACCATCGGCGCGATCTTCTCCACGCAGTTCATCATGCAGGCGATCTCGTCCTGCACCGATGCCAATCAGGCCCGCCGCTCGAGCTTCTACGCCGCCGCCCTCTGCTTCCCGCTCGGCCTTGCGCTGGCGCTGATCGGCGTCGCGGCCAAGTTCGCCCACCCCGAGATCAAGAGCCTGTTCGCGCTGCCGGTGTTCCTGCAAGGGATGAACCCGCTGCTGGCCGGGCTGGTCACCACCGGGCTCGTCGCGTCCGTGTTCGTCAGCGTCTGCACCGTGGCGCTCGCCATCGTGTCGCTGGTGATGCGGGACTTCCTGGTACCCTGGTTGAAGCCGCAGGGCGCGCGCGAGCTGCAGATGACCCGGGTCATCTCGTTGGTCGTCGCCTTCGTGCCGCTGATCTTCGTCTTCTTCGTGCCCGAGATCCTCAAGCTGTCCTTCTTCACCCGGGCGCTGCGGCTCTCGATCTCGATCGTCGCGCTGATCGGCTTCTACTTGCCGATGTTCCGCAGCAGCCTCGGCGCCACGCTCGGCCTGCTCGCCGCCGCCGTCGCGACCTCGGTCTGGTACATCCTCGGCAACCCCTACGGTATCGACAACATGTATGTCGCCGCGGTCACGCCGATCGTGGTGATGCTCGTCGAGCGGATGGTGAACGTGCCGAAGACGCCCGCCCCCGACACTTCCACCATGAGCAGCAGCATGACGGGAGGCGCATGATGGACCTACCGATAGACACGACCGACCCGCGGCTCGGCACGCCGGACGCGGACCAGCTCCGCCCCCGGCCCGGTGACCCCGCCCGCATCGAGGCGTTCATCCCCTCGCCATGCCTACAGAACCATGCCGCCAACCTGCTCGTGCTGCCGGATGGCGATGTCCTGTGCACCTGGTTCGGCGGCACGCAGGAGGGCATCCCCGACATCTCCGCCTACTGCGCGCGCCTGCCCGCCGGCAGCGACCGCTGGCTTCAGCCGGAGAAACTGTCCGACGATCCCGGCCGCTCCGAACAGAACCCGATCCTGTTCCCGGCGCCGGACGGCTCGTTGTGGCTGATGTGGACGGCGCAGCTCTCCGGCAACCAGGACACCGCCATCGTGCGCCGCCGCATCTCCACCGATGGCGGCCGCAGTTGGGGCCCGGTCTCGACCCTGTTCGACGCGGTCGGCACCTCCGGCGTGTTCGTGCGCCAGCCGCCCACCGTGCTCGACAACGGCGATATCCTGCTGCCGATCTGGTATTGCCATGGTCGCCCGGGGGAACGTTGGAACGGCAGTTACGACACGAGCGCCGTGCGCATCTCGTCGGACGGCGGCGTCACCTGGACGGAAGCCGAGGTGCCGGACAGCCTTGGCTGCGTGCACATGGGCGTCGAGCAATTGACCGACGGGACCTTGCTGGCGCTGTTTCGCTCGCGCTGGGCTGACAGCATCTACGAGACCCGGTCCTCCGACCGCGGCCGCACTTGGTCCGCCCCGGTGCCGACGGCGTTGCCGAACAACAACTCGTCAATCCAGTTCACCAAGTTGCACAACGGTCACCTCGCGCTCGTCTTCAACGATATCAGTGCGGCCGACAGCACCGACCGGCGGGCGTCGCTGTACGACGATCTCGAGGATGACGGGACCGGCCTCACGAACCCGGTGGCGCAGCCCGGTGAGCGCGCTGCGATCTGGGGCGTGCCGCGCGCGCCGATGACGCTTGCAGTCTCCGAGGATGGCGGGCGCACCTGGGCGCATCGGCGCGACCTGGATGTCGGCGACGGGTTCTGCATGACCAATAATTCGCGGGAGAAGCTGAACCGGGAGTATTCCTATCCTTCGGTTAAGCAGGGCGCGGACGGCGCGATCCACATCGCCTTCACCTACTACCGTCAGGCGATCAAATACGTCCGCCTGACGGAGGATTGGGTCCGCCAGGCATGATGCGCCGGGCCGTCGTCACCGGCGCCAGCTCCGGGATCGGCGCCGCGGTGTCGGCTCGGCTGCTGGCGCAGGGCTGGGCCGTGACCGGCGTCAGCCGAACACCGCCGGCACCCGGCATCGACCATCTCGCGCTGGATCTCGCCAGCGCGACGCCCGCCGGGCTGCTCGAGGCGCTCGGCGGGCTGCCGGTGCAGGCGTTCGTGCACGCCGCTGGCATCCTCCGGGTCGCCCCGTTGGGGAGCCTGGAGGGCGGCGAGGGGCTGGCGATGTGGAAGCTGCATGTCGACTGCGCCTGCATGCTGGCCGACGTGCTCCTGCCGGCCATGACGACGGGCGGCCGCGTCGTGCTGATCGGTAGCCGTACTGCCACCGGATCGCCGGGCCGCAGCCAGTATGCTGCCAGCAAGGCCGCCCTCGTCGGCCTCGCCCGATCGTGGGCGGCCGAGGTGGCGCCGCGCGGCATCACGGTCAACGTCGTCGCCCCCGGTGCGACCGAGACGCCGATGCTGAACGACCCGGCGCGCGGCAGCGTCCCTCCCCGCATGCCGCCGATCGGCCGCTTCGTGCAACCCGGCGAGGTCGCGGCGCTCGTTGCATTCCTATTGGGAGAAGAGGCGGCCGCCATTACCGGTCAGCAGATCGTCGTATGCGGCGGAGCTTCGCTCTAGCCCTCTCGGTTCCCAACAACTCCATGGGGGACAATCGGAAAGCCAACCATGCGCATCGTCGACGTCCGCTACCGCCGCTCCAGCATCGCCCAAACCCTAAATCCCCATACCGACCACTTCTGGCCCACGGTTCCTCCTTCGGAGACTTTCCGACGACAAGAGGCGTCCGAAACTCATCACGAAAGCGGATGGTCTGCTGTGGAGAAGGGAGCAGGCCGAAGCGTACATTCAGACGTGCACTCGCGATTTGGCCCGAGAGCATCACGCTGGCGCCCGCCAATACGCGTAGTCGAACAAAGTCGTGTCAAAGCCGAGGCCGGAATAAAGCGCCAATGCCGGCGCGTTGCTGCTGTCGACCTGCAAGGTCGCCGCGTCCGCGCCGTGGCGCATCCGAGCCCAAGCGAGCAGTGCCGCGACCACACGGCGGGATAAGCCGCGACGGCGCTGCGCCGGATCCGTGACCACCAGATGCAGGCACGCCATCCCGTCATGCACGCCGATCAAGGCACAGGCCGCGAGCGGCGATCCGGGCCCCTCGGCCCGGAGCCCGGCGAACGCGCACGGGATCGCCAGCGTCGAGAGGATACCGTCGCGCTTAGCCGGGTCGGCCCCGGACAGTCGGGCGTGGTCGCGCCGCCATTCCGCGGACGGCGTGCCCTCGAACAGTTCGACGCCCGGCTCAATCCCGCTGTCTGGGTGCAGCGTGGCGCCCAGCACGGTCGAAGCCCCTTCCGGCGCCCAGCCTGCATCGCGGAGGGCCTGCAGCAACGCCGGTTCGTCGAACGAGCGCATGCGGACCAGTGCCGGCTGGTCCTGCGCCGAATAGAGCGCCGCCACATGGGCGAGTTGCGCGCCGAATGGAGCGCGGCAGGGGTCGAGCGGCGTCGCCGAGTTGGCGCGCCTAGTGTAGCCGTCGCCGAAACGGAGCACCCAGCCGTCGAGTAGGACCGTGCGCGGCGCCGGCCAGGAATTGAGCTGCGCCTCCTCCACTCGGCGCAGGAAAGCGCTATTCGTTACAGGTATCGTCCGCGCTCCATGATCTCCAGCGCATACTCCCGATAGCTCATGCCGAGCGCCTCCGCCCGCGCGAGCCGACTCAGCGCAACCTCGCGCGGCACCGCCCAAGCCTTGCGGTGCGCCCGCCGCCAACACCAGCTGCGCCAGGACGCATTGGGATCAGGAGCCTCCAGCGGCGGTCCGCCATTGTGGCCGAGACCGGATCCCGGTCCAGACGCGTGCTTTTCTAACATGGTGCCAGCCTCCTACTCTGCAATCTTCGCCGTCCCGCGGTGGCCAGACAATAACTCCGTGCCCTGCCAAACTGTTACCGCATCCTTCCGATCACGATGGTCCTGGAATAAAGTTGGGGTACGCCGGGCCGAATTGGACCGCTTCTTGCTCGGCCCGGAAGACGTGGTGGTTGCCGTGGCGCAGGACGGGTTGGTCGCCAATCTGGATGACGTCCAGGTGCTGCTGGCGTTGAGCGAGATCTTCGTGGGCCATGCCAGCCACCAATCCGCCCGTTACACCCTGACCTATGCCGGACGCGAGGAGGCCCGTCGCCCCGGCCGCCGCCCACTCCACGTCTTTCCGCGACCTCGCCGAGCAGGCCGGCATTCCAACCCGCCGCATCGATATTCCCGTCCCATAGGAGCAGGGCGCAATCGCAGAACAGATGATCGCTCGCCAAGCATGATGGTCGACTCGGCTACCGTTCCGTGTAGGCTTTCACCAACCGAGGAGGAAAACGATGAACAAGCGCCGCTTGCTGCTTTCCATCGTGTTTGGCGCCGCTGCTTTGACGTATGGACGGTTAGCTATCGCCCAGACTGACCCGATGCGCCTCGCTCACGTCTCGATGGCCAATCAGATGGGGGTGATGGAATATTGCATGGGCAAAGGGTGGGCCGACCAAGCGGCGGTCGACGCGCAGAAAAGGGCGGCGGCCAGCCTGCCAGTCACCACTGATCAGACTGGCCTGGTCGAGGCGGAGGCAACGGGTCGCAAAGGTGAATTGATGAACAACGGCACGACTATCTCGCTGTCGTCGATGGCTCAAAAAGGAAACACCACCGAACAAGACCTGTGCGTCCGCATGGCATCGGCCGCGAAGACCGCTGCGGCGCAGCAATCCTCTATGCCCGGCTTCCCCACCATGCCAGGCGGAGCAGCGATGCCGGCACTCCCCCCAGGCATGTCGATGCCATCGATCCCCGGAATGCCTAAAACACCGTAACAATGAGCCGGGCGGGGATCGTAGACCCATGGACCTGCCTATTCGCGTCTCGCCGACTCGTTCGTTTCTGCTCCTGTCTGCGATCATTTCGCCGGCGGCTTCCCAGCTTCGATCCATGCGAGATCCGTGACTCGCCCAAAGTGCATTCGCTCGACCGGTCCAATGCCTTCCCCGTCCGGCCCTTCTATGCGGCCGCCGGTGCGGCGGGTCGGCTGGTCGTGGCCGGCGTGGTGCTTGCAGGCATTATCCAGGCCGCAGGCGTGCTCACCCACCCGGCAGCGGCAGAAACACTTCGCATCACCGACGGTGCGACGCGTTGCGCAGCCGCGCCGCAGCAACGGACCATGTGGCAGGACCTGGAAGACGGCGTCGTTTGCCGGGTCACGGCCTTCGGACGGGTGCCCGCGGCCGCGCCGGCGATGTTCTACCAGCTGCAGGCATATCATGCTCCCGGCAGCGACCCTGGCTCCGCCGCTGCCCTAGCGGAAGCCGGGGCGGGAGCCGTGCTGCTGTCCGTGTCTTCGGATGGCAGGACGCTGCAGACCCTCGGAGGCTGGAGCGGGAGCGGGGCGGTGGTGGAGCCGCCCCGGATCGTGTCGACATCGCAAGGCCGGATCCTCGTCCTGCCGATGACCGCCACGGTTTCCTCACACCCGACCGACGACGTCGTGTTCCGGGCGTTGCGGGGCCGGTGGGTCCAGGTATCGACGGACGGTTGGTGGAAGGGCGTGCACAGCCCGAGGGACAGTGAACAACGCAACGGAAGCGCGATGGACTGGCCGACCTTGCGGGCCTATGGCGCGTTCTGGCGACGGCAGGATCCAGAATGCTGTCCCACTGGCGGATCCTATATCGCACAGCTCCGGCTGAACGGGGCCAGCTTGCACCTCGCTCATATCCGCTACGCGCGCGGCGAGCTGACCTTCCCATGAGGACGGCGGCGGGGATGATCGCAAACCGGAGTGCCGCGTTGCTGGTCTCCAGGCTTGCTGGCGGGACGGCCCACGCGGCCGACCGCGTGGTGATGCTGACGCGCCCGCCGCCCCTCGGGCGACACCTGGCCGCTTTGCCGCGGATCGGCAATCCGCGGGACGCTGCGGAGCGGCGCATCAACGCGGCGCTCGGCCGGCTGGATGGCGCCGTGCGCAAGGTGGCGTCGGCGTGCCGCGGCAGGGACCAGGGTTGGCAGCGCGCGGTCCGCGTGACCATGCGAGGACCCGGCTATCTCAGCTACGAGATAACGGACGCGTTCGATTGCGGCAGCGCGCACCCGGAGAACGGCACCGACACGGTGGTGTTCGACCTGCGCACGGGCCGGCCAGGGCGGGTGGCTTGCCTTCAGGAGCAACGCCGGGCCGGATCGGGACGCCGGGCGGGCATGGCTGGAGAGGTTCGCCGAGCTGCTGACCAGCCCGGGCCTGCTCGGCGCCCGCGGACCCGGCGCCCTCGCACTGTTTCCCAAGCTGGGCACCTGGCCGGCGGTCGGATGCCAAGCCGAGTGGCGCAAGGACGACGGCCTGGGGCTAATTATTGTCTCGCAAAGCCTGGAGCTGGCCCGGACTTGCCCGCCGCGCGTGGCATGCAGGCGGTACGCCTGGTGGATGCGGCCATGCTGCCGGAGGCCGCGCTTGGCGGCGGCTGCTCCACGTCGTACTACTCCAGGCATACCGCCCCGACGGAGGGGTCACCTCACCGTTTGCTCAAAACTGCTGGTGCCGGGCGGCAGGTGGTGGGCCTCGATCGCGATGCATGGAGACGATGCACTCGAGGCTGGTCTCGGCACGGACGAACTGTATATCGTTAGGCCGTCGCTGATGATCGGGCTCGGCCCATTGCAGAGCCAATTAGTCGAGCGCGTCGCCTGCTTCCGCGAGTTCGTCTCCTCACCCGGCAACGGCTCATTCAGCCCGGGAACCCGCTTCGTGCCATGTCGCAGCACGTGACGGTAGACCGCATCGGCGCATCGCAGCGGGTTGATCAGACTGGACCGGCCCGGGCGAACGAAGCCCATCGTCGACCCAGAGGGTCTCACCCGAAGCCATGTCTCGGAGCCGGGCAACGCCAGCGCTCTCGATGCCCTCGATCTGCAGCAGCCTGAACTGCGTTCGGCCCAGCGCGGTTCGGCTTCCATCGCGGGCGGGAGCGATGACAAGTCCAACCGCGCCAACCAACCTCGAACGGTGTCGCTCACCCGCGACGGCGCGATACAGCTCACGGCCTCGAGCAACAGCGTTGCAATACGTTCTTTCACGTCATCATCTTCCTAGCGCTCGCGGCGCTGTTCGAGAGCTTCCTCCCCACCCTATCGACACGGCCTAGGATATTGCAGAATCTTGGCGATTGTGTATGATATTGTATTACGTTGCATTTGTGCCGAGATGGCGCTGGTCGCATGAAGTCGCAACTTCGTAGTAAACCGTAACTCAGCGCCAAGACTCGGCGCCTTAGATGAAGTGGGTGATCCCAAGCACGATGCTGGAATTTTCCGTCTCGGACTACCTCGCCCGATTAGTTGCCTTCCCCACGATCAGCTCAGTTTCCAATCTGGCGCTGCTCGACTGGATCGAGGAGTATTGCCGTACCTACGGCGGGCAATCGCGTCGGTTTTACGATTCGACGGGCACCAAAGCCAATCTACTTGTCAGTATTGGTCCCGACCAGCCGGGCGGCATCGTTCTGTCAGGTCACACCGACGTCGTCCCGTGCGAGGGCCAAGCCTGGCTCGATGATCCCTTCATCCTGCGTCACGATGGGGCCCGACTGGTGGGTCGCGGCAGCACGGACATGAAGGGATTTCTTGCCTGTTGTCTGGCCGCGCTGCCAGACTTGGCGCGCCTACCTCTCAAACGTCCGATTCACCTGGCGTTCTCCTACGATGAGGAAGTGGGATGCACCGGGGTCGGGTCCATGGCGGATTGGATCGGCCAGTCGGACCTGAAACCCAGCATTGCCATCATTGGAGAGCCGTCCTCCATGCGGATCATCAATGCACACAAGGCCGGGTTGATCGCCAAGGTCAGCGTGACGGGTAAACCAGGGCACTCATCGCAGCCCGGGTTGGGCGTCAATGCCGTGATGACGGCGGCAAAGCTGATCTCCGAAATCGAAAACCTGAGCGCCAACCTCAAGAACGGTCCGTTCTTCGAGCAACTCAGCCCGCCTTACGCCACTACGCAAGTAAACATGATCCAGGGCGGGACCCAGCTCAACATCATTGCCGAGCACTGCCAGTTCATGTGGGAGATGCGCGCCCTGCCGGACCAAGATGACACGGCACTGTTCGATAGCATCCGCAGATTTGCCGCCCACACGCTCGAGCCGGCGATGAAGGCGGTCGAGCCAGCCTGCGGCATCGCGTTTGAGGTCATCGCCCGCGTTCCGGCCCTGCAGCCCAATATCAACTGTGCGGCCGAGGCCGCGATCTTTAAAATCCTAGGCCAGAGCGTGCCCGAAGCGGTTGCCTACGGCTCGGAGGCCGGCATCTTCCAGGCCGCCGGCATCCCCGCCATCATTTGCGGTCCGGGCAATATCGCCCAAGCGCATCAACCAGAAGAATTCATTGAACGGGCCGAACTGGACAGATGTGTCGACTTCCTGCTGCGTCTTGGACAGACGCTGACGACCTCCGATCCTCATTGAAGATGAAATGATCTTACAGGCTTCAGGATTGGATGGTTTGTTATGGACGTGAATGTGCTTCCAAAGACCGAAGTTGCTTATCTGCGACTGAAAGGTGGCTTGATATCGAACAAATTGGTGCCTGGGGAGGCCTTGCGAATCGAACGGTTGCAAAGCGTCTATGAGCTTGGCACAACGCCCCTCCGCGAGGCCCTAGCGCGGCTAGAAAGCGAGAAATTCGTCGAACTGCGACCCAATCGAGGCTTTTACGCGACGACGCTGACGGCCGAAGATTTTGCTGATCTGATCTATTCGCGGCATACGCTCGAGCAGGCCCTGCTGCGGCGCGTGATGGAACGGGGCGATGACGCTTGGGAAAGCAAGGTGATCACGTCGCACCACTTTCTCAAAAGGTGCAAGGCCGACCCTACCAATCTGGACCTGGCGCTGCTGACCGAGTGGAACGAGCGACACACCGCCTTCCATCTGGCCCTGCTCGAAGGCGCCGGGGCAGACCGACTGTTGGGATTTTATCGCAGCGTTTTCGACCACCTTCGCCGCCATCAAATGGGCCTCATGATCCTGCCTGCGCTGAGCCTCGCCCGCTCGGGCGACACCGACGGAATCCAGCTCCTGGAGATGTTGCGCAACGGCATGGCAATCGAAAATCACACGGCGTTGATGGAGGCAACGCTGGCCCGCGATACCGCGCGCGCTTTACAGTTGGCCGAAGATCACGTGCAACTGACGCCGTACCAGGTCACCTATCCTGCATAGCGACGAGCGCTTAGATGCTAGACATCAACCGGAATAGGGATGCCCCGAGTACCGTCTCCGGCACGGCCAGGTTCAGAATTACGTCGAAGTGGTTCTTTTTGCTGGCTTCGAAGACTGTGATATTGATCCCGTTATTCTGTAAGTGATGCGCAAAGAGGCGGCTTTGCTGCTTGAAAGCGTCGGTTTCGATTTCACCCCAGCAGATGATTGTTGGCGGAAAAGAGCTTACATTTAGATGCAGCGGGCTATTACGGCGGCACGACTCGATGTTCAGGCGAAGTGCCTGGTCGATCGACGTTCCCATCAGCGGCTCCAGATCGTAGATGCCCGAGACCAGCACCGTGCCCCTCACGGCGGGACAGCCTCGGGCCACCATTGCCGCCAGATGAGCGCCGGCGGAGCTTCCAGCCAGCACGATCCGCTCGGGATCGACGCCGACTTCATCGGCATGATCGATGATCCAATCGATCGCTGCACGGCATTCTGCAACGATCTCGTCCAGCGTGGCGGCAGGTGCCAAGGTGTAGTCGATGGCCACGAAGGCGATACCTTGCGCAAGGCACCCTGGCGCGGCGAAGGCGCTGTCGTGCTTGGATAACGCTTGCCAATAGCCGCCATGGATAAACACGACGAGGGGCGGTTCTGCAGCCCGGTTCGCCGGCAAATAGCAGTCCAGCGTTTGGTTGGGCCCTTCGCCATAGCTAAAACTACGAGGGGGACAGTCCTCCTTGGCCTGATCGCTCAACAGCCGGTATTGCGCAATCAAAGGGAGATAGTTACCGCCGATGCAAGAACTGGGTGAATACTGCACCTCCCTCTCCGAAAGAGGGAGGGGTTTGTCACGATCTGCCGAGAATCGGGCGGTCACGTGACGCGTTCTCTTTTCTGGTATGCCGGCGCGGTCCAGCGCTTCTCGGCCATGATCGCAGCGAGCGTGTCCACCGCCCTGGCGACATCGTTGTGATCGATATAGAGCGGGGTGAAGCCGAACCGCAGAATGTCGGGAGCGCGAAAATCACCGATGATACCGTCGGCGATGAGCGCCTGCATGATGGCGTAACCCTGCTTGTGTCGGAAACTCACCTGGCTGCCGCGACGGTCATGCGCACGGGGCGTCGCAAGCCGCAGTTCCGGACAGGCAGCCTCGACACCGGCGATGAACTGATCCCCTAGCGCGAGTGAGCGCTCACGCAAATCGGCGAGATCGACATTGTCCCAGACGTCCAGCGCGGCTTCGAGGGCCGCAAGCTGCAGGATCGGCGGCGTACCGACGCGCATGCGTTCGATCCCGCGCCCGGGAGCATAGGTCAGGTCGAACGCAAACGGGGCTTCGTGGCCCATCCAGCCGGCAAGGGCGGGCTGGACGTGCTCGGCATGGTGGGGCGCGACATAGATGAAAGCCGGCCCTCCGGGCCCGGAGTTGAGGTATTTGTAGGTGCAGCCCACTGCGAAGTCGACGCCATCGCGAGCCAGATGTACTGGAAATGCGCCCGCGGAATGAGCCAGATCCCAGATCGACAACGCGCCTTTCTCATGCGCTTTCGAGGTGATCGCCGCCATGTCATGACGGCTTCCGGTGCGGTAGTCGACCTCGGTGATGAGCGTCACCGCCACGTCGTCGTCGATGGACTCGCTGAGTTGGTCCGGCTCGACGATGCGAAGTTGATACCCGTTGCCGAGCGTGCGCACCAAGCCCTGGGCGACATAGAGGTCGGACGGAAAATTGCCGCTGTCCGACAGGATGACCCGGCGTGCCGGGTTCAATGCCAGGGCGGATGTGAGGGCCTGGTAAACTTTAATCGACAGCGTATCACCCATCACGACGGTGTCAGGCTCCGCTCCGATCAAGTTGGCGATCCGGTTGCCGACCCTGCTGGGCTGGTCCATCCAGCCGGCCTTGTTCCAGGCTTGGATGAGCAGATTGCCCCATTCGTGCTGAACAACGTGCGCGAGCCGCGTCTTGACGCTGTGCGGCAAGGGGCCGAGCGAGTTGCCATCGAGGTAGACAATGCCCTCGGGCAAATAGAACAATTGGCGGGCTGCAGCAAAATCAGTTTTCATTGCGCAAATTCCATTAGAGTAGCTCAATGTGATTGACTCTCGCTCATCAGACCGGGACGAACACCCAGACCCATGGACGCATCGATGATGGCGCCGTGCATCGGCGAGGATAGGTCGGTTGCGAGGAAGTGAACGATCGCGGCGATTTCAGCGGGCTCGATCAATCTGTGCTTCGGCAACCCTTCGAGAAAAGCGGTCCGACTTGCCGGGCTCAAATGATCGAGCGTACTTTGCTGGAACATGGCGGTGTTGGTTGCACCGGGGCAGACGGCAAAAATGTCGAGCGCGCTTTGAGCATGTTCCGCCGCCAACTGCTTGGTCATGAAGGCGACAGCCGCCTTGCTCATGCCATCAGACAGGCGAAAGCCCGGGAACACGTTGATGCCGCCGCCCACCGAGCTGATGTTGATGATCTTGCGGCGGCTTGACGGCAGGGCGCTCACTTCGGCGAGGAAGCTCTGGCACATTTTCAGCGTGCCATCCGCATTGATGCCCAGCATCAGCCGGTCCTGCTCGTCTGGATCGTCAGAAAAGCGTTTGACGGTCGCAGAACCGACGGCCGCATTGTTGACCAGCACGTCCATCTGGCCAAAATGCGCGATAACGTCCCGCATGCAGGCCTTGATCGAAGCGGCGTCGCGCAGATCCAGAGGGTGCGCGGAGACGCGTTCTAGCCCGCGGTAGAGGTCGTTCGCCTGGGCGGCCGTTTCCATCCCGTCGACATAGGTAAAGGCGACGGTCGCGCCATAGGCGTGCAGGCGTTCAACGCAGGCACGACCGATGCCGCCCGTTCCGCCGGTGACCAAGGCGAACTTCCCGGCGAGTCGATAAGGAGCCAGCAGACTTGCTGCGTTCGCGTCCATTTCACGTCCTTTCAGATCGATTGCGGCGACGACCGGCAACCTGCGCGGCGCTCTACCGATTTTTCTGTCCGTTGAATTTCGTTTCGAGAACGTTCACCAGACGCACCAGCGGTAGCAGCAGGATCAGATACAGAATTGCTGCGCCCAGAAGGGGGGTGGGATTGGCGTAGTAGGCTTGAGCGTCCTGGCCCTCCTTCAAAAGCTCGGGAATGGCCACGGTCGACGCCAGCGACGTTTCCTTGAACATCGAGACGCAACTGCTGGTGATCGGCGGAATGATGGTCCGGATGGCTTGCGGCAGTACGATCTTCCAAAAGGCCACCGGGAACGGTATCCCGAGTGCCGCCGCGGCTTCGAACTGGCCGCTCGGGACGCCTTCGATACCCGCCCGGTAGACTTCGGCGGAATAGGCAGCCATGACCATGGAGAAGCCCAGGATCGTCGCCGTCCAGGGCGAAAACCGGATGCCGACAAAGGGCAGTGCATAGTAGATCAGGATCAGAACGACGAGCACCGGCATCGCGCGGAACACGTCGGTATAAGCGATGGCCAAATATCTGAACGGCTTTGCCGCATAGAGACGCAAAACCGATATGACCAGCCCGGCGATCAGTCCGAACAGGATGCTGGCGATACCGATGAGCAACGTATTGATCAAGCCGCGTCCCAAGGCCGGCAGGCTTGAGAGCAGAACATCGACGTTCAGGAACGTTTCAGAGAACGACATCGCGGGCTCCAAGATTGTTAACCGGCACAATCCGGTGACCCGGTTGACCAAGCGCGCCCATGCTGAATTCCCCTCGCGGGTTGGAGCGCCGAGCCACAATCCGCCGCGTCCTACACAATCCCGCGGGCCGTGCGCGCGGCCCATCAGGACCGCGCAAGCTTCTATTTCTGCGTTGGAACCGGCATGACCTTGAGCACCGACGAGTTGGGGTCGGCCTCAGTCCCAAGCCATCTTCTGTGAATAGACGCCATTGTCCCGTCTTCTTTCATTTGGGAAATCGCATCGTTGACTTTTTCCAGCAGTGGAGAATTTTTGCGCATCATGAGAGCAAACGTGTTGTCAGCTGGAATGTGCTCGGCCATCGTGAGGCCGGACATTTTCTTCAACGCGAACTGCAACCCCGTGTAGTCGTTTACCATGCCATCCAGCCGCCCGGACTGAGTATCCAGCAACAGATCCTGTGCGGTATTGAACGTGCGCAGTTCGCCGAAACCGTACTTTTTCTGATTGGCCTTAACCCATGCCTCACTCACAGTAGCGGCAATGACGCCGACGGTCTTGCCGCGCATATCTTCCAGGGATTTTACTGGAGATCCGGAAGCCGTAGCAAGGGCGAGGTCCGTGTCGTAGTAGCCTTGCGTGAAGGACTGGCTCTTCAAGCGCTCATTAGTAATGGTGATTGATGAAATGGCGGCGTCGATGCGATTGGACGATAGCGCGGAAAACAACGCCTGAAAGCCATAGTCCTGCAACTCGAGGTTGACGCCGATGCGCTTCGCCACAGCACGGACGACATCGACCTCATATCCTTCAAATTCGCCGGATGGCGTCTTGTTTTCCCAAGGTGGATTGCTCGGGTAAACCCCGACTGTCAAAGTCGTCGTTTGTGCGACAACCAGATGCATGGGTAGCAGCACGAATACCGCGCCTGCTATAAACAGCCTTCGCGTTTGCACCATTATGCTCTCTTTCGCTCTAGTACTGATGCGTAAGTTCTTGCTCACACTGGCCCAAGACCAGCGTGCCGACCCGCAGCTACTCATCTCAGCCATTTTGCCCGATGAACTTAGCTCGCCACAATGTCCAGCGCAACCCAAAATATACGATCGCGGGGATTATACAAAATCTTCAAGCTGGCCATTCGGGGATCGCGGTCCTGTCAAGACAGCTTCAGGTTCGAGACGTATCGGACTGCGACTTGCGCCCCGTCTGACCGGCCGCCATCCCGGTCGTGCTTTCAGCATTGCGGCTGGGTGGCGGGCTGTGCATTGTCGGCGTGGTGGTCGCGGAGGTGCTGGTCTCCGCCGCGGGGACCGGCGTTCCGGTGACCAACGACCGAACAATCCTGGACAGCTGGGCGGAGACCGGGGGCTGCCAGCTCGATCGGCGCGGGACAGACGGAGGTATTTCAGTGCGGTTGACCCTGAGTTTCGACAACGGACCGGAGCCTGCGGTCACGCCACTGGTGCTCGACACGCTGTCCCGACACGGCATCAAATCCACGTTCTTCGTGATCGGCAATAAGCTCGCCGATCCGCGCGCGCGCGCTTGCGTCGAGCGCGCTGCAGCCGAGGGCCACTGGATCGGCAATCATACCTGGACCCATAGCCAGCCGCTCGGCGAGCAGCCCGGCCGGGCATCGTTCGAAATCACTCAAACCCAGGACGCGCTGGGTTCCCTCGCCCATCCGTCGCGCTGGTTCCGCCCCATGGGCGGCGGCGGCGCCATCGGGCCGCACCTCCTCAGCCCGGACGCCCTGACCCTCCTCGAGCGGGACCGTTACAGCTGCGTCCTATGGAATTCCATTCCCCGCGATTGGGCGGAGCCGGACGGCTGGGCGGAGACGGCGCTGGGACAGATGGGTCAGCAAGAGTGGACGCTCATGGTCCTGCACGATCTACCGACCGGCGCCATGACCCATCTCGACGCGTTCTTGAGCCGGGCCAAAGAGCTCGGAGTCACGTTTCGGCAAGAGTATCCGCCCAGCTGCGTGCCCATCGTCGAGGGCTCTGCAACCATGTCAGTCGACCATATTGTCGCTCAAGCTGTAACTTCATAAACGGTCCCAGCTGCTCTGGCGGAAACTCTCGAGCTGGGCCACAACGCTCGTAGCTTGAGCTCGCGTGAACGAGCCGTTCGGACGGGGGGAGCGGGATGAGACGCTGGTCGGTGTTGGCGGGCTCCTCGATCGGTATGGCTGTATCGGTTGGCCCGATCTTCTGGCTCGTGCTGGGCCTGTATCTCAGACCGATGACGGCGGAGTTCGGCTGGTCGAGAACCGATTTCGCCGCGGTGTTCTCGAGTGCCAGCATCGCCAATGCGCTCATGCTGCCGGTTGCCGGATACCTCGTCGACCGCTTCGGCCCGCGCCGGGTCATTCTGGCCGGCATGACGTCGCTGTGCCTGTCCGTCGCCGGGTTGTCGCTGGTGCACTCCTATCCTGCGTTCATCACCCTGGCCTGCGTCGTGGCGGCAACCGGCTGTACGGCGTCATACCCGGCTTACCTGGCCTTGCCGCCGCGATGGTTCGACAAGCGGCTCGGACTGTCGCTCGCCATCGCGTCGTCGGGAATCGGGATCGGTGGGGCCACCTTTCCCTACGTCATCAACGCGAGCCTGGCGGCGAATGGCTGGCGCGAGACCTTCGTCCTCGTGGCCGTGATCGCGTTCGGCATCGGGATCGTGAACTGGCTGCTGCTGATCCGCGACAACACCGGGCCGGTTCCGGTAGCGGAGAGGCGCGCGCTCGGCGTTGACGAGGTGCTGCCCGCCGTGACGTTCAGGGACGCGATGCGGAGCGGCGATTTCTGGATGATGTCGATCGGCTTCGGGCTGGTTTTCCTCGTCACCATTGGAATCAACTTCCATTTCGCGGCGCTGGTCGGTGACCGGGGCGGTTCGGCAGCCGAGGCGACCTCGGCGGTGGCAGCGCTCGGCCTGGCCTCCCTGGCCGGACGCTTGCTCACGGGCGCATTGCTCGACCGGCTTTCCGTTCGTGCGGTGGCGGTGGGGTTCTTCCTGGGCCAGGCGATCGGATGCGCATTGCTGTTTCGGGGTGGTTCGGGGACGACCCTTCTGGCCGCCATCCTGCTCGGCGCCGCCCAGGGCGCGGAGCTGGACATGTTGCCGTATGTCGTGGTCAGACGCTTCGGCAAAGTGGCCTACGCGCAGATCTATGGGACGGCCTATGCCGTGCTGCAGATCGGCCAGATTACCAGCCCGATCATCCTGGCGACCATCTTCGACCGCACCGGATCGTATGCGTTGGGCCTGATGCTCTACCCCTTCCTGTCGCTGGTGGCGCTCGCGCTGGTGTGGCGGGCTCGAACGGCACCGAGGACCGCTGGTGTCCAAGACGGCGAGACGGTACCGTCCACTCTCTGACGAGGAGATGACAAATGCAGCGTTTCAAGGGCGTCGATGCAGCCGAAATGGACGCGGACCAGCGGAGGGTCGCCGAGGCCATGGTCAGCGGGCCGCGCGGGCATGCCACGGGGCTGATGGGTCTATGGTTGAACCATCCAAACCTTGCCGAGAGGATGCAGCACGTCGGCGAATATCTGCGCTTCAAGGGAACGCTTCCAGCCAATATCCGAGAGATGATCATTCTGATGGTGGCCCGCGAGTGGCTGTGTTTCCACGAATGGCTGGTCCACGCGCCCCTCGCAGAGAAGGCCGGCCTCCCGCCGGCTGTCATCGAAGCGATCCGGCACCGTCAAGTCCCGACCTTCGACGACGGGGCGGTGCAGGCGGTGCACGCTTATGTCCGCGAGATGCTGGAGACCCGGCGTGTCTCCGACGCGGCCTTCGAGGCCGTCAAGGAGCATTTCGGTGTTCCCGCCGTCGTCGAGATCGCCGGGTTGATCGGCCACTACATCATCGGCGCAGCGACCCTCAATGGTGCGGACTATGCGCTCCCGGCGGGTGTGGCAGCCCCGTTTCCCGTGTCAACCACGCACGCGTAAGCCGAGATCCGCATGACGATCCCAAGCCGGTCTTCTATCCGCCGTTCATGATGACTGCCGTCGGTCATACCGGCGTGCTGGACCCTGGCCGAACACCAGCGCCGCACGTCAGATCAGAGGACGATGTCCTGGTCGACCAGCAACGTCCAGATCGGCCAGCCGGGCGGCGGCTCGATTTTCTTCCGGTGCCAGGTTCCGGAGTTGCCGCTGCCCTTCAGTTCCGGGGGCAGGATCATGCATCGGAGAAACTTCGAGACCTCCGTGTCGTGCGGGGTGGAGATGACGGCCTCGATGCCGGTCTCCCACCAAGGGTCGCCGGGACAATCGGCCGAGCCGTCCTCGGAGGGCTGGCGGCATTTGAAGGTGCCGGTCAGCAAGGCGCGGATCCCCGGCCCCTGATGGGTGTGGACGTCCGCCACGGCGCCGGGCGGGTTGTTGATCAGGTCTAGCCGGAACAACCACTTGCTGCCCGGCGGCAAGTTGAGCGACCAGATCTCGCGGCTCATACGCAGCATCGATCCCATCCGGATCGCTGCCGCGGGCGAGGCTTCCGCCGGGTCCTCGACCAGATCCCAGCGAAACAGCATCGCGCCCGCTTGGCTGGTCTCGATCACCGCCTCGCCCTCGAGATAGGTCGCCGTCCCTGCCTCGAGCAGCGTGCCGGAGACGGTGCAAGAGCCTCTCCACACGTAGATCATCCGGCGCGCGCCCGGCAGGCTTGCCGTCATGTGCTCGCCGATCGCGTCGTTGTAATAGGTCAGGAAATACGCCATGGCGGTCCTTGTCAGTCTCCAAGCACGGGGCGTCCAGTCCTTGCGGATCAGGGCGCCAGATGGAACTCCCCTTCCAGATCGAGCGAGACCTGGTCGCCGACATACGGCAGGTATGCGTTGAGCCCGAATTGCGAGCGGTTGAACACCGCATGGCCGTCGAAACCCACCTCATAGGCATTAGCCGTCGGGTTCATGCCGGCCCGGTTGAAGGTGACTTTCAGGATCACCGGCTTGGTGACGCCCAGCATCGTCAGGTCGCCATGCACGGTGGCCGTCTTGGGGCCGGTGGGCTCGACGCGGGTAGACGTGTAGGTGGCGGTCGGGAACGTGCCGACGTTCAGGAACTTGTCGCCTTTGAGTTCGGTATCGAGCGTCGAGTTGAAGCTGCCGACGCTCGAGACATCGATCGTCACGCTCAGCTTGCTTTTGTCCACATGGGCCGGGTCGAGCGACAGCGTGCCGGTCACATGGGAGAACTGGCCCGTATAGGTCGAGAAGCCGAGATGGCTGAGCGACCAGGTGATCTTGCCGTGATCGGGATCGAGATTATAGGTGCCGGACTTGACCGGCTCCTCCTTGGGCGCGGGCTTGCTTGCCTGGGCCATGGCTTGCAGCGGGCAGGTCGCGGCGATCGCACACGCCACGAGACGGCCAATGAAAGATGACATCGTTGTTTCCTCTGACTTTTATTGCTTCACGCAGCCGTCGCTATGCGTTTTTCCGCGCCAGGTAGTCTTCCAGATTGAGCGGGCTGCGCTGGTTCGGCGGCTGCGTCTGCGCGACGCCGTCGAAGACGGTCGCTTCCTCGAACCAGCGCCGGACGGCAGGCAGGCCCCAGGCTATCGAGGCGAAGCCGTTGGACGCGCTCCACCGCGTCGGCGGCGTGTCGTAATCCGCGGTCTGGATCGGCGGGACCAGCAGCTCCAGCCGGTGCCCGTCCGGATCGCGCAGGTAGACGAACAGCGCATGCGCCAAGCCATGCCGCCCCGGGCCGCGCTCCACGCACTCGCCATAGCCATTCAAGCCCGCGCTGTCGCAAGCCCGGAAGATGGCGCCGAGATCGGACACGATGAACCCGGCATGATGGAACAGCGGGCCGCCCCGGCGGGTGAGCACCATGTCGTGCGGGTTGTCCTTGCGATGCATAAATATTGCGATCAGCTCGCCCGACGCGTCGTCCTGGATGTAGTCCGAGGTGCGGAAGCCCAGCTCGGCATAGAATCTCTGGTCGGCCGCCGTGTCGGGCACCGAGATCTGATAATGATCCATGCGCAGGGCGGCGCCGCCGCGATGGGCGCCGGGATCGGCGAGCATACGCGGCATCTGGTCCATGGCGGCGCACAGCTCGAGCGGGATGCCCGCCGGGTCCGAGACATGCAGCGTCCGCCCCTGGAACGGCCGTTCGACGAACGCGTATTGCAGCCCGGTCCGGTCGAAATAGGCCGCCGCGCGATCCAGGTCGATGTCGGATTGCACCCTGAACCCGACCCGCTCGCACCGGGGCTCGTCGCCGCGCTTGAGGACCAGGCAATGGTGCCCGCTCTCCTCGATGCCGCGCAGGTAGCTGGTGTCGGCGTCGGCATGGCTTTCGATCAGGCCGACGACCCGCGTGTAGAAGGCACGGCTCTTATCGAGGTCGCGAACCTGCAGGACATAGTGACTGGCACGCGTCACCCGGAAGGGCGGCTCGTCCGCGTATTGATGCAGCTCAGGCAACACTGTTCTCCGTTGTTCCAGTCATGACGACGAGAAGACGTGCCGGGCCCGGTCCGACCGGGCGCCAGGCATGGTTCGTCCCGAGCTGTACCACGACACTGCCCGGGTCCAGGCGGAGCGGCGGCCCTTCGTCGAGCAGCAGGTCGACGACGCCGGACAGGACGAGCACGTAATCGATGGTCGGAGTGACATGCATCCAAGGATCGCGCCGGGTATCGACCCGGCATTGCGTCGCGCCCATCGCGCCGAACACGGCGGCCGCCAGCGCTTCCTCCGCCGCGCCGTCGAGGGTGCCGCTCGGCGCGGGTAAGTCGACGATGCGGAACAAGGAGGCCCGGGGCGGCGGATAGAACGGCACCGCGCCGCCCTCGCTCGCGGCGCCCTCCTGCCACAGCTCGATGGCGCCGTTGCCGGGCTGGACCACATCGTCGCTGGCGACGAATGATTGGCCCGACGCACGCCGGCCGGTGACGACCCGCCGGACGCCCTCGTTCAACCGCGAACCTCGTACGTCTCGCGGAAGAACAGCAGCACGACGCACCCGAGCGCCATCGCGACGCCGGCGATGGTTGGGACGTAGGCGATCCCGAACTCATGGACCAAGCGCCCGGCGATGATCGGCACGATGCCGGCGCCGAACAGCTCGCCAACCCCGACCACGAGCCCCGCGGCGGTGGTGCGGACGGAGGCCGGCACGGATTCCGCAGTCATCGTGCTGACCGTCATGCCGAGCAAGTTGTAGAGAAAGAACGCCGTCCCGAACAACGTGCCAAACAGCAGGGTGGTGTTGTCGCCGCAGGACGTGATGAAGACCAGGAACACAACGGTGCCCACCGCGTCGATCAGCGCCACCGGCTTGCGCCCCAACCTGTCCGACAAGGTCGGCATGACGAGGCCGCCCAGCGTTGCGCCGAAACCGAGCGCGGAGAGGACGCCGCCCATCTGGAGCAGGCTCAGATGCAGGTAGTCCATCATGTAGCTCGGGAGCAGGGCGCTGAGCACCACCAGGCAAGCCATCCAGCAGCAAATGCAGACGCTGTTGACCCTTACGTTGTGGTTGGACAAGGCGTCGCGCCAGCGCTCCCAGGTGTTCTCCCGCGCTTGCAGCACCAGATCTTGGGTGACGACGACGGGCTTGCCCAGCGCGCGCCAGAGCAGCCAGGCGACGAGCAGACCCGGCGCCGACAGCAGCACGAACACATAGCGCCAATCGATCACGACAAGCAGTTGCGTCACCAGGATCGGCGCAACCGCAAGGCCGAAGAACGGCATCGCGGCCTGCATGATGCCCACGTTGCGGCCGATATGCTGCGGCGGCGAGCTCTCGAAATTCGCCACCATCGCCGCCGGGGTGAAGGCGCCGTCGAGCAGGCCGACGACACCGCGCAGGAGCACCAGCGACAGCAAGCCGGTCGCGAAGCCGCTGATCCCGACGATCAGGGAGAAGCCCAGTATGGCCAACACGGCCACCCGGCGCTGCCCGAACCGGTCGGACAGGTTGCCGACGAAGATCGAGGCGATTCCCCAAGTGATCGACAGCGCCCCCGTGATCAGGCCGATATCCTGGTAGTCGAGATGCAGCGACGAGGCCAGGACCGGGAACATCGGCAGGATCATGAACCTGTCGAGCCCGACCAGGCCGAAGCCGAGGGTGAGCAGGATCAGGATCGCGCCGGCGTTCGGCGCCCGGGCTCCGGCCAGGGCGGCAGGCGCGTTGCTGGCGGGAGAACCGATCATGGGATCACCACAAAGTTGCTGAAGCCGCCGTCGCGCCGGTCGTGCAGTTCGCTGATCGCGCTATTGAGGTCAGACAGGGGGAAGCGAACGTGCTTGAGGACCGAGAGATCGAGCTGGCCCGACCCGGCCATGTCGGCCACGTGCTGCCCTTCCTCGGTCGTGAACCAATTATTGCCGATCAAGCCGATCTGGTGCGCCTGCATCCACTTGACGTCGAGCGTCACGGGCTCGCCGATGCCGTTCACGTTGACCATCGCCCCGCCTCGGCGAATGCCGCGGATCGCATCCATCATCAGCGCGCCATCGGCGCCGGGTGCCAGACAATCGACGACCCCGTCGACACCGTTGCCCCGGGTCTCGCGACGCGCGAAGTCGGCGATGGAGCCGTCTCCTGACCGCTGGATCACGATCCGTCCGGGGGCGAGAGCCTCGATCTTCTCGATCAGCGCCGGGTTCCGCCCCGTGCCGAGAATCCGGGTGACGCCCATGGCGAGCGCGAGCAGGCAGGTGCCGAGCCCCAGCGTGCCAGTGATGCCGTTGACCAGGATTGACTTGCCCGGCCCGGCCTTGAGCTTGCGCAGGCTCGCATAACCGGTGCCGAGATAGCCGATGCGCGCGCCTGCCTCGAAACTGACGTTGTCGGGCAGCCGGACCAGATTGGGCACCGGCGCCGAGATGTATTCCCCGAAGCCGCCATGCGGATACCGGTCATAGAGCGACTGCGAGCTGGCCGCGAAGCCGAAATATCCGCGGAAGGTGAACTTCGCGCAGTTGATCGGCTCGTTGGCCTGGCAGGAGTCGCACGAGCCGCAGCTCAGCCCAGGGGAGACATAGACGCGGTCGCCGACGCGGAAATTACCGGCGGGATCGTCGATGTCGGTGATCGTGCCGGCAACGTCCAGGCCGAAGCTCGAGGGCAGCCGGGGTAGCGGCAGATAGGGGAACCACTGCTCCCACATCCGCAGCACGTTGGCGAGATTGGGCACGAGGCCGCAGGCGCCCACGTTTACCACGACGTCCCCGCTGCCGGCGACCGGGCGTTCGATCCGCTCCAGGACCATCGGCTCGCCGATCTTGTGCATGCGGGCTACACGCATCGTTTGCATTGAACACTCCGACAATAATGAAACACCGGGTGCGCCCGGCCTACTCCGCGGGCGTGAAGGCCGGAAGTCCGAAAGCATAGTTCAACGAGACGAAGAGCTGCGCGCCGACCCCGACGGCGTTGTTGATGTTGGACCGCGGCGTCTCGCCGTAGACCAGCTGGTCCGGATGCCGGGTGTAATAGACGTACGGCTTGAACTGGACACCGGGAGCCAGGCTGATGCCATAGTTCACTTCGAAGATCTGCTCGTTCGTCGCGACTTTGCCGCTGCCGCCATTCTGCGCGATTTGGTTATTCAACGCCGCGGTGTAGCGCTTGCCGATCTGAAAATTGGCGATCTGCGCGCCGAACACATCGTCCGGACGGCTGGGGAACGGCCCCTGCATGAACACGCCGGCAAAGATCGAGCTGGTGATGGAGGTGTTGCGCGTCGTGTTGAGCGTCGCGCCGGCCAGCAGGTGCAAAGCGCGCTCCGATTTCGGATCTGGACGCCAGACGATCTGTTGCGCCTGCGCATAGATCGCGTCGGAGTGGCCGACCGGCGCCCCCGTCCCCGGGTCGTAGTTCTGCGACGTGTCATGCTGGAAGCCGAGCGCATAGCGGCCGGCATATTGCTTTTCGTAGGGCGTCGCTGCGTAGCCCACCTCGACCGGGACGAACACGCCCGTCGCATTTTTCAGGCTCCAGCCTTTGTTCCAGGGGAAGTTCGGGCTGTAATAGGTGCTGGGGTTGTCCGCCGAGGCGCCGACCCGCAGGTAGGTATGCGGCGTGGGCAAGATCGCGATCGCCCCGGCCCAGGTTGTGATCGGCTCGTACGGCGCCTGGCTGTTGAACGGGTCGGTGGTTGCGGTCAGGTTCTGACACAGCGCGACGACGAACTGGCAGTATTGCGGCGAAGTCGCAAAGTAGTCGCCCAGTGATGTGCGCCCCACCAGAAAGCGCACGTGATCGTCGAATAACGATTGATGATAGGTGAAGTCGGCGAGGCTGGTCAGGTTGTTCGGCCCTTGGGTTGCGAGAAACCCGATCAAGCTGCCGCTGGCATAGTTCTCGCCGGCGGTGGACCCGCCATATTTGGTGTTGAGTTGTAGCCGAATCGATGCGCCGGGAATACCGGCAAGCTTGGCCAAGTCGAAGTCGAGCCCGTAGATGATGCGGCCGAAGAATAGGTCGGCACGCCTGTTGCCGCCGCTCACATTCGCATAATTGGTGTTCACCGAGTAACCGTTCACGTAGATCCCGGTATCGGCGAGCCTCTTGCCGATACCGGCGAGCGGCTTGGTCAGGTTGAACAGATGCTCCGAGTCGGGCGCCTGGACCGTGGCGGCCGGAGCCTGCGCGACATCCGACGTTCCGAGCTGGGATTTCAGGGCCGTCTCGCCCTGGCGCGGCGGCGGCGTTTGCTGGGCCCGCGCCGCCACGGGCGCAAGGCAGCCCGCGGCGACGATCGCCGCCGCGGCGACTGGAGCCAGCAAAAGGCGCCGCCGCTGACCGGTCCCACCCTGCCGCGAATTCCTGTGACGCTCGATCGAGCCTGTCATTCTGTTCGTTCCTCGCCTGAATTTCGTTGTTCTGTTTCAGACGCGCCCGGTGCCAGCTTCACGCTCGGCTTACGGACCCGTTATCGCCGCCACCGCCGCCTCGGCGGCCCAATGGATCCCGTCCGATGCTCCTCGCTCCCGGACAACAAACTCGTTGCTGATGTCCCGGTATGGTCGAGGATTATATCGAAGACCCCAGCCGGTCCAGAAAAAAGTCGATGAAAACGATTTTTAGGCCTAAATGAACGACGGAGTGGCGGCGCAGCTTGCTTTAGTCGTTCGCCCTGTTTTGGCACAGCCTCACGAGTTCACGGCCGGCCGGGCGTTCTTGTCCCCTGCTTCAGCCGGCCACATCCGGAGTGAAGACGTGCATCTGGATAGCGGCTGCTACCCGGCCCCGACTTGACGATAGCGTCCGGCTGACGCCGGGCGATCATTTATGAGCCGACCGGGCCAGGAGACTCTCCTTCACGCGCTCCGTGGTCCGATCGAAGTGCTCGTTGAGCAGCTCGACCGCCAGCTCCGCATTCCGGTCGATCGCCGCCGTCATGATCTCGCGGTGCTCCGACAAGGCGTCCCGGCTCAATTCGTTCTTCAAGCGGGCAATCGCCCGATAGCGCTCCGACGCGTCGAACAGCATGTCGCAAATATTGGACAGCCAGCGCGATCCGCAGGCGTCGAGCAGGTTGGAGTGGAACTGCCGATGCGCCTGATGCCAGTCCGGGTTACGCACCTTTGCGGTATCGGCTCGGTCCTGGCGCGACAGCCGATGGAACCCGACCAGCACGCGCTCCTCCCAGGCGGCATCCCCCCGAAGGATCGACTGACGCAGGCCGATCTCGTTCAGCCAGCGGCGCGCCAACGCCAGTTCCGCGAGATCCTCCAAGCTCACCGCCGCCACGGTGAACCCGCGCTGCGCGGTCTGCGACACCAACCCGTCGCTGAACAGCCGGTTGAGCGCCTCACGGACCGGGCTGACGCCCACCCCGTATTGCAGACAGAGATCCTTTACCTTCAGCTTCTTCCCGGGCGGAAGGTCGGCATCGAGAATCTCGTTCCGGAGCTTGCCATAGACGGACAACGCCAGCGTCGTCCGCTCCGGGTCGTCATCCTCCATCTGGAGCGGTTTGCGCTGCCGATCATTGGTCAGGATTAACGCTCCAGAACTGCCGGAAGCGCATTTGGGTCCACGGTCATTGCCGAACTATGCCATTTTCAGTTCCACCTGTTAAGACTGCACAAAAATCGACAAATGTCGTCGATCCAGCTTTTTATCTTCTTTACGTTGATCTCAGCCTTTCTGTAGCCCATAGTCCAGCCGCCGGCCAGAACCCACGATCCAGTGCGGCGAGCCGGCTGCGTGCAGGAGCGGCGATGAGACTTGCCCTTTTTTCAACGATTTCGGGCCGGACGAATCCGGAGACGGTTCAGCTTGGGTTGATCACGGATGCCGGGGTATTCGACATCGCCCAACGGTCGAACGCAGACCTGGCCACGCTGCTTGTCAGCCCAGAAGCCCGGCGCACGCTCGCCGCGGCGTGTCACGGCACGCCGGACCATGCGGCCGCCGAAATCCGCCTGCTGCCGCCGATCCTGCCCGACGCCAAGATCGTCTGTGTCGGCCTCAACTACCATGGCCATGTGCGCGAGACCGGCCGCGACCCGAATGCCCGGCCCACTCTGTTCCTCCGCCTCGCCGACAGCCATGTCGGCCACGGCGAGGCGATCGTCAGTCCGCAGGCCTCGGAGAAGTTTGACTTCGAGGGGGAGGTCGCCATCGTGATCGGCAAGCCTGGCCGGCACATCCCGGTCGAATCCGCGCTCGACCATGTCGGCGGCTACACCTGCTACAACGATGGCAGCGCCCGCGACTGGCAGCGCCATTCCTCGCAGTTCACGCCGGGCAAGAATTTCTTCGCCTCGGGATCGATCGGTCCCTGGATCGTCACCGCCGACGAGGTGAACGACCCGGAAACCCTGGCGATCACCACGCGGCTGAATGGGGCCGTCGTCCAGGAAGGCCGGTTGTCTCAGCTTATCTTCGGTATCCCCTACCTCGTGTCGTACATCTCTGCATTCACCCCGCTGCGGACGGGCGACATCATTGCAACCGGGACGCCGGAGGGGGTCGGCATGGCGCGCTCGCCGCCGCTTTGGATGGTCCCGGGCGACCAGGTGGAGGTAGAGGTGTCCAGCGTCGGTTCACTGCGGAACCCGGTGTCCGCCGAGACTTGACCACGACATCGTCCCGTGACGGCGCCGCTAAGACCGTCAAAACGCTGAAAGGGAGAGCAGCATCATGATCTATCAAAAGAACGCCTGGTACGTCGCCGCCCTGTCCAAGAACGTGGATCGCGAACTCCGCCGTCGCGTGATCATGGACGAGCCGGTCCTGCTGTATCGGACCGAGGGCGGTGATGTCGTGGCCTTGTTCGACCGCTGCCCGCATCGCTTCGCCCCGCTCAGCCGCGGCACGCTGTTGGGCGATGTCGTTCAGTGCAAATACCATGGCCTGCAGTTCGACCAGACCGGCCGTTGCGTGCACAACCCGCACAGCGAGATGATTGCGTCGGCCAACCAGGTGCGCAGCTATGCCATCCAGGAGACCAAGGACCTTATCTGGATCTGGATGGGAGCTCCCGCGCTCGCCGCCACGACACCGATCCCCGATCTGTCCTACATGAACGCCCCCGGCACCCGCACCGTCCACAGCTACATCAAGGCGGATTACCGCTACGACATCCTGATCGACAACCTCCTGGACCTCTCGCACACCGACTACCTGCATGTCGGCTCGTTCACCAACGGTGCCTGCGCGCGCAGCGACACCACCGTCGATCAACAGGGCGATCACGTCGTCGTCACCTTCAACCAGTGGGATGCACCGGCCCCGCCCGGCCACGATCACCTGGGCGCCCTGGTCAACCAGACCTTCGAGATCCGCTGGCAGCCGGGTCAAATTGTGAGCTACGTCCTGACCGTCGTGCCCTCGAACGGCGACCGTTCGAAGGCCCAAACCTATCGCTTCGCCCATATCGCAACGCCGGAGACGGCGCGGACGACGCACTACTACATGTCGGACACGCGCGTGCATTCCCTCGACGATGTGGACGTCGACACCCAGGTCTCGGCCCGGCAACTCGGCGCGATCCAAGGCGAAGACAGCCCGATGCTCGAAGCCATCGACCTGGAAATGGCCGGGCGGGACATCATGGAGATGCGCCCCGTCATCCTACCGACCGACCGAGGCGCGCTCAGCGTCCGGCGAACGATGAAGCGTCTGCTCCGCGAAGAGGCCGCTGGCCCGCTCGAGGGCGCCGGGACCATGCCCGCGGCACAGGGCGACGAGCTGGAACGGATCGCCCATTCCCCGTCGCATTCCTGAAGCGGCAGCTGCCATCGCGCTTTCGCATGCGGTACGCCGCGGCAGGCCGGAAGTCCCGACGGACACACCGGCCTGGCGCTGCGCCGTCCTAGCCATCGGCCCCGCACTCGACCTGGAAGGGCATGTCGTCCCATGAACTTCAGCAGCCGCGTGGCTACGCCACCCGTCCTCGACCCCACGCGCCC
>CAZZVQ010000056.1:0-31103 GCA_964657565.1 uncultured Acetobacteraceae bacterium
GTGCTCGTGAGCACGCGCGCCGCCGCGGCCACGATCGTCCCGCCGAGCCCAGTCGATACGGGACACCTCGCCAACGGCAAGGTCGACTTCCCGCCGTGGCGCGACGCTGCGGATACGCCCGCGGGCCCGCCGCCGTCGCCACTGCCGCCGGACCAGCGGGTCGGCTTCACGATTATCGGGCTGGGACGGCTCGCGGTAGAGCAGATCCTGCCGGCGTTCGGCAGCTCCATGAAGGCCCGCCCGGTGGCGTTGGTCTCGGGCTCGCCGGATGTCGGGCAGCGCGTGACCGTGTCGTCGCGGCAGCAGGACATGACGAGCGAGAACGAGCTGTCGACCCCGCTTTGGACCGTGGTCTTCGTCTCGCCCAGGCTGGGCGCCGGCCTGTTCGTGGCGCTGATCGTGACGGCCTCGACGGTGACCTCGCTGGTCCTGGACAATTACGGCCTGATGAGTTTCGACGTGCACAAGGCGGGCATCGCGGCGTTCTAGCCGTGCCGGTGCTGGGGACAGGATTCGAACCTGCGTGTGGTTACCCAGCCGGATTACAAATCCGGTGCATTCAACCGCTCTGCCACCCCAGCAAGGGCCGGCCCGCGATCCCTCTATAACGAATAACTCCCGTCGTCACTTCCCAGCACCGCGACCCGGCATCATCCGCGCGAACACCCCGTCGTCGCGCGCCAACCCGTGCCACGACGCCGCCGCGACATGCAGCCCGATCACCGCCAGCAGCAGCCAGGCCAGCGAGCCATGTACGGCGCCCCAGGCCTCCGCCGCCCGTTCATTCGCGGGGGCGATGAGCGGCAGCTTGAACAGAAACATCAACGTCGGATGCGCGCCGAAGCCGGAGGCCGAGACCCAGCCGAGGATCGGGATCGCGATCAGCAGCCCGTAGAACGACCAGTGCGTCAGCCGCGACAGCCATTGCAGGGCCGGCGCGATGTCGGCCGGCGGCGGCGGCGGGCGATGGGTCAGCCGCCAGAACAGGCGGACCAGCATCAGCAGCAGGATGGTCGGCCCGACCGCGATGTGCCAGGCGTTCAACCCATCCTCGGTGACGCCAGCAAAGCTCTGCGGCGAGACGAGCTTGGTCACGAACTGGGTCGTCACCAGCGCGACGACGACCCAGTGCAGGGTCTTGTAGACCGGATCATAGGTCCCGCCCTGCATCAGAACCGTTCGACCCAGGGGCGCACCGCGATCTCGTCGGTCCAGCAGGAGCGGGGCTGGTGGACCAGGTCCAGCATGGTCTGCGCGATCGCGTCGGGATCGAGCATGCTGTCCGGCTTGTCCGCCGGCTCCGGCCGCGCGGCGGCGCGGATACCGCCATCGACGACGACATGGATGACGTGGATCCCCTGCGGATGCAGCTCGCGCGCCATGCTCTGCGCCAGGCCGCGCAGCGCGAACTTGCCCATCGCGAACGGCGCCGATTGCGCATAGCCCTTGACGCTGGCCGAGGCGCCGGTGAGCAGGATGGTGCCGCGCCCGGCCTTCAGCATCGCCCGCGCGGCGGCCTGAGCGACGAGGAAGCCACCATAAGCCGCGACCTCGATGGTGCGATTCACTTCGGCCGGGTCGAGCTCGAGGAACGGGCCGCGAGTGCGATAGCTGGCATTGAACAGGACGATGTCGGGGTCCGGCACGGAAGCGAACAGGGCGGTCACGGCGGCCGGCTCGGTCGCGTCGCAGCCATGGACGCTGGCGCCGATCTCCGCGGCGAGCGCACCCAGCTTGTCCGTCCGCCGTGCGGCCAGCGCCACGCCGTGCCCGGCCGCAGCCAGCTTGCGCGCGAAACTGGCCGACAGCCCGGCCCCCGCACCCACGATGAGCGCCGTCATGCCGCAAATCTCAGCGTGGCGTCGCCGCAATGGGTGAAGCGCGCCACCACCTCGGCGCCGGGCCGGGTGTAATCCTTGCCGGTCCACGACCCGGTCGTGATCACCTGGCCCGCCCGCAGTCCGCCGGCCCAGCGCGTCCCCTCGTTGGCCAGCCACACCACCAGTCGCAGCATCTCGCCGCCCGGGTTGGCCGTCCCGTGCTTGATCTCCTTCCCGTCGACGATCAGCCGCACGGTCTCGTTCAACAGATCGATGTGCTCCCACCCGGCAATCGCCGGGCCGAGCACCAGGCTGTGGTTGGACAGGCTGTCGGCCAGCGCGGACTGCGCCCCCGCGGCTTCCACATTCACGAAACGGCTCTCCAGCACCTCGATCGCGGGGTGCGCCGAGGCGATCGCGGCGCGGATGTCGTCGAGCGTATAGGGCGTCTCGCGCGGCGGCAGGTCGTGCCCCAGCCGGACGGCGATTTCCGCCTCGACGCCGTGGTCGCTGCCCTCGATCGTGACCGGGCCGTCGAACACGGTGCCGGCCGGTAGCGGCGCGCAGGTGAAATGGGTAGCGGCCGGGTTGGGCGAGCCCACTTTCCAGCCGGCGATGCCGCCCAATTCGGTGACGACGGCCTGCTGGATCGCGTAGGCGTCGCTCTCCGTCTTGGGCCGGAGCGCGGCGGGCAGGCCCTCGAGCAGCGGCGCAGTGCCGCGCCTAGTGGTCAGGAACAGGGTGGCGGCCTCGTGGTGGCTGGTCATGGCGTTGTCGGGCGTCCTCGGGGCGGGTGCTTGACCGCAGCATCGCGCCCGTTGCTCTTAGAGGCAAATGGGATTGGAGCCAGAGCGACTTGCAGACCATCCGCACCTGGCGTGACCTGCCAGACGCGTTGCGCGGTGCCACAGTGGCGCTCGGCAATTTCGACGGCGTGCATCGCGGCCACGCCCACGTTCTGCGCGCCGCCCATGCTGCGCGACCCGGCGCCCAGCTCGCCGTCCTCAGCTTCGAGCCGCATCCGCGCGAGCTGTTCCGCCCGGATGACCCGCCGTTCCGGCTGACGTTGGACCGAGAGCGGCAGCACGCCTTGGCGGCCCTCGGCGTGCAGGTTCTCTACGAGATCCCGTTCGACCGCGCCTTCTCCGAGCTGTCCGCCGAGGCGTTCGTGAGCGAGGTGCTGCACGACGGCATTGGCGCCGTGCACCTTGCCTGCGGGGCCGATTTCGCGTTCGGCCACCGCCGCGGCGGCGACGTCGCGTTCCTCGCGGGCCGGGCGGAGGCGCTCGGCATGGGCCTCTCCATCGTGCCGAGCCTGGCCGATGCGCAGGGCCCGATCAGCTCGACCCGGATCCGACGGCTGCTGCAGGACGGCTACCCCGAGCGCGCCGCCGCCGATCTCGGCCGGGCATGGGCCGTGCGCGGCGTGGTCTCGCATGGGGACCAGCGCGGCCGCACGATCGGTTTTCCCACCGCCAACGTCGCTCTCGGCCGCCATCTGGAGCCGACCCGTGGCGTGTACGCGATTACGGCCCGGCTCGCGGACGGGTCGACCGTTCCCGGCGTCGCCAATATCGGCCGGCGCCCGACCGTCGACGAGGGGCTGCAAAGCCGGGTCGAGGCGCATCTGTTCGACTGGGCGGGCGACCTCTACGAGCAGGAGATCGCCGTCGCGCTGCACAGTTTTCTCCGCGCCGAGCGAAAATTCGCTTCTTTTGACGAGTTGCGGGCGCAGATTGCAACCGATGCTTCCCAGGCGCGTGCCGTCCTGTGACATAGTTCCAGAGAGTGGAGGGCTGCAGCGTGCACCATGTCGTCGTCGCCGGGGGTGGGGCTGCCGGGCTGGAGCTGGTGACCAAGCTCGGCAACAAATTCGGCCGCAAGCGGCTGGCGCAGGTCACGCTGGTCGAGCGCAACCGCGCCCATATCTGGAAGCCGCTGCTGCACTCGTTGGCCGCCGGCAGCCTGACCCGGTCGGAGCACGAGCTCAACTACCTCGCCCAGGCGCACTGGCATAACTTCACCTACCGATTCGGCGAGGTCGTCGGGCTGGATCGTGAGAACAAGCGTCTGCTGCTCGGCCCGACGATGGACGACGAGGGGCGGCAGATCACGTCGGCCGTCTCGCTCGGCTACGACACGCTGATCATGTCGATCGGCAGCGTGACCAATGATTTCGGCACCAAGGGCGCGGCCGAGTTCGCCGTCCCGCTCGAGACCGCCGACCAGGCGGGGCGGTTCAACCGGCGCCTGATCAACGCCTGCCTGCGCGCGAACGGTCAGGACGGCCCGATCCGGCCGGGCCAGCTGCACGTCGCCATCATCGGCGCGGGGGCAACCGGGACGGAGCTGGCGGCCGAGCTGCACCGCACCGTGCGCGCCATCGTCGCCTACGGGCTGGACCGCATCGTGCCCGAGCGCGACATCCGCATCGTGCTGATCGAGGCCGCCCCGCGCATCCTGCCCGCGCTGCCGGAGCGGATCTCCGAGGCGACGATGCAGCTCCTGCGATCGCTCGACGTCGACGTCCGGGTCGGCGCCAAGGTCGCCGAGGTGCGTGCCGATGGCGTGGTGCTCGAGAGCGGCGAGGTGATCGGGTCCGAGCTGGTGGTGTGGGCCGCCGGGGTGAAGGGGCCGGACGTGCTGCACGACTTCGGCGGGCTGGAGACGACCCGGGTCAACCAGCTGGTCGTGCGCCCGACGCTGCAGACGACCCTGGACGACGACGTGTTCGCGATCGGCGACTGCGCCTCCTGCCCGCGACCCGGCGGCGGCCCGCCGGTGCCGCCGCGCGCGCAGGCGGCGCACCAGATGGCCTCGCACATGGTCACCCAGATCGCCGCGCGGCTGGCGGGCAAGCCGTTGACGCCGTTCGTATACCGAGATTTCGGCTCATTGGTCTCGCTGGGCAAGTACAGCACGGTCGGCAACCTGATGGGCTTCGCGATCGGCCGCTCGATGTTCGTCGAGGGGATGTTCGCCCGGCTGATGTATCGTTCACTCTATAAGATGCATCTCGCCGCCCTCCACGGCACCAGCCGCGTCGCCCTCCGCACCCTCTCGGCCGCCTTCAGCAACAAACCTGTCACCAGGGTCAAGCTTCACTGACCCCCCTTGTGCTACAATGCCCATCCATGAACACCTCGCCATCGTCCGAACGGGTTCTCGAGACGCTACGCACCCATGAGGCGGACCTTCGTCGCGCAGGGATCCGCCGTCTCTCGCTATTCGGTTCCGTAGCTCGTGGCGAGGCCGGCGCAAACAGCGACGTCGATCTGCTTGCCGAGTTCGATCCGGAGGCTCGCATCGGGTTGTTCGAACTCGGTGCATTGGAACGGCGGCTTGGCGAACTCGTCGGCCGCAAGGTCGACCTCCTCCCTGGGCCAATTTCCAAGGAGCGGCTTCGGGTTGCTATCGATCGGGATTGTCAGCGTGCCTTCTAAGCACGACCCGGCTGTCAGCCTCAGCGACATCATCGAAAATGCCGATCGGATCAAGCGGCATCTCGGCACGACAGACCGCGAGGGCCTCGCGGAGAACGAGTTGCTGCGCGATGCTGTCGAACGTTGCGTGGAACGTATTTGCGAAGCGGCGCATCGGCTTGGTCCGATGGCCCCCGAACTCATGCCGGACCAACCCTGGGGCGACATCCGGGGCATGGGCAATCGACTTCGTCACGCCTACGATAACATCGAGCTGCACGTGCTTTGGAACGCTGTACGATTCAACGTCCCCGCTCTGGCGGAAGCCGCGCGCCGAGCGTTGGCCTGTATAGAACCGGGCTCTCCCGCCACAACCGCTTGACCCGGCCCGCCCCACATCCGCATAAGCGCGCCATGGTCCGCTCCCGCTCCGCGCGAATTACCGCCCCGGCCCCGTAGAACGAGGCCGGACCCGAGCTGCGCGCCACAGCCGTCCAGGATTGAGCCATGACCGACGTTACCGACTACAAATCGACCGTCTTCCTGCCCACCACGCGCTTCCCCATGCGCGGCGACCTCCCCACCCGCGAGCCGCACTGGCTCGAGCGGTGGCAGCGCGTCGGCCTCTGGCACCGCACCGCCGAAGCCATGCGGGGCCGCCCGCGCTTCGTGCTGCATGACGGCCCCATCTACTCCAACGGCAACCTGCATATCGGCCACGCGCTGAACCGCATCCTCAAGGATGTTATCATGCGCGCCCATCGCATGGCCGGCGAGGACGTCCCGTACATCCCCGGCTGGGACACGCACGGCCTGCCGATCGAGTGGAAGGTCGAGGAGGAATACCGCAAATCCGGCCGCGACAAGGACGCCGTCCCCATCCTCGACTTCCGCGACGAGTGCCGCCGCTACAGCCAGCATTGGCTCGAGGTCCAGACCGCCGAGTTCAAGCGCCTCGGCGTCGAGGGCGACTGGGCGCGGCGCTACGCCACCTTCGATTTCGGCTCCGAAGCCGCCATTGCCGCCGAGATCGGCAAGTTCCTGCTCAACGGCGCCCTCTACCGCGGTCTCCGCCCCGTCATGTGGAGCCCGGTCGAAAGAACCGCGCTGGCCGAAGCCGAAGTCGAGTACCACGACCGCACCAGCGACACCGTGTTCGTCCGCTTCCCGTTCACCAGCGTTCCGGACCCGCGCCTCGAAGGCGCCGCCGCCATCATCTGGACCACGACCACCTGGACCCTCCCCGGCAACCGCGCCATCGCCTACGGCCCCGCCATCGACTACGCGCTGGTCCGGGTCGACAGCGTCGCCGACGGCTCGCTCGCGCAACAAGGTGAGCGCATCCTCGTCGCCCTCGCTTTGCTGCCCGACGTCACCAAAGCCGCCGGCATCGCGACCCACCATGTCGAGCACGTCTTCACTGGCGACCAGCTCGCGGGCACCGTCGCCCGCCACCCGCTCCGCGGCCAAGGCTACGACCACGACGTCCGCCTGCTGCCCGCCGACTACGTCACCACCGACCAGGGCACCGGCCTCGTCCACACCGCGCCGTCGCATGGCGTGGAGGACTTCGTGCTCGGCCAGGAATACGGCCTCGACGTGCCGGAAACGGTCCAAGGCGACGGCACCTACTCGGCCTGGGTGCCGCTCTTCGCCGGCACCCACGTGTTCAAGGCGTCCAAGCCCGTCGCCGACGCGGTCGAAGCCGCCGGCGGCCTGCTCGCGCGCGGCACGCTGCTGCACAGCTATCCGCATAGCTGGCGCAGCAAGGCCCCGGTCATCTACCGCGCCACCCCGCAATGGTTCATCGCCCTCGACGGCGACGGCCAGATCCGCACCAAGGCGCTCGCCGCCATCGCGGAGACGACCTTCATCCCCGAAGCCGGCCGCACCCGCCTCGCCAGCATGGTCGCCAGCCGCCCCGACTGGTGCATCAGCCGCCAGCGCGCCTGGGGCGTGCCGATCCCCGTCTTCGTCGAGCGCCGCACCGGCGAGCCGCTGCGCGACCCGGCCGTCCTCGAACGCATCGTCAGTGCCTTCGAGACCGAGGGCGCCGACGCCTGGTACAGCAGCGCGCCCGACCGCTTCCTCGGCCCGGATCGCAACCCGGACGAGTTCGAGCAGGTCATGGACATCGTCGACGTCTGGTTCGAGAGCGGCAGCACCCACAGCTTCGCCATGGAGGCGATCGGCGATGGCTGGCCAGCCGACCTCTACCTCGAAGGCAGCGACCAGCATCGCGGCTGGTTCCAGTCGAGCCTGCTCGAGGCCGTGGGCACCCGCGGCCGCGCCCCGTATCGAGCTGTGCTGACGCACGGCTTCGTGCTGGACGAGAACGGACGCAAGATGAGCAAGTCGCTCGGCAACGTGACGGCGCCGCAGGAAGTCACCGAGAAGATGGGCGCCGACATCCTGCGCCTGTGGACCATGAACTCCGACGTCAACGAAGACCTCCGCATCGGCCCGGAGATCCTCAAGCAGCAGGCCGAGCTCTACCGCCGCCTGCGCAACACCCTACGCTGGCTGCTCGGCGGGCTCGACGGGTTCGACGACGGCGAGCGTCTCCCCGAAGCCGAGCTGCCCGAACTCGAGCGCTGGGTGCTGCACCGCTTGGCCGAGTTCGACGCCCGCCTCCGCGCCGCGCTGACCACGCATGACTGGACCGGCGTCTATCCCGATCTGCACGCCTTCTGCTCGGCCGACCTGTCCGCCTTCTACTTCGACGTCCGCAAGGACGTGCTGTATTGCGACGCCGCCGACAGCCTGCGCCGCCGGGCGGTGCGGACCGTGCTGGACCATTTGCATCGCTGCCTCACCGCCTGGCTCGCCCCGGTGCTCTGCTTCACCGCCGAAGAAGCGTGGCTGGACCGCTTCCCGTCCGACACCGGCAGCGTCCATCTACAAAGCTTCCCGGCCATCCCGGCCTCCTGGCTCGACAAGGCCCTCGGCGAGCGTTGGACCGCCCTGCGCGCCATGCGCAGCCAGGCCACGACGGCGCTCGAACAGGCGCGGGCGGAGAAGCGGATCGGCTCCTCGCTGCAGGCCGCTCTCGAACTGCCGATGGAGTTCCTCGACCAGCTCGATGCGGACACCTGGGCCGAGGTGGCCATCGTCTCCGCCGTGCAGCCCGCCGGCTCCTTGCTGGTGCTGCGCGCGCCGGGTGAGAAATGCGCCCGGTGCTGGCGGGTGCTGCCGGAAGTAGGGCAGGGGCCGTCACACGCCCCGGTGTGCATGCGCTGCGAGGCGGTGGTCGACAGCCTGCCGGATCGCAAGGTCGCCGCGGAATGATGCGCTGGGGACTCCTGGCCGCGGCGATCGTGCTCGCCGCGGATCAGGCGAGCAAATACTGGGTCCTGAACATCCTCGACCTGCCGTCGCTCGGCTCGGTCGACGTGCTGCCGGTGCTGAGCCTGACGATGGTCTGGAACCCCGGCGTGACATTCGGCCTGCTGCGGCAGGGCAGCGTCGAGGGCACCTATATCCTGGCCGGCGTGGCGCTGCTCGTCGTGGTGGCGCTGCTCGTCTGGATGCGCAGGGCGGAGAGCCTGCTCGTCACCATCGCGCTTGGCGCCATCGCGGGCGGCGCCATCGGTAACGTGATCGACCGGGTCCGGTTCGGCCGCGTGGTCGACTTCATCCACGCCCACGCCCTTGGTTATTCCTGGTATGTTTTCAACGTGGCCGACGCGGCGATCGTCTGCGGTGTCGCAGTTTTGATACTCGACGGCGTGCGCCCGCAGCGGACAAGCTTGCAGGCGCCGGGCTTGCGGCAGTAGAAGCCGCCCCATGAGGAAACATTATCGTGTTGCGGTGCTGGCCAGTGTGCTCGGCCTTGCCGCATGCAGCGGCGACGAGCTGACCCGCACCTTCGGCCTGACGCGGGACGCGCCAGACGAATTTCAGGTAACCACCCGCGCGCCGCTGTCGATGCCGCCGGACTTCACGCTGCGGCCGCCGCGCCCCGGCGCGTCGCGTCCGCAGGAGTTGAGCGGGTCGCAGCAGGCCGAGGCGGCGCTGGTGCCGGATTCGCTCAACACGCAGGCTCCGCGCGCCTCGAGCCGGGGTCAGCAAGCCCTCGTGGTGGCCGCCGGACGCCCCGCGCCGGCCGACATCCGGGCCGAGGTCAACAGCGAGGCCGCGATCGACGCGCCCAATCGCAGCTTTGCCGACCGGCTGATGTTCTGGCGCGCCACGCCGCCCGCCGGCACCGCCCTCGACCCGGCGCGCGAGGCCCAGCGCATCCGCCAGAACGCTGCCCTCGGCCAGGACGTCGACAGCGGCGACACGCCGATCATCCAGCGTCGTCGCGCCGGGTTCCTGAGCGGCCTGTTCTAGGGATGGGGTCACCGCGGCTGCCGACGATCCCGCCGGCAGACTACGATGACGCCCAACGCACCGCCGCCGCCGCCTTTCGCGATCACCGCGGCGTCGAGCCGTTCGGCCCGTACGAAGCGTTGATGCACTCGCCGAAGCTGATGCTGCTCGCCCAATCCGTCGGCGAGTATTTGCGCTATCACTCCGGCATCGGCACGACGCTGTCCGAGCTCGTCATCCTGGTCGTCGCGCGGCACTGGTCGCAGGATTTCGAGTGGTATGCCCACGCACCGATCGCCGCCAAGGTCGGCATCTCCGACGCGATCATCGCCGCGATCCGCGACGGCCGCCGGCCGGACGGCATGAGCGGTGACGAAGCCCTCGTGTACGACTTCACCACCGAGCTGCATCAATTCAAGCGTGTCTCCGACTACACCTGGGCCCGCGCGGAGCAACGCTTCGGCAAGCCCGCCGTGGTCGATCTGGTGGGGATCAGCGGCTATTACGGCTTCCTTGCCATGCAGATGAACGCCTGCCGCTACGCCCCACCCGGCGACGACCGCCTGCCGCGCTTCCCGGATTAACGTCCCAGCGTATGATATTCCGGGTTCGGTATCATATCGAGCCCGTGCGCGACCCGGTTGGTGAAGTTGAAGAACCCGGTCACCTCGCAGATGTCGAAGATGTCCGCGTCCGAAAAGCCGTGCTGGCTCAGCCCATCGCGGTCCGCTCCGGCGATCTCGTGCGGCGCCTCGGTTAGCTTGATGGCGAAGTCCAGCATGGCGCGCTGCCGGGTCGGCAACTCCGCCACGCGGTAGTTGAACGCCAGCATCTCGCCCAGTTGCGGGTCGCCGGAGATCTTCCGCACCGCCGCGCCGTGCGCCACCAGGCAGTAATAGCAGCGGTTCCACGACGACACCGCGACGGCGATCATCTCGCGCTCGAGCTTCGACAGGCCGGACGGCCCCAGCATCAACTCGTCATACAACTTGATGAAATTGCGCAGCTTCTCCGGCCGCACCAGCCACGCGCGCAGCACGTTCGGCACGAAGCCGAGCTTATCGCGGCACTTCTGGAAATACGGCTGCAAATCCTCGGGCAGCGTACTCTCGTCGGCATCGTCCAGCGCGGTCACGTGGTCGGGCTGCGGCATTCTAAGTCTCCATTCCCAAGCCTCGCGCTTGCTCGCGCAGCGCGAATTTCTGCATCTTGCCGGTGCTGGTCTTGGGCAGCGGTCCGAACACCACGGTGCGCGGCGCCTTGAAATGCGCCATCCGTTCGCGACAGAACGCAATGATCTCCGCCGCCGTTGCCTCAACATCGGGCCGCAGCGTTACGAACGCGCACGGCGTCTCGCCCCACTTTGGATCCGGGCGGGCGACGACCGCAGCCTCCAGCACCGCCGGATGCCGATACAGGACGTCCTCGACCTCGATGGTGGAGATGTTTTCGCCGCCACTGATGATGATGTCCTTCGAGCGGTCGCGGATCTCGACATAACCGTCCGGGTGCCAGACCGCGAGGTCGCCGGTATGGAACCACCCGCCGGCGAACGCCTCGTCCGTGGCAGCCTGGTTCTTCAAATAGCCCTTCATGGTGATGTTCCCGCGCATCAGGATCTCGCCCATCGTCCTGCCGTCGCGCGGCACCGGCGCCAGCGTGGCCGGGTCGGCGACGATGACCGCCTCCTGCACCGCATAGGCCACGCCCTGCCGCGCCTTCATCGCAGCGCGCTTCTCGTCGGGCAGCGCATCCCACTCGTCGTGCCAGGCGCACACCGCCGCCGGGCCATACACCTCGGTCAACCCATAGACATGCGTAATCACGAAGCCGAGCCGCTCCATGCCCTCGAGCACCGCGGCCGGTGGCGCCGCGCCCGCCGTCATCATGCGCACCGGATGCGGCCGCTTCTGCACGCCCGGGTGGTTCAGCACCGCGCCCATCACGATCGGCGCGCCACACAGATGCGTCACCCCGTGCCGGTCCAGCGCGTCCAGGATCGCCACCGCCTCGACCCGGCGCAGACACACATGCGTCCCCGCCATCGCCGCCACCGTCCACGGAAAACACCAGCCGTTGCAGTGGAACATCGGCAGGGTCCAGAGATAGACCGGGTGGTGCGGCATCGCCCAGGTCAGCACGTTACCGGCGGCGTTCATGTAGGCGCCGCGATGGTGATAGACGACGCCCTTCGGCTTGCCGGTGGTGCCCGACGTGTAATTGAGCGCGATCGCGTCCCACTCGTCGGCAGGCGGTGACCATACGAAGGCCGGGTCACCGCCGGCGAGGAACTCTTCGTAGGTGATGGCCCCCACGCGCTCGCCCGGTGGCGCCAGCGCATCCTCCACGTCCACGACGATAGGCCGCGCGGTCTCCGGAAGCAGATCGAGCGCCCGGCGCATCACGCCTGCGAACTCGCGGTCGACCAGCACGACCCGGGCTTCGCCATGCTCAAGGATGTAGGCGATCGTCTCGGCGTCGAGCCGGACGTTGAGCGCGTTGAGCACCGCACCAGCCATCGGCACGCCGAAATGCGCCTCCACCATCGCCGGCGTGTTCGGCAGCATGGCCGCGACCGTCTGGCCCTTCGTCACATGGCGCGACAATGCCGAGGCCAGCCGGCGGCAACGCTGGTAGGTCTCGGCCCAACTCTGCCGCAGGTCGCCATGCACGATCGCGACACGATCTGGAAAGACATCGGCCGTCCGGCGGATGAAGCTGAGCGGCGACAGCGGCGCATAATTCGCGCTCGTCTTGGGCAGGTCGAACATGCCGGCAGTGGTATGAGCCCGGCCCCTATCTGGCAAGCGACGCGGCGCCGGCGAATCGGGACCGGCTGGCACGCGCCCGTCAGTAGACCCGTCCCGGGCGGTCGAGGACCGACTGCCCGGGGCGGTTCAAGTCGCCACTCAGGCGCCGGTGGGTTTGCCCTTCTCCACGTAGCCGGCCGGCGCCCCCGGCTCGTGGCTGGCATCCTTGCTGTGGCCGCCAACGCCGCGGGCAGCATCGGCGCTGCCGGTCTTGGGATTGGGGGCGCCGACAGTGCCGGTGACGGCCGCGTCGGTGGCTTCGGGCTTCTTCTCGCTCATGAACGCTCTCCCTGTGACACCGAACGAACGCACGAGGAGGGATGCAAGTTCGGGCCTTGCCGGGGGCAAGCACCGGGGCTATACGCGGCGCCTCAGTCGGGGCGTAGTACAGCCTGGTAGTACGCTTGCTTCGGGAGCAAGAGGCCGGAGGTTCGAATCCTCTCGCCCCGACCATTTCCAGATCGCCGATAGGCTTGCGCCGCGCGCGCAGCGGGAGTGGACTGCCTGGAAAAGGCGGGGGCTCCGAGGATTCGAGCAGCTCATCTTGAGCAATATTGTCGAAGGGGTGCCGCGCCTGCCGCCATCCTACTGAGGGCAATGCATATGCTGCGATCGATGTTGTTCGTGCCGGGGGATAGCGAGCGAAAACTGGCGAAGGGAGCGGGCTCGCCGGCCGATGCGCTCATCCTCGACCTCGAGGATTCCGTCGCCGCGGAGCGGACCGAGACCGCGCGGGGGCTGGTGCGCGCCTATCTCGACGCGCATCCGGATCGGGCCACCCGGCAGCTCTGGGTGCGCATCAACCCGCTGTCGACCCCGCTCGCCTTGCGCGATCTGGCGGCGATCGTCGGCGGCCGGCCGGACGGCATCATGCTGCCCAAGCCCGAATCCGGGGCGGACGTCGCGGTGCTGGATCATTATCTGAGCGCGCTCGAGGTGCGGGAGGGGGTGCCGGCCGGGTCGGTGAAGATCATCCCGGTGGCGACCGAAACCGCCGCCGCGGTGTTCACGCTCGGCAGCTATGCGCGATGCAGCGCGCGGCTGGTCGGCATGACCTGGGGCGCCGAGGACCTGTCGGCGGCGCTGGGCGCCAGCACGAACCGGGCCCCGGGCGGCGGATACGCGTTCACCTACGAGATGGCGCGCTCGTTGTGCCTGGCCGGTGCGGTGGCCGCCGAGGTGCAGCCGTTGGAGACGCTCTACGCCGATTTCCGGGATGCTGCCGGGCTCGCGGCGGACTCGCGGGCCAGCCGGCAGACCGGCTTCACCGGGCGGCTGGCGATCCATCCGGACCAGGTCAGCATCATCAACGAAGCGTTCACCCCCGACCCGGCCGACGTCGCGCATGCGCAGCGGGTCGTCGACGCCTTCGCGGCATCCCCGGGGATCGGGGTGGTCGGGCTGGACGGCATGATGCTCGACATGCCGCATCTGAAGCAGGCGCGGCGCGTGCTCGAGATCGCCAAGCTGGCCGCGGGCCGGGCATGACCCCGCTCGAGGGCATCCGGGTGCTGGATTTGCGCAAGGTGGTCGCGGGTCCGCTCTGCGCGCACTATCTGGGCTGCGGGCCGAGGAGACGGTGCCGCGGGAGCTGGGCGATGGAACACGCACGCCTCAGCAGATCGTTCACAATACGCTGTTATTAACATACGGGCGAGGCAACGAATATCGTATGAGCCCCGCGGGATCATCCCGGTCCGCCGAGGGAGTCGCAGTGTTCGAGAACTCGACCGACCGCGTCCTCGCATGGAATTCGTCCGTCCGGACCGTCTCGCGATGGCTCGCTTTCATTGCGTTCCTGATCCCGGCGCTCGGGCTGATCGGCCGGGTCACCGGCATCGGCCCTTTGTCGTCCGGCGTTTCGGGATGGCAGCCGATGACCATGGTCACCGCGTTGGTGATGATGCTCCTCGCCGCCGCATCGGCGTTGCGACGCATCGGTCCGCGGTCCCGCATGCTGATCGTCTCGATCTCGGCCGCGCTGACGATCGCCGTGCTCGTCAGTCATGTCGCGGCGGGCGAGGACCTCGTCAGCCCGTCAGTGGGCGAGTTTTTCGGCGATAAGGGCGCCCGCGAGGCGCACATGTCGCTCGGCACGGCATCGTCGCTGCTCCTCCTCGCGGCCCTCACCTGGCGCACCTATCGCTGGCCCCCAACTTGGTTTCGCGACGCCGCAGCCGCCATCGTCTTCCTGATCGCGTTCTTGGCCCTCGTCTGTTACGCCTACGGTCCCGGCGACCTCGGCACCCTGTCCCCACTTCGCTCCATGTCGGTCAATACCGCCGTCGGCCTGTTCGTGCTGTCGACGTCGTTGATCCTATCCCAGCCCGAAGCCGGCTGGGCGCAGGTGCTCGCCAGTCCCGGCTTGGCCGGCAGGGTGACCCGGCGCCAGATGCTATACGCCTTCGTGCCGACCTTCCTAGGCTTTGTCCTGGTGCGGGCGATCCGGTCCGACGGCCTGCAGCCCGCCGCGGCGATGGCGCTGCTCGTGGTTCTCACCGTCATGCCGCTGCTGTGGCTGGTTCTCCGTGACGGCCGCATGCTGATGGCGCTCGAGGGCGAGCGGGCCGAGCGGCTACGTCTGGTGGAGCGGCATGGTGCCGACCTGCGGATGCAGCTCGACTCCCAGGCCAGGCAGCTCGAGGCCAGCAACGCCCAGCTGCTCGCGCATGCGCAGGCCAGTTCGGCGCGAAGCGAGGTGCGCTATCGGCAATTGTTCGACAGCATCGACGCCGGTTTCTGTGTCATCGAGATGAAATACGACCCGGCGGGAGCACCGGTGAACTACCGCTTCGTCGAGGTTAATGCGGCGTTCGCCCGCCACACCGGGTGGTTTGACGCCGAAGGCAAGTGGATCCTCGATCTGGTGCCAGACCGTGAGCAACATTGGTTCGATCGCTTTGACGAGGTTGCCCGTACCGGCGAGCCGGTCCGCTTCGAAAGCCAGACCAACCAACTTGGCGGGCGCTGGTTCGATTCCTACGCGTTCCGCGTCGGTGGCGCGCCGGGGAGCTTGGTCGGCGTTCTATTCAGTGACGTCACCGAGCGGCGAAGCTTCGAGCGGCAATTGCACGCGATGAACGAGACGCTCGAACAGCGCGTCGAGGCCGCCATCGCCGAGCGCGAAGAGGCGCAGGCCGCCCTGCGGCAGTCGCAGAAGATGGAGGCCATCGGTCAGCTCACCGGCGGCGTCGCGCATGATTTCAACAACCTCCTCACCCCGATCCTCGGCAGCCTCGATCTGCTGACCCGGCGCGGTGGGCTCGGCGAGCGGGAGCAGCGGCTGATCAACGGCGCTCTGCAATCGGCCGAGCGGGCCAAGACGCTGGTCCAGCGCCTGCTGGCGTTCGCCCGGCGGCAGCCGCTGCAGCCCGGCCCCGTCGACGTCGGCGCTCTCGTCACCAACATGGCCGAGCTGGTGTCCAGCACATCCGGTCCGCAGACCCGAGTGACCGTCGACGTCGCGCGCGGCGTCTCGCCAGCCATCGGCGACGTCAACCAGCTCGAAATGGCCATCCTGAATCTCTGCGTCAACGCGCGCGACGCGATGCCGGATGGCGGGCGCCTGACCATCGCCGTCGCACCGAGCCAGCGCCCACCGGGTCATCCGGACTTGCCGGAGGGCTCTTACGTGCGGCTCTCGGTGACCGATGACGGGACGGGCATGGACCCGGAGATCGCTGCCCGGGCGATCGAGCCGTTCTTCTCGACCAAGGGCATCGGCAAGGGCACCGGTCTCGGCCTCTCGATGGTGCATGGGCTGGCAATGCAGCTCGGCGGCGCGCTGACCATCCACAGCCAGCCCGGGTTGGGGACCCGGATCGATCTCTTTCTGCGCGCGGGCGACATGATCTCGTGGTCGGCAACCGCGGCGGGTGAGGCCCGGCTACCGGCCGCGACTGGCCGTGTCCTGGTCGTCGACGATCACGAGCAGGTCCGTGCGACGACATCGCTTCTGCTGCAGGAGCTGGGTTTCACCACGGAGGAGTGCGAGAGCGGCTCGCTCGCGGAGCGTCGGCTGACCCAGGGGGAGCCGTTCGACTTGGTCGTCACCGACCACCTGATGCCGGGCCTCAGCGGTGCCGATCTCGCCGCACGCTTGGCCGCCACGCGGCCGGAGATCGCCGTGCTGGTCGTGTCGGGCTACGTGGACCTGGATGCCATCGCGCCGGGGTTGAACTTCCTGCGCAAGCCTTTCCGCAAGGACGAGCTGGCGGGCGCCGTGAGCGGCGCGCTCCGCGAGCACCGGGCCGCCCTCAAACCGGTTGGAGTGTCCGCCAACCCTCTATAGGGTATGGTGCCATGGCAGACGGCGACCCAATCATGCTGCTGACCGGCGCGAGCCGAGGCATCGGGCACGCGACGGTCAAGCTATTCCAGGAACGCGGCTGGAGAATCATGACCGTGTCGCGGCAGCCGTTCTCCGAGGAGTGCCGCTGGCCCACCGCGCGCTGGAGCCACATCCAGGCCGACCTGGCCGACCTCGAGACGATCGACAGTCTTGCCGCCGATGTCCGGTCGCGGCTGCCTGCCGGGCAGCTGCACGCGCTGGTCAACAACGCCGGCATCTCGCCCAAGGGACCGGAGCGGTCCCGGCTCGGGGTCCTGGCCTCGGACGCGCAGACATGGACGCGCGTGCTAAACGTGAATCTGGTCTCGACCGCGCTCCTGGCCCGGGCACTGCTGCCGGAGCTGGAGGCGGCGGGCGGAACGATCGTCAACGTGACGTCGATCGCCGGCTCACGCGTGCATCCGTTCGCGGGCGTGGCCTACGCGGCGTCCAAGGCCGGGCTGGCCGCGCTGACGCGGGAGCTGGCCCACGAGTTCGGGCCGCGCGGCGTGCGCGCCAACGCGATCGCGCCGGGCGAGATCGAGACGTCGATCCTATCGCCGGGGACCGACGAGCTGGTGGCCAACACGGTGCCGATGGGGCGCCTGGGGGAGCCGCGGGAGGTGGCCGAGACCATCCATTTCCTGTGCTCGAGCGCGTCCTCCTACATCAACGGCGCCGAGATCCACATCAGCGGCGGCCAGCATGTCTGAGCCTCACCGCCGCTGGTTGTAGACGTCCACGCAGACGGCGCCGAGCAGGACCAAGCCCTTGATCACCTGCTGGTAATCCACCCCGATCCCGATGATCGACATGCCGTTGTTCATCACGCCCATGATGAACGCCCCGATCACCGCCCCGGAGACGAGCCCCACGCCGCCATAGGCCGAGGCGCCGCCGATGAAGCAGGCGGCGATCACGTCCAGCTCGAACCCGGTCCCGGCCTTCGGCGTCGCCGTGTTCAGCCGCGCGGCGAAGATCAGCCCGGCCAGCGCCGCCAGCACGCCCATGTTGACGAAGGTCAGGAACGTCAGCCGCTCCGTCTTGATCCCCGACAGCCGTGCCGCCTTCTCGTTGCCGCCGACCGCATAGATCTGCCGCCCGACGGTGGTCCGCGTGGTGACGAACGCATATGCCGCGATCAGCACCGCCATGATGACGAGCACATTCGGCAGGCCGCGATACGAGACGATCAACCAGGTCAGCGCCACCACGCCGCCGAACAGCAGTAGGTTCTTGCCCGCGAACAGCACGAACGGCTCGGTCTCCAGCCCGTGCCGCTCCTGTCGCGACCGGGTCCGGCTGCTGCTCCAAACCAGCACGGCGCCAACGAACACGCCGAGCAGCAGCGACGACACCCGCACCCCGGCCGTGACGGGCAGGAACTCCGGCAGGAACCCGGAGGACAGCCGGTTGAACTCGACCGGGAACGGTCCCACCGACTGCCCGCCCAACACCGCCAGCATCAGGCCGCGGAACACCAGCATGCCCGCCAGCGTGACGATGAAGGACGGGATCTTCACATAGGCAACGAATGCCCCCTGCGCCGCCCCGATCAGCCCGCCGGCCGCCAGGCAGAGCAGCGCCGCCGGCACGATCGGCATCTCCCACTGCACCAGCATCACCGCCGCCAGCGCGCCCACGAACCCCGATACCGACCCCACCGACAGGTCGATATGCCCGGTAACGATCACCAGCAGCATGCCGAGCGCCATGATGGCGATGTAGCTGTTCTGCAGCACGAGGTTGGTCAGGTTGAGCGGGCGCAGCAGCGTCCCGTTGGTGGCGAACTCGAAGAACGCCATGATCGCGACCAGCGACAGCAGCATGCCGTATTGCCGCAGCGTCGCCTTGACGAAGCTGGCATGCGCCGCCTTGGCGACCGGCGCGGCCGTGATCTCGCTCATGCCTCGGCTTCCTCCAAAATGCGGACCGATTGCATGATCGCCCGCATGATCGCTTCCTGCGACGCCTCGGCCCGCGTCATCTCGGCCACGAACCGCCCCTCGTTCATCACGCAGATCCGGTCGCACAGCCCGAGCAGCTCCGGCATCTCCGACGAGATCACGACGACACCCTTCCCCTCGTCGGCCAGCGCATTGATGATCTGGTAGATCTCATATTTGGCCCCGACGTCGATGCCGCGCGTCGGCTCGTCGAGGATCAGCACCTGCGGCTTGGAAAACAGCCATTTCGACAGCACCACCTTCTGCTGGTTGCCGCCGGAGAGGGTGCCGGATTGCTGATACACGTCGTGGCAGCGGATGCGCATCTGGCCGCGGAACCGGTCGGCCACCCCGAGCTCGGCCATGTCGTCCAGCACCCCATGCCGCGCCACGCCGGGCAGGTTGGCCAGCACGACGTTCTTGCGCACGTCGTCGCCGAGCAGCAGCCCGAGTTGCTTGCGATCCTCCGTCACATAGGCCAGCCCGGCCGCGATGGCCCGCGGCACGGTCGACAGATCGACCGGCTTGCCGTCCATCCACGCGGTCCCGCTCACCTTGCTCCCCCAAGCGCGCCCGAACACGCTCATGGCGAACTCCGTCCGCCCCGCGCCCATCAGCCCGGCGATCCCCACGATCTCACCGCGGCGCACATGGAAATCCACGTCGCGGACGACCTGGCGCTCCTTGTACAGCGGGTGCCAGGCCGACCAGTGCTCGACGCGGAACACCTCGGCGCCGATCGCCGGGTCGTGCGGCGGGAAGCGGTGGTCCATGTCGCGGTTGACCATGCCGCGGATGATCCGGTCCTCCGGCACCGGGCCGTCGGTGCAGTCGATCGTCTCGACGGTCCGCCCGTCGCGCAGCACGGTGATGCGGTCGGCCACGGTCGAGATCTCGTTCAGCTTGTGCGAGATCAGGATCGACGAGATGCCGCGCGCGCGGAACTCGGCCAGCAGCCGCAGCAGCGCGGCGCTGTCGCGCTCGTTGAGGCTGGCGGTGGGCTCGTCGAGGATCAGCAGGCGGACTTCCTTGGACAGCGCCTTGGCGATCTCGACCAGCTGCTGCTTGCCGATGCCGAGCTCGCCGACGATGGTGTCCGGCGTCTCGGCGAGGCCGACCTGTTCGAGCAGCGCCTTGGTGCGCGTGTAGGCGGCGCTGCGATCGATCACGCCGAAGCGGGACGGCGGATTGGCGAGGAACACGTTCTCCGCGATCGAGAGCAACGGGATCAGCGCCAGCTCCTGGTGGATGATGATGATCCCCAGCGCCTCGCTGTCGCGGATGGAGCGGAACTGCCGCTCCTGCCCCTCGAACCGGATGGTGCCGTCATAGCTGCCGGCGGGGTAGACCCCGCTCAGCACCTTCATCAGCGTCGACTTCCCCGCGCCGTTCTCGCCGACCACGGCGTGGATCTCGCCGGCCCTGACCGAGAGGTTCACCTCGGCCAGTGCAGTGACCGGCCCGAAGCGCTTGCCGATCGAGCGCATCTCGAGCAGATCGGTCATCGTACGTCTTCACCCCCGGGCTTGACCCGGGGGTCCACGGTGCCGCCCACCCAACGCGTCTCACCGAAGTGCTTGACGGCCTGGATTACCGGGTCAAGCCCGGCAATGACGGGCGAAGATGATCCGTCGGTCACGATATTACTGGATCTGGCTGAGCTTGTAGTAGCCGCTGTCCACCAACACCGGCTTCCAGTTCTCCTTCGTCACGATCACCGGCTTGAGCAGGTACGACGGCACCACCTTGACGCCATTGTTGTAGCTCTTGGTGTCGTTCACCTCGACCGTCTTGCCCGATAGCAATGCGTCGACCATGTCGGCGGTCACCTTGGCCAGGTCGCGGGTATCCTTGAAGATGGTGGCGTACTGGTCGCCCCGGATGATCGCCTTGACCGACGGCACCTCGCAATCCTGGCCGGAGATGATCGGCATCTGCAGGTCGGCGCTGCCGTAGCCGACGCCGCGGACCGACGAGATGATGCCGATCGAAATGCCGTCATAGGGCGATAGCACGGCGTCGAGCTGGCGGTTGCCGTAAAAGGCGCTCAGCAGGTTGTCCATGCGCGCCTGCGCGGTCGCGCCGTCCCAGCGCAGCGTCGAGACCTTGTCCATGCCCATCTGCCCGCTCGGGATCGCGAGCTTCTTCTGGTCGATCAGCGGCTGCAGCACCGACATCGCGCCGTCGTAGAAGAAGTACGCGTTGTTATCGTCCGACGAGCCGCCGAACAGCTCGATGTTCTGGGTCCCATTGCTCTTACGCCCGGCCAGGCCCTGCAGCAGCGACTGCGCCTGTTCGACGCCGACCTGGAAGTTGTCGAACGTCGCGTAATAGTCGACGTTCGGCGAGTTGCGGATCAGCCGGTCGTAGGCGATCACCTTGATGTTGTTGCGCTTGGCCTGGTTCAGCACCTCGGTCAGCGTGCTGCCGTCGATGGCGGCGATGACCAGCACCTTGCAGCCCTTGGTGATCATGTTCTCGATCTGCGCGACCTGGTTCGGCACATCGTCCTCGCCGTATTGCAGGTCGGTGTCGTAGCCGCGCGACTTCAACACTTTGACGATGTTGTCCCCATCCGCGATCCAGCGGGCCGACACCTTGGTCGGCATGGCGATGGCGACGAGGCCCTTGGCCTGGGCGCGCGCGGGCCGCATCGCCGCGCCGATCCCGGCCGCAGCCACGCCTGCGATAGTGCCCCGACGTGTCAGCATGATGAACGCTCCCCCAAATCTTTAGCGGAAGATGGTGGCTTGTCCGTGGCCTGTCCACAGGGAACTCATGACGTTCACTCGGCCGGTTCGAGCGTCCTGATCTTGGCGCGGCGCTTATGGGTCAGGCGCTCCAGCGCGAGATAGATGACCGGCGTCGTGTAGAGCGTCAGCGCCTGCGAGACGATCAGGCCGCCCACGACCGAAATGCCCAGCGGCTGGCGGAACTCCCAGCCGACGCCGCCCGTCAGGATCAGCGGCACGGCGCCGAACAGCGCGGCCAAGGTCGTCATGATGATCGGGCGGAACCGCTCGATCGCGGCGGCCCGGATCGCCTCCTCCGGCGTCATGCCGCCCTCGCGCTCCGCCTCGAGCGCGAAGTCGACCAGCATGATCGCGTTCTTCTTGACGATGCCCATCAGCAGCACGATGCCGATGATCGTCAATACGCCCATCTCCCCGCCGGTCGCCAAAACCGCCAGCAGCGCCCCCATGCCGGCCGAGGGCAGTGTCGACAGGATCGTCAGCGGATGCAGCAGGCTCTCGTAGAGCACGCCGAGCACGATGTAGATCGTCAGGATCGCCGCCATGATCAGCATCGGCTGGCTCGAGAGCGATTGCTGCAGGAACTTGGCGTTGCCGGCGAAATCGGTGCGGATCGTGTTCGGCATGCGCAGCTTCAGTGCCGTCTGGCTGACGAGGTCGATCGCGTCGCCCTGGCTCATGCCGGGCTTGAGGTTGAAGCTGATATTGGCGGCCGGGAACTGGCTACGGTGGCGCACCGCGAGCGGCGAGGTGTCGCGCTCGAGCTTGGTGACGCTGCCGATCGGGACCTGCGCCCCGTTGGTCCCTGGCACATAGACCCGGTCGAGCTGCAGCGGATCCGTCTGCAGGCTCGGCAGTGTCTCCAACACGACCCGGTATTGGTTGCGTTGCGTGTAGATGATCGAGACTTGGCGCTGGGCGTAGGCATTGTTGAGTGCGGAATCGATCGCGCTGACGGAGACACCGAGCCGGGCCGCCGCATCGCGGTCGATCACCACATTGGCCTGCGGTCCCGCCTTGTCCTGATCGCTGCTGACATCCTCGATCCCCGGCGCGTCCCGCAGCGCGTCCTCGAGCTTGCTGGTCCAGCGGCGCAATTCCTCAATGTTCTGATCGAGCATCACGAACTGGAACCCGGTCCCGCCCGAACTGCCGCCGCCGCGCAGATCCTGCGCCGACCACATGATGGTTTGGATCCCCGCCATCTGCATCAGCTTCGGCCGCAGGCGGGCGATGACCTCCTCGCTGCTGATTTTGCGCTCGTCGAGCGGCTTGAGGTCGATGCCGAGCTGGCCGCGGTTGACGCTGGACCACCCGGAGGTGACGCCGATCGTGCTGGACACATCCGCGACGGCCGGGTCGTCGAGCAGGACCTGGACGACGCGCTTCTGCCGCTCGGCCATCGCGTCGAAGCTGATATCCGGGCTGGCCAGGGTGAAGCCCTGCAGCAGCCCGGTGTCCTGGATCGGCATGAAGCCCTTCGGCACCACCTTGTAGAGCGCGATCGTGCCGGCCAGCACCGCGAGGGTGACGAGCAGCATCGTCTTGCGCCAGCGCAGCGCCACCGTGAGGCTCCGCCCATAGCCGTTCTGCAGCGCGCGGAACACGCCGTCGATGCGCCGGTCGACCGCACCCCACAGCCCGGTCGGCGGCTCCGAATGGGTGACGAAGCGCCCGCACATCATCGGCGTCAACGTCAGCGACACGGCGGCCGAGACGGCGATGGCGACCGTCAGCACCATCGCGAATTCGTGGAACAGCCGCCCGAGCAGGCCGCCCATGAAGATGATCGGGATGAACACCGCGACCAGCGAGATGCTGATCGAGATGACCGTGAAGCCGATCTGCCGCGCCCCGGCGATTGCGGCTTGGAGCGGGGTCATGCCGCGCTCCTGGAACCGGTAGATGTTCTCGATCATGACGATGGCATCGTCGACCACGAAGCCGACCGAGATCGTCAGCGCCATGAGCGAGAAATTGTTGAGGCTGTAGCCCAGCAGATACATCGCCCCCAGCGTACCCGAGATGCTGAGCGGCACCGTGACGGCGGCCGCCATCGTCGGGATCAGCCGGCGCATGAAGATCGCCACCACCATCAGCACCAGCGCGACGCTGATCAGCAGCGATTGCTCCACATGGCCGACGCTCCCGCGGATCGTCGCGGTGCGGTCCGACAGGAAGCTGACCCTGATGTCCGGCGGCATCCAGGCCAGCAGTTGCGGCAACGCCTCCTTCACCCGGTCGACCGTGTCGATCACGTTGGCGCCGGCCGCCTTGGTGATGGTCAGCAGGATCGCCGGATGCGTGCCCTGCCAGGCCGCCAGCTTGGTGTTGGCGACGCTGTTGGTGACGGTCGCGATGTCGCCGAGGCGCACGACGGCGCCGTTGCTCGTCTTGAGCACCAGGTTGGCGTAGTCCTCGGCCTGCCCGATCTGCCCGTTCAGCATGATCATCTCGGACCGCTCCGGCCCCTGGATCTCGCCGGTGGCGCCATTCACATTCGCGGCGCGGATGGTGGTGTAGATGTCCTGGCTCGACAGCCCGGCGGCTTTCAGCGCGGCCGGGTTGAGCCGCACGCGCACGGCGGGCTTCTCGGCGCCGTTGACGGTGACCTGGCTGACGCCGTCGACCTGGCTGAGGCGCTGCGCCAGGATCGTGTCGGCGGAATCGTAGAGTTGCGCGGTCGTCAGCCGGTCGCTGGTGAGCGACAGCGTCAGGACGGGGATCTCGGCCGGGTTGAACTTGCGGTAGTACGGCCGGGTCGGCAGGTCGGCCGGCAGGTCCGTCGTGGCGGCGTTGATGGCGGCCTGCACGTCGTGCGCGGCGCCTTCGAGGTCGCGGTCGATGTCGAACTGGATGACGATCGAGGTGCTGCCGGTGCTGCTGGTGCTGGTCAGTTCCGACACGCCGGGGATCTCGCCGAGCCGGCGCTCCAGTGGGGCGGCGATGCTGGCGGCCATGGTCTCGGGGTCCGCGCCGGGCCGGCCGGCGAAGACGACGATGGTCGGGATATCGACGCTGGGCAGCGGTGCGACCGGCAGGAAGCGGACGGCGACGATGCCGATCAGCAGGATACCCACCGCGAGCAGGATCGTCGCGATCGGGCGGCGGATGAACGGAGCGGAGACGTTCATCGCGCGGGTGCCCTCGAAATCCACACACCCTTCGTCATCCCCGGGCTTGACCCGGGGATCCCCGACGTCAAGCGCGTGCGTGCCCGCCCGTGGACCCCCGGATCAAGTCCGGGGGTGACGAGGGCTTGCGGTGGCCTGGTCGCGCTCACTCTGCCGCCAACGGGCGTGGGGCGCCGACGAAGCGCAAGCGCAGCCGCTCGAAGAACAGGTAGATCACCGGCGTCGTGTAGAGCGTCAGCGCCTGCGACAGCAGCAGGCCGCCGACGATGGTCACGCCCAGCGGATAGCGCAACTCCGACCCGGTCCCGTGCTCCAGCATCAGCGGCAACGCGCCCAGCAACGCGGCGGCGGTCGTCATCATGATGGGCCGGTAGCGCAGCAGGCAGGCGGCCTCGATCGCCTGGCGCGGGGTCATGCCGCGCTCGCGCTCGGCCTCGAGCGCAAAGTCGATCATGATGATCGCGTTCTTCTTCACAATGCCCATCAGCAGCACGATGCCCACCAGCACGACGATCGACAAATCCTGCCCGGCCAACATCAGCGCCACCAGCGCCCCGATGCCCGCCGACGGCAGCGTGGACAGGATGGTGATCGGGTGGATCGTGCTCTCGTACAGCACCCCGAGCACGATGTAGATCACCACCACCGCCGCCAGGATCAGCCAGGGCTCGCTGGCCAGGCTGGTCTGGAACTCCGCCGCGTCGCCGGAATAGCTGCCCACGATCGTCGGCGGCATGCCGATGTCGCGCTCGGCCTTGGCCACCGCGTCGACGGCATGGCTCAGGCTGGCGCCCTCGGCCAGGTTGAAGCTGATCGTCACCGACGGGAACTGCGCCTGGTGCGTGATGGCCAGCGGGGCGATGCCGCGTTCGAGATGCGCGATGGTCGACAGCGGCACCTGCGCGCCGTTCAGACCCGGCACCCGCAGCCGTTCGAGCGAGAGCGGATCGCCCTGCCAGTTCGGGTTGGACTCCAGCACCACGCGATACTGGTTCGCCTGGCTGAAGATCGTGCTGACCTGGCGCTGGCCGAACGCGTCATACAGCGTGTCCTGCACCGCCTGCATCGTCACCCCGAGCCGCATCGCGGAATCCCGGTCGACGTTGATGCGCAGCGCGAAACCCTCCGTCTGCTGGTCGGTCGCGACGTCCTGGAGATCGGCTACCTGAGCGAGGCGCTCGAGCAGGCGGGGCGCCCAGAGGTTCAGTTCGACCGCGTCGGTGTCGAGCAGGGTGTATTGGAACTGGGTCCGGCTGATGCGGGTGCCGATCTGGATGTCCTGCACCGGCTGCATGAAGACGCTCATGCCGGGCGCGTCGGCCATCGCCTGCTGCAAGCGGGCGATCACCACCTGCACGGTGTCGCGCTCGGGGCGCGGCTTCAGCGCGATGGTCAGCCGTCCGGTGTTCGGCGTCGCGTTGATCGACCCGGCCCCCACGAACGACGCCACGCCGGCCACCGCCGGGTCCTGCCGGGCGATCTCGGCCAGACGCGTCTGCAGCACCTGCATGCGCGGGATCGACGCGCTCTGCGCCGCCTCGGTCACCGCGATGACCACGCCGGTATCCTGCTGCGGCAGGAAGCCTTTCGGGATGACGAGATACAGCCCGACCGTGCCGAACAGCGTCGCCACGGCGACCAGCAGCGTGATGCCCTGGAACCGCAGCGCCACCATCAGGGTGCGGTGATAGAAGCGCGCCGACCAGTCGAACCCGCGCTCGAACCAGCGGGTCAGCCGGCTCGGCTTCTCCTCGCGCCGCAGCAGCCGGCCGCACATCATCGGCGTCAGCGTCAACGACACCACGGCCGAGACGATCACCGACGTGCTGAGCACGACGGCGAACTCGTTGAACAGCCGCCCGACCACGCCGGTCATGAACAGCAGCGGGATGAACACCGCCACCAGCGAGACGGTCAGCGACACGATGGTGAAGCCGATCTGCCGCGCGCCGCGATAGGCGGCCTCGAGCGGGGAGTAGCCTTCCTCGATGTAGCGGACCACGTTCTCGATCATGACGATGGCGTCGTCGACCACGAACCCGGTCGCCACCGTCAGCGCCATGAGGCTGAGGTTGTCGAGGCTGTAGCCGCACAGCGCCATGACGCCGAACGTGCCGATCAGCGAGAGCGGCAGGGCGACGGCGGGGATCAGCGTGGCCCGGGCGCTGCGCAGGAACAGGTAGATCACGAACACGACCAGCCCGATCGCCAGGACGAGGGTGAACTCGACGTCCTCGACCGAGGCGCGGATGGTCTCGGTGCGGTCGGTGACGGCCTGCATGGTCACTTGCGCCGGGATCGAGCGCTGCAGGGCCGGCAGCGCGTCGCGGATGGCGGCGACGGTGGCGACGATGTTGGCGCCGGGCTGGCGTTGGATGTCGAGGATGACGGCGGGCTTGCCGTTGTACCAGCCGGCGACGCGGTCGTTCTCGACGCCGCCGACCACGCTGCCGACATCGGACAGCCGCACCGGGGCGCCATTCTTATAGGAGACGACGAGCGCGTTGTACTGGTCGGGCGACAGCAGCTGGTCGTTGGCCCCGACCGCGTAGGACTGCCGCGTCCCGTCGAACCCGCCCTTGGCCCCATTCACGTTGGCCGCGGCGACCGCGTTGCGCACGTCCTCCAGCGCCAGGCCGTAGGCGGCGACGCGGGCCGGGTCGACGCGGACGCGGATGGCGGGGCGCAGGCCGCCCTGCACGGTCACCTTGCCGACGCCGTCGATCTGGCTGAGCTTCGGCTGCAGGATGGTGTCGGCGGCGTCGCTGATCTTGTCGATCGGGATGGCGTCCGACGTCAGCGCAAGCGAGAGGATCGGCGCGTCGGCGGGGTTCACCTTCGAATAGACCGGCGGGTAGGGCAGGGTGCTCGGCAGCGTGCCGGCCGAGGCGTTGATGGCGGCCTGCACGTCCTGCGCGGCGCTGTCCATCTTTCGGTTCAGGGTGAAGGTCAGCGTGATCTGGCTGGTGCCCTGGCTGCTCGTCGACGTCATCGACTGCAGCCCGGTGATCTGGCCGAACTGCCGCTCCAGCGAGGCGGTGATCAGCGTCGCCACCGTCTCCGGCCCCGCGCCGGGAAGCTGGGTGGTGACCTGGATGGTCGGGAAGTCGACCGAGGGCAGCGCCGAGACGGGCAGCGCCCGGTAGCCGAGGATGCCGGACAGCAACACCGCGACGGCCAGCAGCGACGTCGCGATCGGGCGCGCGATGAACGGCGCCGAGATGTTCAAGCTTGTTGCATCGCGGCCAGCGCGGCGTCCTCTTCAGCCACCTTGCGCGCGGCAGCCCGGCCCGCGATACGCCCGGCATAAGCGGTAAAGGCCGGCCGCTCCGGCAGCAGCTTGAATTGCAGCATCCAGCCCAGCGCGGTGCCCCACAGGATATCCGCCGCGGTCAGGCGCGCGCCCAGCATGAATGGGCCCGTCGCGAGTTGCGCCTCGAGCGCGTCGATGACCGCATCGACGGACCCATACGGCGACATCATCGCGTTACCGCCGTCCCGCTGTAGATACTTGTCGACCATCGCCGGCTCGAAGCTCGATCCGTAGAACGCCAGCCAACGCAGATAGGGGCCGCGCAGCGCGTCGCCGATCGCGGGGGCGAGGCCGCGCTCGGGAAATGCGTCGGCCAGATATTGATAGATCGCCGCCTGTTCGGTGACGACCGCGCCGTCATGCACGATCGTCGGCACTTTGCCGAGCGGGTTGATGGCGAGGAAATCCGGCGTGCGCTGCTCCTCGCGGCGGATGTTCATCACGTGCAGGTCGTAGTCGGCGCCGAGTTCCTCCAGCAGGATACGGACCCCGGTCGCTCGCGTCTGCGGCGCATAATAAAGAGTGAGCATCGATCAGGCCTTCCTCATGTGTTCGGCCGCGTGCGGGTGCGGCGCTGCGCCGTCCCGGGTGCCCCGCGCTCGCGCACGGGGACCGCGTCGGGTGCGTTGCCGTCGGGGCCGGCGACCGCCACCTTGCCACCATCCGTCACCCGTTGCGCCCCGTCGATCACCACCTGCTCGCCGACGGCGAGGCCACCGACCACGATGCTGGTCTGGTCATCTTCATGGCCCAGCTTGACCGGACGGCGTTCGGCGGCGTCGCCGTTCTTGATGACGAAGACATAAGGCCCCTGCGGTCCCCGCTGCACCGCCGCCGTCGGCACGGTGATCACCCCCTGCTCGGTGGCCGCGAGCATCCGGACGTCGACGAAGCCGCCGGGCCATAGTCTCAGCTTGGCGTTCGGGAAGGTGGCTTTCAGCTTGATCGTGCCGGTCGCCGGGTCGACCTGGTTGTCCAGCACGGCCAGCGTGCCCCGGTCGATGACCGTCGCGTCCTCGATGCTGGTTGCCCCGGCGCGCACCGCCAGCACCTCCGGCGTGCCGCTCTCCATCGCCCGCGCCACCTGCGGCAGCGCCTGCTGCGGCAGGGTGAAGACCACCGAGATCGGCTGCAACTGGGTCAGCACGGTGATGGGCGTCACATCGGCCGAGTGGACGATGTTGCCGACATCCACCTGCCGCAGCCCGACCCGGCCGTCATTGGACGCCGTGATCGTCGCGTAGCCGAGCTGGGTCCGCGCGGTGTCGATCTGCGCCTGGTCGCCGCGCACTTGCGCCTCGAGCTGCGAGACCTGGGAGCGCGCGGTGTCGGATTGCTGGGCGCTGCTGTAGTTGGAGGCGACCAGCTTGGCGTAGCGGGCGGCGTCGAGCCTGGCATTGGCCAGGTTGGCCTCGTCCTGCTGCTTCTTGGCGACGGCGGCGTCGAGCGAGGCCTGCAACGGGCGGGGGTCGATCCGGGCCAGCACGTCGCCGGCCTTCACATCCTGGCCCTCCTTGAACCGCACCTCGACGAGCGGCCCGTCCACCATGGCGCGGATCGACACCAGGCTGAACGCCTGCACGGTCCCGAGCGCGTCGAGATAGATCGGCACGTCCTTCTTCTCGCTCTGCGCCGCCAACACCGGCACCGGCGTGCTCGGATCGCCGCCGCTGCGCCGGCCCCGGCCGCCGCCACGCTGGGCCACCTGCTCCGTGGCTTGGGAGTGGGTGTGCCACCACCAATAGCCGCCCCCGGCCACCGAGCCGAGCAGCACCAGTACCACCAGGGTGGGCACGACCCGAGCGCGTTTCAAACGATGCCTCCATCGACGGTGAAGCCACCACCTAATGCCTTGTAGAGATTAAGCAGGTATTGAAATCTGGAGAGACGGATCTGCGCCACCAAGTCGAGATCATTATAGAGTGTGGTCTGCGTGTTCAGCGACGTGATGATGTCGATCGTCCCGGCCTGCAGCTGCGCATTGGCGATATCGGCCGAACGCTGCGCGACGCCGAGCGCGACCCGCTCCAGCCGCTCCTGCTCGGTCAGCAATCGCAGCCCGGTGAGCGACTGCTCCACGTCGGTGAACGCCTGCAGCACCGCCTGCCGATAGTTGGCGATGAGTTCGGCATAGCGGCCCTTGCTGGCCTCGAGCTGGCCGGTGCGCAAGCCGTTGTCGAAGATCGGCTGCGTCAGCGACGCCGCGAGCTGGGCGACGAGCGTGCCCGGCCCGGTCAGCGTCGACAGCGCGGCACTGGTCAGGCCGCCCGAGGCGGTGAGCGAGATGTCGGGGTAGAAGGCGGCGCGCGCGGCGGTGATGTTGGCGTTCTGCGCCCGCAGCTGCGCCTCGGCGTAGGCCACGTCGGGCCGCCGCGCCAGCAGCCCGCTCGGCAGACCCGGCGCGACCATCGGCAACGGCAGCTCCTCGAGCGAGCCGCCCTTGATGTCCAGCCGTTCCGGCGGCAGCCCAACCAGGATGCCGAGTGCCAGCCGGTTCTGCTCGATCGTGTTGCGCAGCGCCGGCAACGACGCCCGTTGCCCCGCCACCAGCGCCTCCTGCTGCGACACGTCCAGCAGGTTGGCGGTGCCGGCCGTCAGCCGCGCCCGATAGGCGCCCAGGATCTGCTCGGCGCTGCGCAGGTTGCGCTCGGCGACCCGCAACCGGTCCTGCGCGGACAGCAGCTGGAAGTAGGTGGAGGCGACCGAGCTGACGACGGAGAGGGCCACGGTCTCCTGATCATACCGCGTCGCCACCGCGGTGGCCTTGGCCGCCGCCAGCAAGGCGCGGTTGCGGCCGAACAGGTCGAGGTCGTAGCTCGCCTGCAGCCCGACATTGTAGCTCCGACTGTCGAAGTATTTGCCGCCCGACCCGGTCGAAAATCCGCGCGAGCTCGAGCCGACGCCGCTGCGATCGTAGGAGGCTCCAGCCGTGCCATTGACGCTCGGCAGCAGCGGCGCGCCGCTCACCCGCACCTGCGCGTCGGCCTGGATGACCCGGGCGACGGCCGCGTCCAGATCGTTGTTGTAGATCCGGGCGCGGTTGATCAGGCCGTCGAGTTCGGGCGAGCGGAAGTTCGACCACCAGCCCTGCGCCGGCCAGGCGGCCGCGGCGGTCTCGGTGGTGGCGGTGAAGCTGCCGGGCACGTCGACCCGCGGCCGCAGGAAGTCCGGGCCGAGCGAACATCCCCCGAGCGCGACCGCGGCAGTCAGCATTGCGGCGCATCTCCTCACGCGGTTGGCCGCCTTGTGGTGGGCTGAAGC
>CAZZVQ010000057.1:0-26132 GCA_964657565.1 uncultured Acetobacteraceae bacterium
GAAGTCGGATTGGCCTGGTTGCGCCCGCTGGACCCGATCCTGCATCGCTGGCACCGCCCCGTCGTGCTGATCTTCGCCGGTCTCGCCGCGCTCGGCATGGCCCTGTTGCCCGCCCTCGACTTCGACAGCGACCCGCTGCACACCAAGGATCCGAATTCGGAGGCGGTCCGCACGCTGAACGACCTGCTCGATGATCCGGTGACCAACCCGTACTCGGTCGACATCCTCGCCCCGTCGCTCGACGCCGCCCGCCCGCTCGTCGAGCGGCTCTCGACATTGCCGACCGCCGACAGCGTCCTCTGGCTCGGCAGCTTCGTCCCGGAGGATCAAGCCGAGAAATTGCCGCTGCTCGAGGACGCCGCGAGCGTGTTGCGGACAACCTTGGCGGCGCCGGCGCTGCCCGCTCCGCCCGATGCCGCCGCGCTGCGCGCCGCTGTGCGCAAGGCCGCCGCCGCCCTGCTCGCGGTCAAGCCGAAACTGCCGGCCAATAGCCCGGTGCTGCCCCTCATCGGCGACTTGCAGCGCCTGTCCGACGTCTCCGATGCGGTCCTGCTGGCGACCAATCAGGCGCTGACCCGCTTCCTGCCGCTGCAGCTCGATCGGCTGCGCGCCGCCCTCGACGCGACCCCGGTGACGCAAGCCGACGTGCCGGACTCCATCCGGCGCGAATGGGTGTTGCCCGATGGCCGCGCCAAGATCGAGGTCTCGCCCAAGCTCGCCGTCGCGCGCAGTCCGGACGGGCTGGAGCTGTTCGTGCACGAGGTCCAGAGCGTCGCGCCGGACGCCGGCGGCTCGGCCGTGATCATCACCGGCAGCGCCGCCTCGATCATCAGCGCCTTCCAAACCGCCGCCCTGCTCGCCATCGTCGCCATCGCCGTGCTGCTGGCCATCACGACCCGGCACCTGCTGGACATGACGCTGGTCATCCTGCCGCTGATCGTCTCGTCGCTGCTGACGGTGCTGTGCACGGTGGCGCTCCGGATGCAGCTCAACTTCGCCAACGTGATCGCCCTGCCGCTGCTGCTCGGGGTCGGCGTGTCGTTCAATGTCTATTTCGTGATGAACTGGCGGGCCCGGCGCTCGGCGCCGCTGGGGTCGGCGACGGCACGGGCGGTGCTGTTCTCGGCGCTGACCACGGCGACCGCGTTCGGCTCGCTGGCGCTGTCGCACCATCCGGGGACGGCGAGCATGGGCAAGCTGCTGCTGCTCAGCCTGGCTTGCACGCTGCTGACGACGATGATCTTCCTGCCCGCGCTGCTGGACTGGCTCGGCAACCCGGCCTTTGCCCTTCGGAGCAAGCGCTACCGTGCCATGCGCGCGTCACGGCGCGGAACATAGAGGAGCGGATTGATGCACGAGGTGCAGGCGCTGGTGTTCGACGTGTTCGGCACTGTGGTCGATTGGCGCGGCGGCGTGGCCCGCGAGGCGGCGCCGTTCCTCGCGCGGTATGCGCCGGGCGTCGATCCGGCCGCCTTCGCCGATGCCTGGCGCCAGCAATACCAACCCGCGATGAACGCGGTGCGCACGGGCCAGCGACCGTTCACCCGGCTGGACGTGCTGCACCGGGAGAACCTGGCGGCGATCCTGCCGCAATTCGGCATCGATGGCGTTGCGGAGGCCGAACTCGATGCGCTGAACCTGGCCTGGCACCGGCTGGACCCGTGGCCGGACGCGGTGCCGGGGCTGACGCGGATGAAGCAGCGCTTCATCATCGCCCCGCTCTCGAACGGCAACATCATCCTGATGCTCGACGTCGCCAAGCGGGCCGGGCTGCCGTGGGATGCGATCCTGGGGGCCGAGGTCGCACAGGCCTACAAGCCGCAGCCGGAGGCGTATCTGCGGACCGCCGACATCCTGGCCCTGCGGCCGGAGCAGGTGTGCTTGGTCGCAGCCCATAACGGCGACTTGGCTGCGGCGCGCCGGGCCGGGTTGAAGACGGCGTTCGTCGCGCGCCCCGCCGAGCACGGACCGGGTCAGACGACGGATCTGCGGGCGGAGCAGGAGTGGGAGTGGGTGGCCGACGATTTCGTCCAGCTCGCCGCAGAGCTCGAGGGCTAGCTTCCGAGCTGCGGCCGCAATTCCGTCACGGCGGCGCCCGACGGCTGGACGGTCCGCAGCACGTTGCCATGCCACTGCGCGACGACGGGCAATGCCAGCGTGTTCTGGCCCTTGTCGTCGAACCGGGCCCCCCAGCTATTCGCCGTCTGGTCGAGCGGGATGTCGGTGGCCTGGACCGCGTCGCGCACCTTGTCCTTGTCGAGGCTGCCGGCCCGCAGCAAGGCTTCGAAGAACAGCTTGGCGCCCACGTAATTGGCCAGGCTATGCCCACTCCGCGGCTTGGTGCCGTATTTGCGCTCGTAGGCCGCCCCGATGTCGGTCAGGCCGGGCGCCACGTCCGGGCTGATGCCATAGGGCGGGAAGCCGACATTGAGCGTCCCGTCGAAATCGGCGCCGATCGTGGTGGCGCTGTCGACCAGGGCGTAGCCGCCGCCAGCGCCGATCACCATGCGGGGCAGCCAGCCCGCCTGCTTCATCTGGCGGTAGAAGGCCACGGTGTCGCTCTGGTAGCCGGTATGCAGCACGGCAGTGACGTCGGCGCCGCGGAACCGCTGCACGGCATTGCCCAGATCGGGGGCGGCGGCGCTGTAGGAGAGCTTGTCGATGACGGTCAGCCGCCGCTCCTTGCAGCGGGCGAGTTGGAGGCCGCCGACGGTGCTGCCGTAGAGCCCGTCTTCATGCAGGATCGCGACGCGGAGATTGGCCCGGCTCGGCTCGGCCTCCATGCCCCACCGCCGCGCCAGCGTCTCGCCGACCGTGTCCACGCTCAGCCCGGCCAGCATGGTCGCGCTCGAGCAGGAGCGGAACAGGAAACGAAAGCCGCGGTCGAGCACCGCGTCGCAGATGGCGCCGAGCTCGAAGAACGGGATGCCGGCCAGTTCGGTCATCTGGCTGGCCGCGATCACGAGCGGGCTGGCGAAGCTGCCGAACACCGCCCCGACCTTCTCGGCGCCGATCAGCCGCTTGACCTCGGTGGCGGCGGCGGCGGCGTCGACGGCGTCGCCCTTGACCAGCTTGACCGGCCGGTCGAACAGGCCGCCGGCGGCGTTGCGCTCGTCGGCGGCGAGTTCGAGGCCGCGGTAGCTCTCGTCGCCGAACAGCGCCAGCATCCCGGAGAACGGGTAGAGCGCGCCGAACGCCAGCGGGTCGGCTTGGCCCCAAGCGCGGCGCGTCGCCGCGGGAAGTGCCAGCGCACCCCCGAGGACGGCGCGGCGATGAAGCGTCATCCGGAGGCTCCGATCAGGTTGGTCGACCTTCCAGCAAGGCCGCGCAGCGTGCAAGCGTGCCGGTGACAACGATCGACGCAATGGGAGGTTCATCTCCGGCCGATGCCGGTCTAGCGTCGGGCTCCGCGTCTGGAGTCGCCGCATGAGCCTTCCCACCGAAATGCGTCACATTGCCCACGAGGCGGGCGGGCCGGAGCTGATGCGGATGGCGATCGGGCCGGTCCCGGCGCCGAAGGCGGGCGAGCTGCTGATCCGGGTCGAGGCCGCCGGGGTGAACCGGCCCGACGTGCAGCAGCGCAAGGGGGCCTATCCGCCGCCGCCCGGCGCCAGCCCATTGCTGGGGCTCGAGGTGGCCGGCGAGGTGGTGGCGCTCGGCGACGGCGTCGAGGGCTTCATGGTCGGCGACAAAGTCTGCGCGTTGGCCAATGGCGGCGGCTACGCCGAGTATTGCAGCGCGCCGGCCGGCCAATGCCTGCCGTGGCCCACGGGCTATGACGCGATCCGCGCGGCCGCGCTGCCGGAGACGTATTTCACCGTCTGGGCCAACTTGTTCCAACTCGGCCGTCTGCAGCCCGGCGAGCGCGCCCTGGTCCATGGCGGCACCAGCGGCATCGGCGTGACGGCGATCCAGCTCGCGCATGAATTCGGCAGCCGGGTCTATGCGACCGCCGGAACGCGCGAGAAATGCGACGCCTGCCTCAAATTCGGCGCCGATGCGGCGATCAACTACAAGGAGGCGGACTTCGCGGCCTCCATCAAGGAGTATACCGGCGGCGCAGGCGTCGACGTGGTGCTCGACATGGTGGGCGGCGCCTACGCGGCGCAGAACCTGCGCTGCCTCGCGATGGACGGCCGGCTGGTTCTCATCGCGTTCCTGGGCGGCTCGAAGGCCGAGGCGCTCGATCTGACGCCGATCATGGTACGGCGCCTGACCGTCACCGGCAGCACGATGCGGCCGCGCACCGCGGCGCAGAAGGCGGCCATCGCCACCGCGCTGCGCGAGACGGTGTGGCCGGTGCTCGAGGCGGGGCGGTGCGGCCCGGTGATCCACGCGGTCTTTCCGCTCGACAAGGCGGACGAGGCGCACCGCTTGATGGAGAGTAGCACTCATATCGGCAAGATCATGCTTTCGGTTGCGTAGACCGGTGCTGGTCACCCGTGGCGGCCAGCCTTGGGGCGTCCGGAAATCGAATTGGACGCTTTGTCATGCCATTGCCAAATGGTGTTGACACCGCCACTTGACGACTTGGCACTAATGATGGAAGTTTTGTTTGTGCGCGGGACATTGGTGAAAGAGCCGATGAGCGCCAGAGTGTATCGGAAGCGGACGTAAGATCCTCTCGAGCGAATGGCTCCGATCCCTTCCAGCCGTAATTTTCGACGTAACGGCAAGCTGCGGACGACATACCCGAAATGAGACAATGAGCAGACCAATAGATAACAACGACTCCCCCCTCTCGCTCGACATGATCGACGAAGATCGGGTCCGCCGAGCCCTCGGCCTCAAGAGCAACGGCAGCAGTGCCCCCCACCAGCAACGGCCGGAGCAGGCCCGCCAGCGGCACCGGTTCGTGGCCGATGGCGCCGTCCCAGTCGTGATGCTCAATCGCACCGACAGCGAAACCAGCGGCTTGAAGGAGCGGCTGTCCGCCGCCGAGCACGCGCTGGAGAACGAGCGCGCCGCCCATGCCGCGACGCGCCGGGCGCTGCAGGAAGCCAACCACGCCAACCAGGCGATGCAGACCCGGTTCGGTCATAACGAATTGTCCAATGGCGAGGCGCTCCGGGCGGAACGCGACGCCCGCCGCGCGGCCGAGGAAGCACTGACGGCATTGCGCGCCGAGCTGGCCGAGCTGAAGCAAGCCGAACTCGTCGCTCCGGAAAAAATGCGGCGCGAAATCCGGGCCTCCGAGCCGATCCCGCGCAAGCCGCGCGCGCTGCTGACCAAGGAACCGAAGCCGGTCCGCTGGTGGACTCCGAGCTACCGCGCCAAGCAGCGCTGATCAGCCGGCTGTTCCGCCGTGGTCCCCCGGGGGACCACGGCGGCATATCACCCGGCCTGCTTCAGCCTCGACGCCGGTAGGAGCGGCTTCAGGAACCGCCCCGTGTGACTTGCTTCCGTCGCGGCGACCGCCTCCGGCGTTCCTTCCGCCACGATCATGCCGCCCCCGTCGCCGCCTTCGGGACCCAGATCCAGGACCCAATCGGCGGTCTTGATGACTTCGAGATTGTGCTCGATCACCACGACGGTATTCCCATGCTCCACCAGCGCATGCAGCACATCGAGTAACTTGCGCACGTCTTCGAAATGCAGCCCGGTAGTCGGCTCGTCCAGGATATACAGTGTCCGCCCCGTTGCGCGGCGCGCGAGTTCCTTGGACAACTTGATCCGCTGCGCCTCACCACCCGACAGCGTGGTCGCCTGCTGTCCGAGCGTAATATAGCCGAGTCCGACTCGCTGCAGAATGCTCAACCGGTCGCCGATCTTCGTCACGGAACTGAAGAACGGCACCGCTTCGTCCACCGTCATCGCCAAGACATCGGCGATCGACTTGCCGCGGAACTTGATTTCCAGTGTCTCTCGATTGTAGCGGGCGCCTTTGCAGGTGTCGCAGGTCACGAACACGTCCGGCAGGAAGTGCATCTCGATCTTCAGCAGCCCATCGCCCTGGCATGCCTCGCAGCGCCCGCCTTTGACGTTGAAGCTGAAGCGGCCGGATTTGTAGCCGCGGGCCCGGCTCTCCGGCAGTTCGGCGAACCAATCGCGGATCGGGGCGAACAGGTCGGTGTAGGTCGCCGGATTGCTGCGCGGGGTGCGCCCGATCGGCGATTGGTCGATGTCGATGATCTTGTCGAGCAGGTCGAGCCCCTCGATCCGCTCGTGCTTGGCCGGCACCTGGCCGGAGCCCATCAGCCGCCGGCTCGCCGCCTTGTACAGCGTGTCGACGACGAGGGTCGACTTGCCGCCGCCAGAGACGCCGGTGACGCAGGTGAAGGTGCCGAGCGGGATACGGGCGGTGACGTTCTTGAGGTTGTGGCCGCTGGCCCCGACGACGGTCAGCATGCGCTTGCGGTCGGCCTTGCGCCGGGTCGGCACCGGGATGAACTCGCGCCCCGAAAGGAACGCGCCGGTGACGCTGGCCGGGTTGGCCTCGACCTCGGCCGGCGTGCCGTGCGCGATGACGTTGCCGCCGCGCAACCCGGCGCCGGGCCCCATGTCGATGAGGTAATCGGCGGCGCGGATGGCATCCTCGTCATGCTCGACGACCAGCACCGTGTTGCCCAGCGCCTTCAGCCGCCGCAACGTGCCGAGCAGCCGCTCGTTGTCGCGCTGGTGCAGTCCGATGCTCGGCTCGTCCAATACATAGAGTACGCCGGTCAGGCCGGAGCCGATCTGGCTGGCCAACCGGATGCGCTGGCTTTCGCCGCCGGACAACGTGGTGCTGCCGCGCGAGAGCGTCAGGTAGTCGAGCCCGACGTCGACGAGGAACTGCAGCCGCTCGACGATCTCGCGCAGGATCCGCCGCGCGATCTCCTGCCGTTGCGGCGTCAACGTCTCCAGCACCGTCCCGAACCAGGTCAGCGCGCGTTGGATCGACAGGTCGCCGGCCGCGGCGATGTCGTAGCCGGCGACCTTGACCGCCAGCGCTTCGGGCTTCAACCGGGCGCCGCCGCATTTTGCGCAGTTCTTCTCGCCTTGGTAGCGCGCCATCTCCTCGCGCACCCAAGCGCTATCCGTCTCCGCGAACCGCCGCTCGAGGTTACGCAGCACGCCCTCGAACGGCTTGGTCACGCTGTAGGCGCGCACGCCATCCTTGTAGCTGAATTCGATCGGCGCGGGATCCCCGTGCAGCACGGTGCGGCGCACCACCTCCGGCAGCTCCTGCCACGGCGTGCGGGTGCTGACCTTGTAGTGGCGCGCGATGCTCTGCAGCGTCTGGTCGTAATACGGCGATTGCGAGCCCGTCCAAGGCGCGATGGCGCCGCCGGCCAGCGGCAGGCGCTCGTCGGGGACGACCATGGCCGGGTCGAAGAAGGTCTCGACGCCGAGGCCGTCGCAGGCCGGGCAGGCGCCGTGCGGCGAGTTGAACGAGAACAGCCGCGGCTCGATCTCCTCGATCGTGAAGCCGCTCACCGGGCACGCGAAGCGCGAGCTGAACACGGTGCGCTCCCCGCCATCGGCGTTTTCCGCATAAACCACACCGTCCGCCAGACCGAGCGCGGTTTCAAAGCTGTCGGCCAGCCGCTGCTCGGTGCCGGCGCGGACCACGACGCGGTCCACCACCGCCTCGATCTCATGCTTGATCTTGCGGTTCAGCGCCGGCACCTCGCCGATCTCGTACAGCGTGCCGTCCACCTTCACGCGGGCGAAGCCGCGCCGCTGCAACTCGGCCAACTCCTTGCGGTACTCGCCCTTGCGGTCCCGCACCACGGGCGCGAGCAGCAGCAGCCGCGTGCCCTCCGTCATCGCCATGACCCGGTCCACCATCTGGCTGACCGTCTGCGCTTCGATCGGCAGCCCGGTCGCCGGCGAATACGGCACCCCCGCCCGCGCCCAGAGCAGGCGCATGTAGTCATGGATCTCGGTCACGGTCCCGACCGTCGAGCGTGGATTACGGCTGGTCGTCTTCTGCTCGATCGAGATCGCCGGCGACAGGCCCTCGATGCTGTCGACGTCCGGCTTGCCCATCAACTCGAGGAACTGGCGCGCGTAGGCCGAGAGCGACTCGACGTAGCGCCGCTGCCCCTCGGCATAGATGGTGTCGAACGCCAGGCTCGACTTGCCCGACCCGGACAGCCCGGTGATGACCGTCAGCTGATCCCGCGGGATCGTGACGTCGACATTCTTCAGGTTGTGCTCACGTGCGCCGCGCACGCGAATGAAGCCCGACATTCGGCGGCCCCGCAATCAGTTGTTCGCGAATCGTTCACTTAGTATATGGCACCCGAACGGCGGGAATGGAACCCTTGCTCCTTCGCTTCGGACGTCACAGGTGGACAGGCGAGACCTTGAATTTCAGATCAGGATGGGAATTTATCGTCATTGTCTGACAGTGCGAGCGTGAGCGTGAACTTGCCGGGCCGGCCCGAGCTCAAGCAGGTGACGGTCATGGTCACCGATCTGGTGAACTCGACGGGGCTCGTCGCCGACCTCGACGCCGAATCGGCGATGAACCGGCTGCAACCGGTCTTGCAGATCATGGCCGACGCCGTGGGCCGCTTCGGTGGCACGGTCATCTCCACCCTAGGCGACGGCATCATGGCCGTGTTTGGCGCTCCGGTGGCGCTCGAGGGCCATGCCGTCCTGGCCTGCCGCGCCGCGCTTGCCATCCGGACCACCTTGAAAGCCGACCGGGATGGATTGTCGGTGCGCACCGGGCTGCATTGCGGCGAGATCGTCGCCCATACCGCGCTCGCCACGCGTGACGAGTTGTCGACCGCGTTCGGCGTGGCGCTGCACGTCGCCAGCCGGCTGCCGACCCAGATCGCGCCAGACGAAATCTGCCTGACGGAAAGTTGTTATCGGCTGGTCCGCGACCACTGCAACGTGTCGCTGCTCGGACGGCGCACGCTCCGTGGCGTGCCTCAGCCGCTGCTGATGTATGCGCTGGAGAGCGTGACCGCGACGGCCGGCTCCCCCTGGGCCGCCGCGTTGACGCCGTTCGTCGGCCGGGCGGGCGAGTTGGGCGTGCTGCGGCGATCTCTGGATGCGGCGGTCGCCGGGTCCGGCGCCGTCGTTTGCGTGACCGGCGCGCCCGGCACCGGCAAGAGCCGCCTCTGCCATGAATTCGCCAGCCGCTGCAGTGCGGCCGGTATTGCGGTCTTCGAAGCACGGTCGCAGCCGTATGGCGGCTCGACGCCGCTCAAGCCAGTGTCGGATTTGTTGCGCGCGGCCTATTTCGGCCTCGCCCCCGGCGATACCGGCGAACGCTCCGTCCAAGCCGTCCGCGACACGCTCGCGGCGATCGGCAACGCACCCGGCGACCTCGCTCTGGTGTGCGACCTCCTGGCCCTGCCGCACGAGGAGAGCGTGCGCAGCTTTCTCAGCGCCGGATCGCGGCGCACGCGCCTGATCGAGATCGTCGCGCGGCTGGTCCGTTGGCGGGGCGGCACGCCGATGGTGCTGCTGCTCGAGGACCTGCATTGGCTGGACACGTCGAGCGAGGCGTTCGTGGCCGCGCTCGCCCGCGCAATCGTGGGCACGCGGACCATGCTCCTCGTCAACACGCGGCCCGGCGTGCGCGACCAGGCACTCGCCCTGCCGGGATACGAGACCATCGACCTCGCCGAGCTCGGCGCCTCCGACACCACGCACCTGCTCGACCGGTTGCTGGGCCCGTCCGCCGCGCTCGACCCGATCCGGGACCGCGTCGCCGAGAAGAGCGCCGGCAACCCGTTCTTCGCCGAGGAGCTCGTCCGTTCGCTGGCCGACGACGGCGTCCTCGCCGGGCGACCCGGCGCCTACACCCGCGGCCGCACGCCCGACAAGGGCACGCTGCCCGCCACCGTGCAGAGCGTGCTGGCCGCCCGTATCGACCACCTGCCCCGGCCCGAGCGCGACGCGCTGCACATCGCGGCCGTCATCGGCAAGGAATTCAGACTGCCGGTGCTGCGTGAGGTGGCCAGCGGGTTCAGCAACGAGAACGACGATGTCCCGGCCCTGGTCGCCAGGCTCTGTGCCAGCAGCCTGCTCTGCCGCGTCGGACCCGCCTCGGGGTGCCGCTACGCGTTCAAGCACCCGCTCATCCAGGACGTTGCTTACTCGACACAGCTGCGGGCGCGGCGTACGGTGGTGCATGCGGCCGTTGCGCGCGCGCTGGAGCACATGGCGCTCACGAGCCGGGAGGAGATGTCCGGCTTGATCGCCTTTCATTTCGAAGAAGCCGGCGAGGGCGGCGCCGCGGCCAAATACGCCGCGCAGGCCGCCCGCAAGATCGGCCAGACCGACGCCGTGGCGGCGATCAAGCAGTGGCACAAGGTGCGCGCCCTGCTCGCCGACCAGCCGCGGACGCCCGAGACCGACATCCTGAGGATCGAGGCGAACGGGCAGATCGCCTGGCTGGGGTGGCGCGAGGGCCTCTCGGCCGCCGAGGCGCAGCCGTTCCTCGACGAAGCGCTGACCTGGGCGCGCGAGACGGACGCGGCGATCATCCCGCTGCTCATGCTGATCGAGGGCCGCATCAACCAGGTCAGTGGCGGCGACGCCGACGTTTTCGTCGCCTGGGTCCAGCGGGCGATCGCGATCGCCGAGCAGCACGGCGAACCCCGCCGGATCGCGACCTTGCGGGCCCAACTCAGCCACGCATATGGCTGGGCCGGCCTGCTCCGCGAGGCGCTCGAGGCCAACGACGCCGCGCTGGCCGGCGCTGCCCTGGTGAGCGAATTCGACCAGCAACTGCTCGGCTACAGCGTGCAGCACTGGGCCGAGGCCCTGCGCGGCCGCATCTTGCTGCGCCTGGGTCGGATCGAGCCGGCCCGGCGCTACTTCGACGCGACCATCGCCCTATCCGGATCGCTCGACCCGACGGTCGGTTTCATCGCCCATTTCGGCTATGTCGAACTCGCACTGCATCAGCATGACGGAGCGATGGCCGCCACCCACGCCGACCACATCGGCAGCCTCGCCGTCAAATACGGCAGCGGCTATCTCCGGCTCTACCAGCTCGCCTCGAAGGCCTATGCTAGCGCCGCCGCCGGCGATCTCCCGCTCTCGATCGCCGAGACGCGGCATACGCTGGACGTCTTGCGGCAGACAGGGGTGGCGATCGAGTTCGAGCCGGAACTGCTGGCGCATCTCGCCGAATGCCTCCGTGGGACATCCGCGATGCAGGAAGCGGCGGAGACCGCGCACCGGACCATGGCGATCTGCCGTGAGAAGCAAAGCCGGCTGCCGCAGTGCCGTGCCCTGATCACTTTGGCGCTGATCGCCGGTCAGGACGCCGCACTCGCCGGAATGAGCGCCCGCGTGGCCCTGGCCGAGGCGCGATCTCTCATCGAGACGACGGGGGCTGGCCTCTATATCCCTCGGTTCAACGCGGCCTGCGACCCGGTCGACCCTGGCCTGCGGCTCAGCGAAGGAGCAGCGTGAACTCATCCATGCCGTAGCCGGCGATCACCTCGACATCAGCGCCCAGCACCTGCCGGCAGAAGTCGGCCCAGTGGCCCGGCGCCGTTCGATACAGCCCCGGCACTGCCTTCCCACCCCGGTCCGCGAGGAAATTGACCGCGCTTCCGCGGCGGCTGGTCGAGACCATGTCGCGCAACGCCGTCTCGGTCATCGCCGTCCACTCATCGCGTTCATGGTCGATGGCGACGTTGAACGTCCCGCTGGCGACCGAATAATCGGCCATCCGAGGGCTCGACGATCCCATCACGGCGTCCGACCCGGCAAACCGCGCGAGTTCGGCACGGGCCAGCCGGATCATCTCGGCTGAGACGTCGATGCCGAGATAATCGACCGAGACCGCTGGAACGGATTGATCGATGAAGCTCCGCAGCGCCGCGTAGCCGCAGCCGAGATCGTTGACGCTGACCGGCTGGCTGAAATCGCAGATCTTGAGCAGTTGGACGAAGCGCATCTGCTGGGTGGCGATGCACGACCAATCCACGCCAAGCGGCGACGCGCCGTACAGTGTCGCCCGTTGCGAGTAATAATCCGCGATCGGCTGATAGGAACCCAACTAGGGTCGCTTGGAATCAGCGGGGATCGGTCCCCCCTCGCCGGACGGGCGCATCGGCAGATGGATCGTCAGGAAACGGACCGGATCGAGGTAGAACACGGGGCTTGCCTCACGGACTTCCACGAACCCGGGCTCGCTTTTGCGTCCGTCGTGCGCCTGCATGAAGCACGGCAGCGGGTCGCTCGCTTCGAGGTTTCGTGCCAAAGCCGTCACGATCCGCTGGTCGCCGTTCTGCGCCGCGTCGTCGGATCTCATGTGTGGCAGGCGGCAGAGATATTCGATCCAGCGGTCCTTGGCCGCGCCACTGAGCAGGCCGCCCAGCCCGAGCAACGCTGCGCTCTCCACGAACGGCCGGTCTGGCCGGAAGATCTGGAACTGCTTCTGCAGTGCGGCGATCTCCACGATGCCGCCCGAACGCCATACCGGGTCCAGCACGGGGTCCGATGGCCCGAACCGCATGTTGAAGTGTTCGAAAAAGCTGCCGAAATAGATCTCATGCGGCCTGATGATCATACCCATTGACGGACTCCCGCATGTCTGATCGTCAGCTTACGCAACGTTCTGAATCCGTCAACAAGCCCGCTGGCGGAGCGTGGTGCTTGCCGCGGCGGCAGCCGCGTGACACATGGAGCCGATCGAAAAGGACGGTATCGATGGCCGGTTCAGTCAACAAAGTCATCCTGGTCGGCAATCTCGGCAAGGATCCGGAATCCCGCAGCTTCCAGAATGGCGGCAAGGTGGTGAACTTCACCCTGGCCACCTCGGAGACCTGGAACGACCGCAGCTCAGGCGAGCGAAAAGAGAAGACCGAGTGGCACAACGTGGTGATCCGCAACGAGAAGCTGGGCGAAATCGCCGAGCGCTATCTCAAGAAGGGCGCCAAGGTCTACATCGAGGGCTCCATCCAGAGCCGGAAGTATCAGGACCAATCCGGCCAGGATAAATACATCACCGAGGTGATCGTCGGCCCATTCCGCGGCGAGCTGACCATGCTCAGCGGGCGCGGCGAGGAGGGCGGCATGGATGCCGGCGGCGGGGGCGGCTTCTCCCGCGAGCGCAGTTCCTCCTCGGCGCCACGCAACGCGCCGGCCCGCAGCGGCGGCGGCGGCGGGAGCACCCCATCCTGGGATTCCGGACGCGGCGCCGGCGACCTGGACGACGAGATCCCGTTCTGATGCAACCGGAGCCGTTCACGCTCACGGTCGACGACGAGACGGTCGCGGATTTGAGGGAACGGCTCGGACGCACGCGTTGGCCGGACCAGGCGCCGGGCGCGCCCTGGGCCTACGGCACCGACGTCGCCACCATGCGCGAGTTGGTGGACTACTGGCGGACCGGTTTCGACTGGCGCGCGCAGGAAGCGGCGCTGAACGCGTTCCCGCAATTCACCATGATCCTCGATGACGGGGAGCAGCACTTCCTGCATGTTCCCGGCCAGGGACCGAGCCCGACCCCGCTGCTGCTGATGCATGGCTGGCCCGGCTCGGTGTTCGAATTCCTCGACATCATCCCGCGCCTCACCGATCCGGCCCGCTTCGGCGGCGACCCGGCGGACGCGTTTACCGTGGTCGCCCCCTCCCTGCCCGGCTACGGGCTGTCGTTCGGATCCGGCCAGAAGCGCTTCGGTGTGTCCGACATTGCCGACACCTTGCACAAGCTGATGACCGAGGTGCTCGGCTACCGGCGATTTGCCGTGCAGGGCGGCGATTGGGGCGCGCACATCGGTAGCAACATGGGCGCCCGCTTCCCCGGCTCGCTGCTCGGGCTGCATCTCAACCTGCTCTCCGTGCCCCCGGAAACCGCGCCGCCGCCGGACCCCACCCCGGAGGAGCTGGCCTATGTCGAACAGATCAAGCACTGGCTGAGCGACGAGAATGGCTACACCGCGATCCAGGGGACCAAGCCGCAGACGCTCAGCTTCGCGATGACCGACAGCCCGGCCGGGCTGGCCGCCTGGATCGTGGAGAAATTCCACACCTGGTCGGACAATGACGGCACCATCGAGAGCGTCATCGCGCGCGACCACCTGCTGGCCAACATCTCGCTCTACTGGTTCACCGGGGCCATCGGCTCCTCCTACTGGCCCTACTACGCGCGGATGCACGGGGACTCGCCGATCCCGTCCGGCAAGACGGTCGACATCCCCGTCGGCTACGCCCGGTTCCCCCGCGAGATCAGGCTGCCCCCCCGCCGCATCGCGTCGGCCTTCTACACCGACATCCGGCGCTGGACCGTGATGGCCAAGGGCGGCCACTTCGCCGCGCTCGAGCAACCCGCCGCGCTGGCCGCCGACATCGCGGCCTTCTTCCGGGACTTGCGCGACTAAGACTTGGGATCGGATCGTCGCGGTGGCCGGGGCAGGAGCAAGTTCCGCAGTTCACCAGGACTTATGCCGTCTACCCGCTCAAGGATCAGACTCACCCCGCCCCTTACCGTTTGCCAATGGCTTGTCGAGAGCCTGAGCACAGCGATCCGCCGCCGGCGAACATGCTGCTGGCCATAAAGCGCCTTGTCGGCGGTCACGAGCACCTCGAACCCCTCGTTTTCAGCCGCGTCCAACAATAGTCCGTTCTGAACGCCGACCCAGCCCAGCGCTCGAACCGTCGCAACTGAATGGCCTACGAGCAGAGGCCCGAGCGCTATGGGAATGTTCTCGTCAAGAAGCAGGCGCACGTATTTGCTGTCGGTGCGCGTCGTAGAACCGAAACACCTCGTGAACTATCTCCGGCGTCACGCCGAAATTCTCCGACAGCCACTGCACGCCCTCTTCCCGATTGACCAACAGGTCATCAGGCCGCACCCGCGTTCCGCGGATCACGGGAGCGCCCGAGACCTTGCCCGGCACCGCCTCGACAGCCTGACAATCCGTCCAACTCACCATGTCTCTCTCCACAAGCAGCCGTCTGGACACGCCCTCGTCGATATGGCGATCCAGGCGCCCGAACCCAAATCGAGACCAAGCACCCATCGATCACCCGGCCTCCCGGGCGCGAACGCGCTCGCGGTGGACGATATACAGCCCGCTGGCGATGATGACCGCAGCCCCGGCGAAAGCGACCGCGTCCGGCACGGCGCGGAACACCAGGTAGCCCATCGCCGCCGACGAGAGCAGCTGCAGGTACGAGAACGGCGCCAGCACCGACGCGGTCGCGCGGCGATAGGCGAGGATCAACATGTACTGACCGGTCGACGCGCAGGCGCCGATGCAGATGCCGAGGCCGATCTCGCCCAGCGTCGGCGTGCGGAAGCCGAACGGAAGCAACACCGTCAGCACGATCAGGCCGACCGTCGCACTCCACAGCAGCGTCGTCTCGCTGCGGTCCGAGGCGGCGATCGACCGCGTCGCGATCATGGCGACGGCCCAGCACGCCGCCGAACTCAGCGGCCACAGCGCCGCCCATTGCAGCGCGCTGCTCGTGGGCCGGATCACGATCAGCACGCCGGCGAGCCCGACCAGCGTCGCCGCCCAGCGATGGACCCCCACCTTCTCCCGCAGGATCAGCACCGAGAGCGCCGTGATGAAAGCCGGAGAGACGAACGAGATCGCCGCCGCTTCGGCCAGCGGCAGGGCGGCCAGCCCGCCGATGAAGAACACCGACGACCCCAGCAGCGTCAGCCCGCGCAAGACCTGCATCCAGGGGCGCCGCGGCCGCAACCCGATGAACCGGCGGCGGCCCGCGACGATCACGCCCATCAGCACGAAGATGATGTAGCGCAACCAGGCGATCTCGACCGACGGCAGATCGGCCTGACGCAGGTATTTGGCCATCGTGTCGGACATCGAGAACAGAAAGACGCCGCCAACCACCTGAAGAATAGCGGGCCACACGGCGGTCGGCTCGCTCCGGGATGCTTGCGGAATCATGCCCCACGATTAACCGATCGGCGGAGTCGCCGGGGACGCCTATTTCGGCGGGCTGACGAGCGCGAAGTAGGCGCCCTGCGGGTCCCGGCAGTTCAACGTCCACGCGCCGCCCGGCACTTCGACCGGGCCGAACACGATCGCCCCGCCGGCCGCCTTGACCCGCTCGTGCGCCGCGTCGATGTCCTCGACCGCGAAGTAGAACAACCAGTGCGACCGCATGCCCGGTTGCGCCCGCATCATCCCGCCGCGGTCGAGTCCGTCATAGGCGAACAGCTGATAGGTCCCCATCGGCCCCATATCGATCGCCCGGCTCGGCTCCCAGCCGAACAGCCCGGCGTAGAAGCCGAGCGCGGCGGCAGGATCCGGGGCGTGCAGCTCCCGCCAGCCGATGCTGCCCGGAACCATCGGCGGTGGCTCCGTCCCCACGGAGCTGGGGGTGTAAAGATAGAACACGGCCCCGCCCGGATCGGCGATCACGGCGAAGCGGCCGACGCCGGGGATCTCCTCCGGCCCATATCTCAGACTGGCCCCGGCCGCCTCGGCCTTGGCCAGGATCGCGTCCACGTCGTCCACATGGACGTAGCCAGACCAATGCGGCGGCACGCCGGCCGCCTGCAGGTGCGGCGGCAACTGCATCAATCCGGTCATGAACGCGGCCCCGGTCTTGAACACGGTGTAGGGTTTGTCCGGCACCGGCACCGGCTCCCAACCGATCACGCTGGCGTAGAACGCCGACGCAGCCGCCGGGTCGGTGGTGGCGAGATCATACCAGATGAACGATCCGGTGCTCAAATCGGCGCTCCTGCACACTGCGCGAGCGGGCGTGACGATCGGGCGGGACCTTTACGGCGCGCCCCATATCCGCGATACCCCAATCGCATTCCCGAGGGGCGGACTATCGCCGTCCGCAGCCTCATATCGCAACGGAAATCTTCGCTTTGAGCGACAAGCCCACCGATCCGCCAGGCCCGACCTACCCGCCCGTCATGCTCGAAGACGAGATGCGGCGCTCGTATCTCGACTACGCGATGTCCGTCATCGTCAGCCGGGCGCTGCCCGACGCCCGCGACGGGCTCAAGCCGGTGCATCGCCGCATCCTGTACGGGATGCACGAGAGCGGCTACACCGCCGACAAGCCCTACCGTAAGTCCGCCCGCGTGGTCGGCGACGTGATGGGTAAATACCACCCGCACGGCGACAGCTCGATCTACGACGCCATGGTCCGCATGGCGCAACCCTTCTCCATGCGGGTGCCGCTGATCGACGGGCAGGGCAATTTCGGCTCGGTCGACGGCGATCCGCCGGCGGCGATGCGCTACACCGAAGCCCGGCTCGCCAAGGCCGCCGAGCGCCTGCTGGACGATATCGGCAAGGACACCGTCGACTTCCAGCCGAACTACGACGAGAGCGAGCACGAGCCGAAGGTCCTGCCGGCGTCGTACCCGAACCTGTTGGTCAACGGCTCCAACGGCATCGCGGTCGGCATGGCGACCAACATCCCGCCGCACAACCCGACCGAGATCATCGACTGCACGCTGGCCCTGATCGCCGACCCGGCGACCAGCCTCGACGAGCTGATGAAGATCGCGCCGGGCCCCGATTTCCCGACGGGCGGCCTCATCCTCGGCCGCACCGGCATCCGCAACGCCTTCGAGACCGGCCGCGGCAGCCTCGTCGTCCGCGCCAAGGCGGTGTTCGAGGACATGAAGGGCGGCCGGATCGCCATCGTCGTCAACGAGATTCCCTACCAGGTCAACAAGAGCACCCTGCTCGAGAAGATCGCCGAACTGGTCCGCGCCAAGCAGGTCGAGGGCATCTCCGACATGCGCGACGAGAGCGACCGCGACGGCATGCGCATCGTCATCGAGCTCAAGCGCGAGGCGACGCCCGAGGTGGTGCTCAACCACCTCTACCGCTTCACCCAGTTGCAGACGAGTTTCGGCGTCAACTTCCTCGCCCTCGATGGCGGCCGCCCCCGGCTGATGGGCCTCAAGGACGCGCTGGAAGTCTTCCTCGCCTTCCGCGAAGAGGTCGTGCTCCGCCGCAGCCGCTACGAGCTGAACAAGGCCCGCGACCGCGCGCATCTATTGATCGGCCTGGCCATCGCGGTGGCCAACATCGATGACGTCATCCGCGTGATCCGCACCAGCCCGGACTCCGCCACCGCCCGCGCCGCCCTGATGGCGCGGGATTGGCCCGCCGCCGACATCGCCTCGCTGCTCGCGCTGGTCGATGACAGCGGCAACCAGATCGTCGACGACACCGTCCGCTTCACCGACGCCCAGGCCCGCGGCATCCTCGACCTGCGCCTCGCCCGCCTGACCGGCCTGGAACGCGAGAAGATCCAAGCCGACCTCACCGAGGTGGCCGGCGAGATCACCGCACTATTGGAAATCCTCGGCAGCCGTCCGCGCCGCCTCGAAGTCATCCGCGACGAGTTGCTGGCCGTCCGCGCCGAGATCGGCTCGCCGCGCCGCACCGCCATCGTCGACGGCCTGGCCGACCAGGACGACGAGAGCCTGATCGAGCCCGGCCAGATGGTCGTCACCATCACCCGCGACGGCTTCATCAAGCGCACCGCGCTCGACATCTTCCGCCAGCAGAATCGCGGTGGCCGCGGCCGCACCGGCGCCGGCACCCGCGGCGACGACATCGTCACCCGCAGCTTCAACGCCCACACCCATCAATGGGTGCTGTTCTTCTCCAGCGGCGGCAAGGCGTTCCGCGAGAAGGTCTGGCGCCTGCCCGAGGCGAGCCCGACCGCCAAGGGCCGCGCCCTTGTCAACCTGCTGCCGGAACTCGGCGGCGACACCGTCACGACCGTGCTGCCACTGCCGCAGGACGAGACCATGTGGGAGAACCTGCACCTCGTCTTCGCCACCGCCAGCGGCGGCGTGCGGCGCAACAAGCTGTCCGATTTCGGCCGCATCCGCGCCTCCGGCCTGATCGCCATGAAGCTCGACGAGGGCGACAGCCTGATCGGCGTCGCCACCTGCCGCGAGGGCGACGACGTCTTCCTCGCCACCGAAAAGGCCCGCTGCATCCGATTCCAGATCTCCGACGAGACCCTGCGCGTGTTCTCCGGCCGCGACAGTTCCGGCGTCCGCGGCATCCGGCTGCAGAGCGGCGACCGGGTCATCAGCCTCTCCGTGCTGCGTCACGTCGAAGCCGACCCGGCCACCCGCCTTGCCTATCTCAAGGCATCCCGCCGCCGCAGCGGCGTGGAAGACGAAGCCGTCAACGTCACCGCGGCCGGCGAAGAGGGCAGCGTCCCCGACATCAGCCTATCGCCGGAGCGCATGGCCGACCTCGAAGCGGCCGAGGAGATCCTGCTCACCGTCACCGATGCCGGTTTCGGCAAGCGCTCGTCGGCCTACGAATACCGCGTCAGCGGCCGCGGCGGCCAGGGGATCGCCAACATGAGCCTCTCGGCGCGCAACGGAACCTCCGTCGTCGCCAGCTTCCCCGTCCGACCCGGCGACGGCGTCATGCTCATGACCGACGAGGGCCGCCTGATCCGCGTCCCCTCCGACCAGGTCCGCGTCACCGGCCGCAGCTCGATGGGCGTGACCCTGTTCCGCCTCGGCGTCACCGAACGCGTCAGCAGCGTCTTCCCCGTGCTCGACAGCGGCGATGTGGAAGCTGCGGAAGAGCCTGATATTGCTGGCGAGCCGCCCGGTGACCTCGCCCCTGATGACGATGGCGCCGGCGAGGACACCGATGTCTGATCACGCGCATATCGGCGTCTACCCGGGCACGTTCGACCCGGTGACGAACGGCCACATCGACATCATCGCCCGGGCCGCCAAGATGCTGCACCGGCTGGTGGTCGGCGTGGCGGCCAATCCAGGCAAGAACCCGCTCTTCCCGCTCGAGGAGCGGATGGAATTGGTCCGCGCCGAGGCCGAGCAGATCGCCAAGCGGACCGGCACCGACATCGAGGTGCAGAAATTCGAGGGCCTGCTGGTCGCCTTCGCCCGGTCGGTCAACGCGGGCGTGATCGTGCGCGGGCTTCGGGCCGTGACCGATTTCGACTACGAGTTCCAGATGGTCGGGATGAACCACCGGCTCGACCCGGAAGTGGAAACGGTCTTCTTCATGGCGAGCGAGCGTCACCAGTTCATCTCGTCACGTTTCGTCAAGGAAATCGCCCGCCTTGGCGGGGATGTCAGCAGCTTCGTGCCGCCGCTGACCTTGCAGCGCACGCTGCAGCGGGTGAAGGAATAGAGGAGAGTGGCCTTGTTTCGCCGCAGCCTAGTCCAACGTTTTTCGATCGCTAGTGTCGCTTTAATTGCTTTTGGAGTTCTGATGTCCGACGCCGCCGACGCTCAACAAGCCGATGCTGGGAACATGTGGAATCTGGAGCTGAAAGACGGCTGCAAGGTCGTCGTCAAGCTCCGCCCTGATCTCGCGCCGAAGATGGTCGAGCGGGTCAAGACGTTGACCAAGGAAGGCTTCTACGACGGCACGCCGTTCCACCGCGTGATCGAAGGTTTCATGGCCCAGGGCGGCGACCCGACCGGCTCCGGCAGCGGCGGCAGCAAGCTGCCGAACGTGCCGGCCGAGTTCACCAACAAGGCGCACTTCCTGCGCGGCACTGTCGGCGCCGCCCGGACCGGCGACCCGGACAGCGCGAACAGCCAGTTCTACATCATGTTCGAGCCGGCCCCGCATCTGGACAACCAATACACGATCTTCGGCCAGGTGGTGTCCGGCATGGAGTGCATCGACAAGATCAAGCGCGGCGCTGGCGGCAGCGGCAGCGTGTCCAACCCGGACAAGATCATCCACGCGACGATCAGCTGACCCGTCCGGCACCCGGTTCCTGACCGGGTGCCGTTACATTCGTTTGACGCTCCCTGCCCATGGCAGTAGAGACGCCGCCCTGTGGGCCTGTAGCTCAGCTGGTAGAGCACGGGACTTTTAATCTTGTGGTCGTGGGTTCGAGTCCCACCGGGCCCACCACTTTTTTCAACAGGTTAGCAGACTTTCAGATCGAGATCGATCTGGTGCATCTGCGCCGCGGACTCTTTGCGGACTCTCGGCGCTAAGCTGCAGCGCGTTGGAACGTCGGCTCCGATTGTTCCATCCATCTCGGCTCGCCATGAATGGGGCCGCGCTTGGAACCGGGCAGTCACGACGAAATCGCCGATGAAGATGGCCGCGGACGAGGGCGTATTTGGATCGCCGGCCGTCCATGCCTTGCCGGCCGACCGCCTCTACCGGCCGGCCATCCCGAGACGTGGGGCGCTATAACACGCGACACAGTGCTCGCCGGTGCTGACTACCCGTTCCCCGTGTTTTATCGACAGGCTGAAGGTCATCCTGCCAGGCCATTTAGTAGCGGTCCCTTCTGTTGTCGCCATTCGGCATCGCGCGAGCGACCCGAACCTGACGAACCTCAGCACCCCAGTCGTTCGAGCATCCATCGTCACGTCGCGAGGCGCGTCGTTGTGGTTGATGTCGATCTGCACCGTGGCCTATTGCGGCTTGGGCACGGCAGCGAAACTGCGGGTCTCGTCCTTTCCGTCGCTGGTGATCACCTTCTGGGAGGCCTTCTCCTCACGCGCGGTGTTCGAATCGAGTTGTGCGTTGAACCGGCGGTCCGTGGTGCCGGCCTCGATCCCGCCAGGGAGCGAAGTCCATGTGCCGTGCAGCGCGCTTCCGATCCCGCTTTTCACCGCCGGATCGTTCGACTTAAGTTCGGCGGAAAGGTCGCGACCCGTCTTCGTCTTGTAGTCGCGCTGGGCAAGCCACCACCCGGCCCTGTCCTGACTGGCCGGAGAAAAGTCCGGCATTAGGTAGCAATCGCCACCACGGCGCGAGTGCCGACTGGCTCCTAGGCCGCTAAAATGGGCGCATGGAAAACGATTATGTCGTGAACGGCTTACTTCGCCGCCGTCAGGAAATCACTGACAAGTTGGAGCAGGTTCAAGCGCAGGTTCGCCAGCTCATACTTGATATGGATGCGATTGACGCAACCATACGCCTATTCAAACCTGACATCGAAATTGGCGTCGTCAGAGTTAAGCCAGTCCCTCGCCGTCATGCCGCGCATCAGCACGAATCAAGCAGGATGATTTTCAGCTTGCTGCGAGAAGCGTCGGAACCACCAACAACGCGGATTTTGACGCGCATGATTATGGAGGCGCGCGGGATGAACACCGCAGATCACGCGATGGTAGACACGATGATCAAACGCATCGCATCAACGCTACGAAGACTGAAACACCGCGGCAAACTTACGGCAGATAAAAACGATGGGAAAAATATGCGATGGCAATTAGCGCGCTGCCAATAGCCGCAGAAATCAACGCTAGGCTTAGCTGACAACGCTAGAGCGATTACGCGATCAGTTTGCGTTCCGTTCGGCAGGCGGCGATGGCTCTCAGGAAAAGCGCTCTCTTGCGCGTAGCGAGCGAGATAGACGCCTGAAATATGATGGTGGTGTCCCGTCTCTGCTCGCCGCAAACGGCTGAAGAAACTCTCTGCACCATTCGTGCAAGCGATACCGTCACTATAAGAGAGCTGGTGATTGATCCGCTTGACGACAAAAGTGCGATGAAGATCGTTCCAGCTGTTGGCATCGTCGGCGTGAATTTCGCTGCCAGCCGCAACGTGATCGCGAATGTAAGAGACTGCCGAAGCCTCCGTCTTGAAAGCCTGTGGCATACTGCGACCGTCACGTTGGCGGATCACGACGACGCACTGACGCTTTCCGTTCTGGTTTTTGACCAAGCGCCGATCGCGTCGGTTCTCTTTCCAATTGGCGGGCTTCACGTAGCCACCGAAGTAAGCGCCGTCGACTTCAACCACCTTGCCTTGGCCGCCAAGCTGGCGACCCTTAATCTCCGTCGCCATCGCTTCGCGCAGTTTATGAGCTAGGACGAACGCCGTCTTATATTGGACGTCCAAATCGCGAGAGAGCGCGAGAGCGACTTACCCTTGACCTCGTTGCAGAAAATCACGATGGCCTCAAGGTAAGTCCGCGGCGCCAACTTGTGGAACGCGAACAGCGTGCCGCTGGTGAGGCTGAAGTCCCTACGGCATGCCTTGCACCGAAAACGGAGAGCGCCGGACGGGCGACGTGCCTCATACACGGTCGGGCAACCGCAATGGACGCAAACGGCCTTGCCGTCCGTGTCAGCCCAACGGATCGCGGAGAACATGCCCTCAACCTGGCTGTCCGTCATGCGCGCAACCTTGCCGATCGAAAGGGCGCGGGCGCGGGCAGAAAGGAGAAAGTGCTGGGCCATTTGTCATTGTCCGCGATACCAACGTATCGCATATGATGACATTGCTGCATCGTTGTCAATGACAAAAGCATCGTATATGATGACATTTGTCACCTTGAGCGATAGGCTTACATGCCGACAGAGGATGAATATGGGGAAAGAGCAAAACGACTCTTGAGAGCCGCGATGGTTAGGCAAGGCGTCAGTTATGACGCATTGGCTGAGCGGCTGACAGCGCTGGGAGTACCTGACACATCAGCTAACCTGCGCAATAAGTTTAGCCGGGGGAAGTTTACGGCTGCGTTCCTGCTGGCGGTTTGCGATGCATTAAAGCTGTCCAGTCTAGCGATCAACGAAGAGTAGCGCTCTGCTGTAAGCAGAACGCTTGACCTTAAGCGTACTCATATGCGATGCAGGGGTTATGAACCCCCTAGGGGTGCTGGGGGCCTAGGCCCCCGTTACTCTTGGGATGGTTTGCCACATGGGATACTCCTGACGCGGTCGCGAACCGCTAATTGAGTTGAACGCGCCGTTCGGGGTGAGCCTGCTAGCTTCATGCCCCTTACGGTTACTGGTGTGGAGACGGGGGGAGTCGAACCCCAGAGAGGACCCTTCCAAGTGAGCCTCTGGACCCGGCCTTAATCCGTCCCCTAACTCTGAGCGGCGTCCTCCTGAACCGGGGACGCCGCTTCTATCTCCACTAGTTCGCCAACAGGGTCCGGCTCCTTGGGGAGCGTTGCTCCCAGTTGTTCGGCTCCACTAGGCGTTACGCGATACGACCCTTGGCCGACCCGCTCCAAAATACCCTTCTCTGCGTAAATTGACGCTTGAGAACGGAGCGTGTTTCGATTGATCGGAGTGCCCAGACGGTCGGCGATCGACAGGATATCATCCAAGGTTGCGGCCTCGGGGTGGTAGCTCGCTATTCCAGCAAAAATCCTCTTCCAATGCTCACTGAGCCCGCGCAATCCACTGGATTTTCCCAACCCGGCCGCATGCCGAATCGCAGCCGGGTTGATGATAGTCACCGTCTCACTTCGCTGTTCCGCTGATGCAATTGGCGCAACACTAGTCAGAAGTCGTATCGCGTCTTCCCAACCACGCGCCTCCCCCTCAGCAATCGCCAAAGCATGCCGCAACTCCGCAACGCGCTTGCGCTTCTCGTCGAGCTTGACTTGAGCCATTGCGGAGATGCTGTCCATCCAAGCGTGATACCAAAACGGCGAGCGTTGGGTCAAGGCAAGAATGCATCAGCCGCGATTATTAATCCCGACGCGTGAATTAGCTCTACCCGACTCCAGATCAATTGCTGCGCCTCGCCCAATCACCATAAGTCAATAGGCGTGGTCCATTGTCTCGACTTTTCAACATTTTGGTCGGTGGCGTTTGCTACCGAATGCCGGAAAAGTCCTTCAGACCGAGCGCATCGGCCGCCTCATCCCAGGTCCCTTGAGGAACTGATACCGGCCAGCAGCGGAGCTGGTCTCGCCCTTGTGTGACCCGTTGGTGATGGGGATGGTAAGGTTCGGGTGCTTGCTGAGGTCGTTGACGGTGCCGCCACCATACACGGTGTTGTAGCCGGGAGACTCGGTCCCGGCGATCGTGTCGAGCAACCCGCACGCCTGCGGAGTGAGGGTCACGTCGAAGGTTTGCGTAACCCGAGCCGGCTTCTGTTTGGGCGGCGGGATCGACATTCCCTCTTCCGGGCGGGGGAGTAGGCCTCTGCGCATCAATCCCGCGCCTACCTGTGGATTATTGGCTGCAGCATCCCTGAAGCCCGCGTGAAGTGCTGCGAGGATGCGACGCTGTCGGCCGTGATGGGGTCGAGGCGCTGAACCTCCTCGCGATACCTCTTGATGCCCTCCGCGCCCTGCATCAGCAGTGGCATGGCCTCCGGTGAAATGCCGAGCGCGTTCATCAGCGTGACGGCCGCTCGCGGGTCCACCCTGGCGATCTTCTGAACCTCGTTCGCGATCCGGGGGAGCACGTCCTCGGCCTTCTTCGCCTTCCCGCCGAGACCTTCGAGCCCGATGCCGAACTGCTGGAAGGCGGCGGCGGCCTGGGGGTTCTTGCGATCCCGGCGATCGAGCCGGCGCCGGCCAGCGCGCCGAGACCGGGGATCATGCTCGCGCGACCGATCGAACTCGAAATGCTGCCGCCCAACTGCCCCGGGCTTAGTCCGCGCTTGGCGAGCGACTTATCGAGGTCGCGGCCGCAGTCTTGAGCCTCGCGTCCGACCGTCGCCATGCGCTTCTTGATGCCGTCCAGCACCGCGGACAGTTCGTCCGTGGCGGTGATGGCAACGGCAATTTGCGGCTTAGTGGCCATCGGCAGGGGACCTCGTCATTTGTGCATTGCGTCCGGGTGCGTCCAATCGGACCTCCTCGGGGTTGATCAGATATCGCACTCCACCGCGGCGAGCCGATGCAGTTGCAGCCACACGGTGCTGACGGGCCTGCCGACCGCGCGGGCGATCTCGCGGATGCCGGCGCCGGCGCGGCGCATCTCGACGATCGGCTCGTTAGCAATGTTGGCCGAGCTGCAATCGCACGAGGGCGGCGGGCACCCGGCCACCACCCGATGGTAATAGATCGTGCCGGGATCGCGCCCGAGCCGCTGCGCAATCTCCTGCGATGTCCGGCCAAGCTCGGCTAGGTCGGCGATGATGTCGCGCTCGGTCTCGCTCACCGGGCCGGTGCGGGTGACGTAGACGGGCTTCACGGGGCGGCGTCGACTCGGCGAACCCGGCCGGCGTAGGCGCGATCGACGTCGTGTTCCTTCATCATGAGCCGCTCGCCGGCCTGGATCACTCGCGATGTATCGCCGTCCTCGATCGTGAATCCGACTAGCGCCACGACTTCGACATCGGCGCCGCATCGCGCTCGCGATCGGCGCGGGCATGCCGGGCCTGGAAGCCGGGTGCGAGGTAATTCGCGACAAAATCGGGCTCAGGATTGGCCATCCGTGGGGTCTCCTATCCCGCCGGCTTAGGCCGGGACCACTGGCTTCAGATAAATGCCAGCAAACCGCAGCGGATCGTGGATACTCGCGACCGTCTGGCCGGTGC
>CAZZVQ010000057.1:26232-27829 GCA_964657565.1 uncultured Acetobacteraceae bacterium
GATGCAGATCCCGTAGGGAACCTGGCTCCCATCGGTGGACGCCAGCGCACTGAGCGCCATCTCGTTGCTCGCCGTGATGCGGCCGAGCACCATGCCGCGCCGGTAGACGATACCGGCGGACAGAACGACGCTCTCGGTGACCAGCTGTGTGAGGCCGGCGACAAGGCGATCCTGACAAAAGTCTCGGTCGCCTGAAACGGATACTGTGGCATCTACTTTCTCCCTGCTGTGGTTTGAACACCAGCGACGGCCATCATGCGGCGTGCGTTGCCGTCAGGTGTGGTGGTAGCCGGAGACCGTTGCGGCGAAGCGCGGTGACGACTGGGGGCATGCCGGGCGGCGAATTCGGGAGCGAGAGCGTTGGCGAGATCGTCGAAATTGCTGCTCATTGCTGCTGTCCCCGTCGATCGACTGCCAGCCCAGCCACAGCGAGCATTTGGCGCGCCAGCCCGTCCGGCGTGCTTGCGTCGGGCGCTTCGGCAGCAAACCCGTTGCCGAGCTGCGGCGAACGCTGGCGGTCCATGCGGGCGCAGAAACTTTCTTGGCCTGAAACTTGGCGAGGCGGCGGCGTACCGGCAGCTATCTGACGGAGCGCGGCATCCGCCTCTCTCCGGCTCATATCGGTCGCAAAGGCGAAGGGTGCCGCCATGTCGAGGCGGGAGCCGGCGGCCTTGCTGCCGAGAATCGCCGCGCACCTGGCGCGCTCACGCATCCGGGCGGCGAAGGCGGAGGCGTCGGCTTCGTCGGGGTCGGTCTGCTCGTCCCGCTTCTTGCGTTCCCGGTATTCGGAAACCGTTTCGCCCGGTCTTTGCTCGCGACGACGCTCTTCATACTCGGCTTCGGTCTCGGCATCAGCGCGGGCGGCGAGTGATGCCCACGACTCCGCCCCCATGGTCACCAGTGGCCGCGCGCCGAAGGTCTCCGCCGGCCGGGCCTGGCCGGTCTGCGGGTGCAGCACATCGCCGCGGCGGTAGAGCTGATCGGCGACAGCGTCCGAAACAGTCAGGCCCTCTCCCGCGTCGACGTAGAGCGGCGCCATACTCTCAAGGCCGGAAGGGTGCGGGTCGATCCTCACCCGCCGACCCGGCGCCACCACGACGCGGATCCTGGCGTCGCTCATACGCTCCACCCCGGGAAAATCGAACGCGGCATAGGCTCACTCATCGCCGCCAGCGTCACGCCCAGCGGACCACCATCACGCATCGCCCCGAGCTCGTACGCGGCTCCGACATTCGCCTTGAAGCCGTCCAGGGCCGTCCGAGCCGCCTCCTGCGCCCGCAATCCGACGCTGATCAGGCGGGCGATCTCCGGATAGCTTTCCGACTGCCACCGGCGCAGTTCGGCGAGCTTACGCTCGACCTGCACGTGTTCGGCAAGCAGCTCGCCGCGCATGTCGCGCGCACGAGCCGCGGCGAGATCGGCTTTCAGGTCGGGGATGATTGCGGCCAGGCGTTCGGCTGCGAGCCGGGATGCCGTGGCGTCGCGCTCGGCCGCCGCGATTACCTTGTCGTCGGTCAGCACGTCGCGCCGGGTCCGGTCGGCCGCCTCGGCCTGATCAAGCATCGCGCGCCGGCTGGTCTCCGCCTGCCGAACGGCC
>CAZZVQ010000057.1:27929-30477 GCA_964657565.1 uncultured Acetobacteraceae bacterium
TCAGCCGGATCAGCGCTCGCGCCGAGATCCTTGCGAGCGCGGGCCGCGATGGCGGGGTCGCGATGGTTGAGCAGGCCGAGCAGGCCGGCCTTCAAGCGCGAATTCATGCCCGCACCTTCGGCCGCGCAGCTCGGGGAAATGTAGGCCGATCGAGCGCGTCCGTCTCCTCGATCATTGCTCGCCGGGTGGCGCCGCGGATCGATCGCTCAGCGGCGGTGAACGCCTGGCGGGGCGAGAGACTGACCTCCGCATCGCCGACGCGAACGCGAAGGGCAGGAGTGATGGTGAATGGGATGCGTGCCATTCGTGCAGGATGGATTTCTTGTCGGGAAATCCACTCACGATATTTCACTCAGGGGGTGGATTTCCCAGTATGGCCCAAAGCCGCTTCCTCTCTGGCAGCGGGCCGCATTGCAACGCACGATCGACAAGCTGCGCTACCCGCGTCGTCGGCGGAGTCGTCTCGGCCTGGCGACGCCTCGCCAGCGCGATGATCTCCGCTGCGGCGGCGCCGAGGTCCATCTCCGCCATGCACATTGAGCGCACCTGGCGCAGCAAAGCGTCACGCTTCGCCCGGGCTTCCGCACGCCACCACGGGCCGGCGCCGCCGGCCGGTGTCAGGCCGATCTCGTCGTCTAGCGTCACCCCGCCTCGAGCAGCATCATAGCGCCGGATCGCGGCTCCCAGCCTTGCCAGGTCCGCATTGGCCCGACCCTGCAATCTCTGCACCGTTGCGGCGCAATGATGCCATCGCCTCGACAGCATCCGAGCGCGGCTCCCCATCAGGCATCCCGCGCTCCAACGGAACGGCTTGCCAGTCCGACTGAAGCATCGACGACGACCTCGGTATTGGCGATCTCGTTCGGCAGCCGCACGATCTGGCGCTCTGGCCGCTGCTGTAGCCGTGCTCCGGGTCATTAGGACGCCGTCACGCCACTGCAGCGCGATCGAGTACCCGATGCTGGCATAGTTCGCCTTCCGCCGGGTCAGGACGCGGGCGTTGACGGCCGGCTCGGCCCCATCTTCGGCCGGCGGGCGCGTCAATGACCACCTGGACCTTGCGGTGTTGCTCCACGCCGTCGAGCCGCCGTCGACGTCGCCGCTGGAGGACATCCCCGATCGGGAGGGGTGCGCGTTCATGAGCACGGCGCCGCCGATGTCGCGGGCGAGCTTGGTCAGGACGGGGCCGAGTTAGGCGCGAACCTGCTGGCGGTCGTTTTCGTTCCCGCCGAATGTGTCGGCCGCGGTATCGATCACTACGCGCGTCGATGGCCGAGATCGGGTCGGATCGCACCATCTGGCGGGGTAGTCTGTGATTTCCGGCTCGGGCCGGCGCTGGATGACGAATATGCATCGATCGCTCCCATCAAGGTTCGACCAGGCTTGAAACGCTCGCAATTCTTGTTATGTTCCGCACGCTGCCAAGCACCGATCGTATCGAGAAAGCCGCCGTCCTTTGCCCAGGGCGGCCGTTCTCGTTTCAGCTAGAAGCAAGCTCGGCGGCGCGGCCACGATGCACGAGACCGGCCAAGTATTCGTCACTCAGCCGGGGATCGAACAGCATCCGATTGCCGAGGCGGACATACGGAAATCCGTCCTCCTTGCATCGACGATCCAGCGTCCGGGTGCTGATATTGAGGCGAGCAGCCTCTTGCTCACGATCGTTGTATTGCTTGCAGCTCATCGTCTCTGCCCTCTCACCAGTGTCGCCGGTTGGCGTGTGACTGACACTCCGCTTCGGTGAGACTGGTGCGCCAGAAGCTGCACTGGTGCAGAGGGGCTTGCACCAGTCGAGATGCGGCTCAGTCCATCCGGGTGGGGGCTCGATATGCTTGTGCAGCACTCAATTCCTGCGGCAAAAACTCGATTGAGTGACGGCTGTATGTTCGGATGATGCAGTTTGATGGCGGCAATAAGCCCCAGTGCATAGCCGGCGTGTCAATCGGCTTTCAAAGTTGACCCCCGATCGGCGTCCAAAATTGACCCCGGTTCGTTACGTTGGGCAGCAGTAGTCCATAGGGCTCTCCCGCGCGCTGCGGAGTGCCCGTCAAGAGGCTGACGCAGCAGCGCGCGGGAGAGCCCTGTGGGCTAGTGCGGTGGAGGTTCGGGCGGGGTGGAGCGGCGGTGGCTCAGTCGCGCCCGAAGCCGCGTGGTGGAACGATTGCCTGAAGTTCGTCGAGATCGAGGTCGGACATGGCTTGCAACGCTTCAGCCAACGCGCTGTCTCGCTGGTTGTCCGGCAGGGCGTCGAGCCAGGCGGCGTATTGTGCCTGTCGCTCGAGTAGTATGGCGACCGCGTCGTGCCACCGGCGAGCGCGGCTGCGATGGTCGATGGGGCGGCGCGTGCGAGCAACCGGCTTGCCGGCGGCGCGCGCGGCGCTATAGCGGGCCTGGCGTTCGGCATCCGTCATGGGTCTGTCGCCGTCAGGATTACGAGGCATCGGTCCACTCCATATCGTTACGTCACGCAACAATGGCCGTCCGAGCGGAGGTCAGACGCGGTTCTTGAGGCGCCAGCTGTCGTTGCCGGTCTCGACGATGTCGCAAT
>CAZZVQ010000058.1:0-30054 GCA_964657565.1 uncultured Acetobacteraceae bacterium
GGACCTGCACCCGCAGCGAAGCGGAGGGCCGAAGCGCAGCGGAGGATGGCGGATGCCGGCTATTTTGATTCGCGATGCAAAGGCGGCCCCCCTCTTGGGCCGCCGGCGGAAAATAGCCGGCCATCCGCCATTGCTTGTCCGGGCCGCTTGCCGCCCGATCGCCCTCTCAGAAGGCCGTGGGCGCGGTCCTCTCCGACGACTGGTAGCAGCTACCCCGCGACCGGATGCGACATGATGCCGGCGCCGCCGGGCACCTTCGCTGACGCGGCGGCGGCCTGCTCCAACGCCATGAAGCGAACGACATCCTCCGGGACGATCTGCACCCTGATGGCTGCCCGCAGAGCATCAATGCCCGACGCGACGAGATCCTCGTTGAAGTCGCCCAAGCGGGGCGACAGCGTTATCGCCTCGATCCCTGCCTCGCGGCTGCGGTCGATCAGGTTTGCCACCGCGCTATCGCCTGCCGGATCGTTATCGCGGGCGATGTAGAGGCGGCGCAGCGTCCGGGGGAACAGGATGGCGGCCAGGTGTGCGGCCGAGAGCGCGGCGACGATCGGTATCATGGGCATCACGCATCGTAGCGACAGCATAGTCTCGATGCCCTCGCCAGCCGCCATGACATCGTGCGCCAAACCGAGGCGGACGGCATTGCCCAGGAGGTGGCCCATCGCTCGTCTCGGCGTGTCGATAGGCGCCTTGTCCCGCCCCGACGGGTCGAGCCAGGTGCGGTGCGCGCCGGTGATCGTGCCGCCAAGGTCCGTGACGGCGGCGATCATCGCCGGCCAGGTCTCGGTCGGCGAGTCCGGATCGGGCCGGTAGTAGCAGCGTGGATGGAAACGCAGGTTGGCGGTTCCGTGCAAAGCCGTAATCCCGCGTCGGCGTAAATACGTTTCTGCAATTGTGCCGGAAATCGGCCGGGACATTGCAACGAGCCGCCGTGCCGACCCTGGCGATCTTGCCAGCGCTGACGATGACGGTCGCGCATGGTCTGGCGTCGGCTCGGGCCGTGGAAGGCTGAGAAAGCGCCGTGCTTCATTGGCGACGTCGGAAAAATCGGCGATGCCACAGCTTTCACGGATGATGTCGAGCAGATCGCCATGCTCGCCGGTCGCCCCATCGGTCCATTTGCCAGCAGCGCCCTCGCCCGATTCCGGTCCTCGCAGTCGCACGAAAAGGGAGCGCCCCGGCGTGTTACGGACATCGCCGACCAGCCAGTAGCGGCCTTCTCGCCGGCCGTTGGAGAGGTAGTGGCGGCACACCGCCTCGGCATCGCGCGCGAGACGGTGCGCCAGATCGGCTGCTTGATGGCCCATGGCTACGCTGCCGCCCGGTCGGCGATCCGCTCCAACGGATAGCGCTCCAGCAGTCTCGCCAGAATGGCCGCACCGGTGGCGTCGGTCGGCACGAACATGCGCAGCTTCCAGGAGATGATCTCATGAAACAGGCCGTAGGCGCGGAGCCGATCGCGCATCTGGTCGGTAAAGCCGGTAAGCTCGATGCGGTTGGCGCCCATGACGCGGACACGGCGGAGCTGGAGCCCCTCGGAGAGATCGAGGATCGTTTTTCCATCCATCAGCGCGGTGAAGGCGTTGTCAGCCGATAAAGTCGGTGTATCGGCATCGAGCGCGGTGGCGACCCAGGCGGGCGAAACGCGGCGGCCGATAATCCGCTCGCCGGCATCGGTCTGAAGCCGATAGACGCGCGAGGATTCATGCGGCAGGCGTTTCCAGATCGGCAGCAGCAGGCCGGCCACAATGTGGATCTCGCTGTCCGCAAATTCCGGGACCTGGGCGATCTCCGCCTCCCAGGCGCGGGCGAAGCTTTCGCGATCGGCCTCGCGCCACTGGGTCTGCTGCATCATCGCCAGCGGCAAGGCTGGATGTTCCATCGGCCGGATCAGCCGGACACGCCGTTCGACCTCGCCATCGTCGAGCATCACGCTGGGTGCCGGAACCTGCACGGCGGCACGGCCCGATTGTGTGTTCACCAGCAGCACGGCGCGCTTGTCCGAAAGCCGGTCCAGCGCCTGGTCCAGCGTGACTGGGCGATTGCGCTCACGCTGCATGATGGTCAGCAGTCGGGTTTCCGCGGACGTGCCGGGATGGGTGTCGATCGTCCGCCGGCCCGTGACGAAAAAACTCTCGGCGGTCAGGGTTTCCAGCCCGATATCGTATGTGCCACTCGCCATCGCGCCTTCGATTCGGGCCGTGAGCAACTGCTCGAAGACGGAAAAAAGGATGTTCTGCAAATCGATGGTCAGTGCCAACAGCCGGTTGAGGAATGTCGTGATCGGCGGCAGTTCATCGCGGATACCGTTACTGTCGGTCAGCTTGAGGCCTGTCGCGTCCTCGAAGATTGGCAGCGCGCAGCCTTCGACCTTGCCCGCGACCAGCAGCAAATAGAGCTGGCGGAGCGCGTCGCGCGCGTAGGCACTTTCCAGATTGTCCTCTGGCCGGAACAGGCCCTGGCCGCCAGTCTGGCGCTGGCCCTTGGTAATGGCGCCCAGCGTATCGAGACGGCGGGCGATGGTGCTGAGAAAGCGCTTCTCGGCCTTCACGTTCGTGGCGATCGGCCGGAACAGCGGCGGCTGCGCCTGGTTGGTGCGGTTGGTCCGCCCCAGCCCCTGGATCGCGGCATCTGCCTTCCATCCGGCCTCCAACAGATAGTGGACGCGCAGCCGCTGGTTCTTGGCCGAGAGTTCGGCGTGGTAGCTCCGGCCCGTGCCACCGGCATCCGAGAACACAAGGATGCGCTTGGCGTCGTCCATGAAGGCCTGTGTCTCGCCGAGGTTGGCGGAGGCCGCGCGGTTTTCGACAACCAGCCGGTCGATTCCGTCGGAACCGGTCTTCCGGATGATGCGCCGGGAGCGGCCCGTCACCTCGGCCACCATGTCGGTGCCGAAGCGCTGGACGATCTGATCGAGCGCGCCATGCACTGGCGGCAGCGATGCCAGCTTTTCGATCAGCCGATCCCGCCGTGCGACTGTATCGCGGCTCTGCACCGGCTGGCCGTCGCGAAAAACGGGCCGCGAGCAGAGATTGCCCTCGCTGTCAGTGAACGGTTCGAAAAGCTGCGTCGGAAAGGAGTGCACCAAATAGTCCAGCACATATTCCCGCGGCGTGATGTCGACTTGGACATCGCCCCAATCCTCGGTGGGAATTTCGGCAAGCCGGCGCTCCATCAGCGCCTCTCCGGTCGAGACAATCTGGATGACCGCGGCATGGCCGGCCACGACGTCGCGATCGACCGCTTCGATCAGCGAAGGCGTCTTCATCGCCGTGATCAGGTGATTGAAGAAACGCTGCTTGGCGCTTTCGAAAGCGGAACGCGCGGCGGATTTGGCCTGGGCATTCAGCGTGCCGGTATCGCCGGTGACGTTCGTCGCCTTCAGCGCCGCGTCGAGATTGTTGTGAATGATGCCGAAAGCACCGGCATAGGAATCGTAAATACGGATCTGCTCATTAGTGAGCTGGTGCTCGACCAGATCATATTCGACACCCTCGTAGCTGAGCGACCGTGCCGCATAGAGGCCGAGCGCGCGCAGGTCGCGTGCCAGCACCTCCATGGCCGCGACGCCGCCGGCCTCGATCGCCTCGACAAACTCGGCGCGGGTGGCGAACGGGAAGTCCTCGCCACCCCACAGACCGAGCCGCTGGGCATAAGCAAGATTGTGGACCGTGGTGGCACCGGTCGCTGAGACATAGACGATGCGGGCATTCGGCAGCGCATGTTGCAGGCGCAGGCCGGCACGGCCCTGCTGCGAGGCGGCCTGGTCGCCGCGCTCGCTTTTGTTGCCAGCGGCATTCTGCATGGCATGGCTCTCGTCGAAGATGATGACGCCGTCGAAATCGGCGCCCAACCAATCGACGATCTGCCGCACGCGCGAAACCTTCGCGTCGCGCCCATCGGTGCGCAGCGTGGCGTAGGTCGTAAATAGGATGCCCTGATCCAGCCGGATCGGCGTGCCCTGGCGGAAGCGCGACAGCGGCGTCACCAGAAGCCGTTCCTGGCCGAGTGCGGACCGGTCGCGCTGCGCGTCCTCGATCAGCTTGTCGGATTTGGAGACCCAGACGGCACGGCGGCGGCCCTTCAGCCAGTTGTCGAGCAGGATGCCAGCAACCTGGCGGCCCTTGCCGGCACCCGTGCCATCACCGAGAAACCAGCCCCTGCGGAAGCGCACGGTGTTCTCAGACTTGTCCGGCGCTGCCGAGACGATGTCGAAGGTCTCATCAACCTTCCACGATCCGGCCAAATGGCCGGAATGGGCCTCGCCCGCGTAAATGACGCTCTCAAGCTGGGCATCCGAGAGCAACCCGCCTGAAATAACTGCGGGCGGCAGATGCGGCCGATAAGAGGGTTTCGGCGGCGCGATCGACGCCATCGCCACGGACTGCACCAGCTTGGTGGGATGCGCCTGAGAGTCGGGAATACGGATCGTCTGCAATCCGTATTCTTCATAAAGCGCCTCGGTGATGCGTCCGCTCTCGGCCGGCTGCCAATCCAAGGTTTCGTAGGCCAGTTCAATAGCATCGGCCACGACGCCATTGGCCGGAACCGGAGGCATGCGTACGGTCGTGCCGCGCAACGTCCGAGGCACGACTGAGCGGTACATAGTGGGAGCGGCGGCCGCACCAACGATCGGCAGCCTCGCCGGGATGTTGCGCACCATCCAGTCCAGCAGTGTGGCGACGTCTGGCGCTATCCCCGGCAATGCTGGGAATTTGCGTTGCTCGTCGGCGGGCTGCTTGTCGATCACGGTCAGGCGCGTGTCGATGGTCGTGCCGTGCTTGGCATAGACTGCACCGTCGATCGCGGCCGAGAACACCACACGACAGCGCTCTTGAAGCTGGATGAAAGCATCCGTCCAGGCCGGATTGTCCGGCGCGAAGTTCGCCCCGGTGATGGCGACCAGGCGGCCACCCTCAGCGAGGCGTGCGAGGGCGGAACTGACATGGCGGAGGATGGTGTCGGCCATGCGGCGATCGACATGGGCCATCGCCGAGAATGGCGGGTTCATCAGCACCACGCTGGGGCGCACGCCGGCGCCGAGATGGTCATCGATCTGCGCCGCGTCGAACCGGGTGACGGGGATGCTCGGAAAGAGGCGTGCCAGCAGACCGGCACGGGTCTCCGCCAGCTCGTTGAGCATGAGCGCGCCGCCCGCCAGCTCGGCGAGGATGGCGAGCAAGCCCGTCCCGGCCGATGGCTCCAGCACCAGATCTGCCGGCATGATCGCGGCGGCGGTGCTGGCCGCAAGACCGAGCGTGATCGGCGTGGAGAATTGCTGGAGCGCCTGGCTCTCCTCGGAGCGGCGCGTATGCGTCGGGAGAAGGCCGCCGATCTTGGTCAGCATCGGCAGCATGGCGCCGGGCGACGCGGCCTTGGCGGATATAGCTGGGCCGAATTTGCGCAGGAACAGAACCGTCGCCGCCTCACACGCATCGTAGGCGGTCTTCCAGTCCCATGTACCTTCCGCATCGGAGCCGGCGAAGGCGTGCTCCATAGCCGAGCGCAGCATGGCCGCATCGATAAGGCGGCCGCGTTCGAGATCGGGCAAAAGCAGGCGCGCGGCCTCGGCGATGGCCGCGGCGGGGCCAGGATTGGTCGGAGCGGCGGCGATCGGCGTCGCCGCGAGCGCGGTGCGGGCGATACTTGGCATTGAGGAACCTCGGGAGAGCGGGAACGGATCGAACCGAGGGGCGCTCTCTCGACCCCAACCGGCTCAAACCCGTCCCGGCCGTCCTCTGCCTCTGATAGGCGCCGGTATGCCGGATCACGTCACGCGCCCGTCAGGCGATCCGGCGCGATCAGGCCGCGCCACCACGCGATCCGCTCGTCGTGCGTGGCGCCCGCGAGCCACAGCAGTAAATCGCCATGACAGAGGAGCGGCGCGCAGAAGCAGACGAGATCGCAGCCCCGCAACTCGTCGAGCGCCCGCAGAAGGTGATGCTGGTCACGCAATCAGCTTTCGTGTTTCGCGATGACGGCGGCGCGGTTACCATCCGCGCCGATGCGGAACGGATTTCCCCATTTGCTGCCGCGGCCGATATAGACCGCTCCAGCTGGCACGCCGGTTTTATGCTTATTGAGAACGCTGCACATCGCTCGTCACCTCCTGACCCGCCCGTCGCGGCAGACTGGCGACCGGACGCGGCAAGGTTTCGTGGGTCACGCATCGCCTGTAGGGCGACGGGGGAGCGGCTTGTCCGTTGACCCGCGAAACGCCGCCCCCAGAAAGGTCAAGCCGCGACAGGATCAGGACGGCGATTGGGGTGGCAGGGTCTCGGGCGGCGGGAGATAGGCGTCATAGGGGTTCCCGTCGGCCAGATGGCCAAATGGCGTGAACACATAATCGGCGCCGTCGCGGCCGACCGCGCAAATGGCATACGCGCCAGCCAGCTATTCGTATCGATCCAAGCAACGGTGGTGCGCTTCTCAAGATCGAGAACATGCGCGCCACCGCCGAATGCGTCGATCCGCGGGCGAGAGCAGGTATTTGCCCATTGGAAACCCCAACGCCCGGTGAGCGCGAACACCTCGGCGCAGCGCAGCACGGAATCGATCGCCCGCTGCGGATCGCCGGTCGCGTCGTCATGAATCCAGAGTTTCGTGGCACCAAGGTCCGGCTGGACCGACAGAAGAAAACCCTCAGAGGGTATTTCCTCGCGGGCGGCGTCCTCAATGAAGGCTTGGTAGAGGTCCAGCGCGCGAGCGGCGTTGTCCGGGCTGCCAACGTCGAGCAGGCAGGAGAAGTGGGTGTAGAAATCGGCCATTGCAGGGCTCCTGAAAAGATGAAGCCCGGCGCGATGGCCGGGCTTCGTCGCGATGGGGGGAAGGAAGAAATCAGACGGCGGCGGCGAATGGATCGACGTCGTGATGGATCGGCTGGGCGCGCCCCATCCAGGGTTCGGGACGGATGCACCGCACCCAGTCCACGAAGCTCGGGATGAAGCCGAGATCCTCGCGCACATGCTGCTCGCCGATCAGACGCACCGGTCCGACGCGGCCGGTCGAGATGGTGATCGTCGTTCCGAAAAACCGCTCGGCCATGAAGATGTCTTCGGCGTGATGGCGCAGCGCGCGGTGGCGAAAGTCGGCTGTTATGGCCTTTGACTCGTCGAACCACTGGTGAATCGGCAGATAGTCTTCAGCCGTGCCGCCCCATTGTTTTACCGAGGAAAGCGCATGGTGATAGGGCTGGCCCATCGCCGCCTCCTCAAAACACATGCTGCGAATAATCGGATTCCATACGCCGCTCGTTGTAGTCGAGCGTGATGGTCCGGTCGGCGACGTCGAACGTGAAGTCACCGTAGGCGCCATCGCTGTTCTCCCAGCCGTCATGGGTTTGGCCGAGGAAGCTGTAGACCAGGGCTTCGATAGCGTCATTGATCGACAGGCTCTGCCGATCGATGTCGTTGCTAACCCACACTGGGCGCGCGATCTTATACCAGGACTCACGGCACGTGACCCGGCACCCACTGGCGTAGTCCGATGCTCATGACGCGCCACGGCTGTTCGGTGAGCCGGTTCCAGGCGTCGCAGCAGTAGTCAACGATGGCAGTGTATGACGCGAACACCCGGTTGGAGAGCCAGTTGTTGCGGATGAACTGCCAGACATTCTCGACCGGGTTGAGCTCTGGGCACTTGGCCGGGAGCGGGACGATGGTGATGTTGGGCGGCACGATCAGCCGCTCCGAGATGTGCCACCCGGCCTGATCCACCAGCAGGGCGCCGTGCTTGCCCGGTGTCACCCGTGCGCTGATCTCGGCAAGGTGCAGGCCCATTGCTTCGGTGTTGCACCAGGGCAGCACGAGCCCGGCCGTGGCGCCTGTCGCCGGGCAGATTGCGCCGAAGATGTAGGTCGATGCGGTGCGCTGATCCTGTGGTGCAGACGGCCTGGTGCCGCGCCGGGCCCAACGCCGGGTGATCTTGTTCTTCTGGCCTACCCTGGCCTCGTCGGCGAACCAGACTTCTACGCCGTCGGCGCCAACACCCGCCGCGCGCCGGATCGCGTCCAGAGGCGCGGGGAGAGTTTTTTAAAAGCCTCGATCGCGCCGGCCGCCTGGGCGTGGTGGCGGGGCCGGGCCGACAGGCGGCGATACCCCATCTGCCGGAGCTCGCGGCTCAGCGTCTGCTTGGACACACTCACCTGGAACGTGTCGGACAGCCATTGCACGAGATCGATTACGCGCCAGCGCACCACGCCATGTATGGCGGGGATCGGGCCGTCCTCGAGCGCCTGGGCCAAGGCCGTCCGGTGCACGTCGGTCAGGATCGGCTGCGGGCCAGGCCCCTTGTAGTCGATCAGGGCTTCGGGGCCGCCCGTGTTCAGCTTGACCACCCAGTCGCGCACGATCTGGACCGTGACGCCGCCGATCGACGCGGCCTCCGATCGCGTCGCGCCGTCGTAGATCGCCGCCAGCGCAAGCAGTCGTCGCGTTTGCCCGGCATCCCGGCTCTCGCGGGCGGCAAGACGAAGACGGGCAGCATCGTAGTCAGATCGAAGCGGGATCGGCATGGCGCACCTCAGCGGTTCGGCATCACCGAATCAGATCCTCACCGCGTCGGGCAAGCCTGCCGAGTCACAGGCCGGGAGTTTTGGTATTAATCGCGCCGGTCGACAAGGTGACTATCTCATCACCGGCTTTGGCTTCGATATTCTCGATCTGGCCGCTATCGCCGTATCCGTCGAACGTCACGACGACGACGGTGATGTTGGCGGCAGCGAGCGCGTCGAATAGGGCGGTTTTGTTCGCCGGCAGCAAGTCGTCGGCACGGCTTATGTGTTCGCGCTCTTGCCGATCCCAAGCGGCGAAATCGAGCGCCGGGGCGGGGGCGGGTTCGCAATCGGTCATGTCAGGTCTCCACGTGAGAAAGCCCGGCGCGATGGCCGAGCTTTTGGATGGAAATCGATCGGGAAAGGGTTCCGGGGCGCCGAAGCCGCCCCGCTGATTCGCGCTATTCTGCCGCGATGGCATGCGGCTCAGGCTCCTCGGAGTCGGCGGTGCCGGCATCGTCCTCGTCGCCGGCAAGGAAGTCCGGCAGGGCGTCCGCCTCACCGGCTGGTTCGGTAACCGCCGGCTCGGCCCCTGCGAGACGCAGCGGCTCCGGCAGCCAGCCGGTGCCGTCCAGCAGCCGTTCGGCCTCTTTGGCCATCTCGGTCTTCTTCAGGTGGTCGATGGGCTGCGCGGGGTGCTCGCCCTTCGCCTCCCGCACGGCTTCCAGGATGCGGGCCTTAGGCACGCGACCGAGATAGCTATCGACGGTCGGCTTCCAGCCGGCGGCGGCCATGTCGAGACCCACGGCGTGTGCGAGCTGATCGCCGTGGGCAAAAGCACCCGGCCGACGGTTCCACGGCTCCTTCACCACGTTGACTGTGAGCGAAGCGCAATGGGCGAACAGCGCCGACTGACTGTCGCTGTCGAACGCCGTCAGCGTGTCCCAAAGATCGGCCGGTGTTTCCGGTAACTGCTTGGCCCATTGCGCGTGGCGGGCGTCGATTGCCTTGGCGGATGCGGTCTCGGCCAGGCCGGGCACCTGTGCCGAGAAGCCGGACTGCTTCGCCGTGATCTCCAGGCAGGTGCTGGCGGCGTAGCGGTAGAAGGCGTTGAGGCAGAGGGCGTGTAGCACCGCCTGAAACGCCACCTGCGGGTCGTTCGCCACGCCGTCGCGCAGCGCCAGGGTGCGATGGGCGGTCAGTTCGGTCACCAACCGGTCCGGTCGGAAAGCGGCCGGATCGTATCGTCCTCCTCCTGCGTCTCGGGCTCGGTCCCCGCCGGTGCGCCGCCGATGGTGATGACGGCGCGCTGGACCGGGCTCTCCGTGCTGGTCGGCTCAGGCGCATCGTCGGCGTCGGTGCGAACCGGCTCGACGGGCGCTTCATCCTCGGGCCGGACGAAGCCGCGCTCGACACGCAATGCGCCGTCGCTATCGATGCTGACGAAGATGCCAGCGCGGGCAATGTCGGCGGGATCGAACCGGATCGGCCGGTTTTCGAACGCCGCCATAGCGGTCTCGATCTCGCCGAGGCGCTGATCGACAGCCTCGGGCAAGTCATCGCCGCCAGCGTGCTCGGCCTCCAGCGTCTCGTACTCGTTGCGCAGCGCCTCGAAGCTGGCTGCCTCCTCCTCGGTGAGTTCCGCGGTCTCGCCGACCAGGCGGCGCAGACCCGCGCTGTGGCCGTAGGGGAAGTCAGTCGCGACCGCGATCCACTTCCAGCCTTCATCGCGCAAGCCCTCCGCTTCGGCCTGGAGCTTCTCGGCTACCAGCCGGTCGAGCAGCGCCGGGTCCTGGAGCCAGCCGCCGTCATCATGCTGGAACAGATCGCGCAACACCACGCCACCCGCCGCCTCGTAAGCCTCGATGCCCACGAATAGGGCGCGCCGGTCGGCTGCGCGGACCGCACCCTCGGTGAGCTGGCGGCGGATCAGGTAGGGCTCCTTGTTGTAACTCCGCGAAACGGAATCCCAGACCTGCTCTTGGCGGGCGTGGTCGGCGGTGACGGTGAACGCCATCAATTGCTCCAGCGTGATGCCGTCCTCGGCATAGATGTTGAGGAGCTTGGGCGACACCGCGGCGAGGCGGAGGCGCTGCTTTACCACGGTCGGGTTCACGAAAAACCGTGCGGCGATCTCTTCATCGCCGAGGCCCTTCTCACGCAACGCCTGGAAGGCGCGGAACTGATCGAGCGGGTGGAGCGCGACGCGCTGGACGTTCTCGGCGAGCGAATCCTCCTCGGCGATCCCGCCGTCCCGCACCACGCAGGGCACCGGCGCCGTCTTGGCCAGCCGCTTCTGCTTGACCAGCAAATCCAGCGCGCGGAAGCGCCGGCCGCCAGCCGGCACCTCGAACATGCCGGTCTCGTTGCCGTCGGCATTAACGACGGCGCGGACGCTGAGGCCTTGCAGCAGCGTGCGCCGGGCAATGTCCTCGGCCAGCTCCTCGATCGAGACGCCGGCCTTCACCCGCCGGACGTTCGCCTGGCTCAGCACCAGCTTGTTGAAGGGGATATCGCGGGAGGCGCTGAGGGTGATTTTCTGAATGGTCGTCGCCATGTCGGTTTCTCCGCGACGGGCGGTCGAAAGCCTCTCTCTCGACCCGACCTCGTCACGAAACCGGCGCAGCCCTCTTACTCTTGGAGGGCCGCGGACTCGGAAAGCCGGAAAAGCGACAGCCGGGATATCCGGCTCCGCTTTTCGGCGAACCCCGCAGGCGGAAAGACCATCAAGCTAAGCTGCCTCCCTTTCGTCGTCGGCCGCGATTGCCGCGTCGGCCTCGGGAGTTTCGGATCGGAACGCCAGGATGTAATCCGCCGCCTTCGACGCGGCGCTGGCAGCGCGCACGATGGCGCGGTTGTCCTCCCGCAACACCTCGAGCCAAGAACCGATATAGTCCGCGTGGCGCACCGTGGGCGTGATGTTTAGAAAAGCACATAAATAGGCGGCTGAAATTTCTGCGATTAGCTCCTCGAACGCGTATTTCTTCGACCCGAATGAGCCAGACATATCGCGGTTGAGACGGGAGGAATGGCCGCTGGCGTGACCGATCTCGTGCAGCGCGGTCCGGTGCCAGTTGATCGGCTCGAAATAGGCCTGCGGGGGCGGCACCTGCACGAAATCATGCCGCGGATCGTAGAAGGCGCGCTCACCGCCGATCCTGAAATCCACGCCGGTTGCGCGAATCAGCGCCTCGGCCCGCGGCAACACCAGATCGGTCTCGACCGGGGGCGCCATCGCCATCATCTCGTCCGGCAAGCCCTCGCATTGCGCGGTGTTGAACACGGTAAAGCGCTTCAGGAACGGGATGGCTTGCGCCTCCTCGCCAGTCTCCGCCGCGCGCCGGCGTTCGTCGTTCGGCGTGAACCGGTCGGCATATACGACGGTCGTGCCGCGCTCACCCTTGCGGACATGACCGCCGAGGCTCAGCGCCTGGCGGAAGGTCAGCCAGCTCTGGCCAGCAAAGCCGTGCTCGATAACGGCGCCCCAAAGGATGAGAACGTTGATCCCGGAGTAACGCCTTTGGGTGGATGCGTTCCTTGGCAAGCCCAACGGGGCCTTCGCCGCGGCTGTCCCCCAGGGCTTAACCCAAGGCGCGCGGCCCGCCTCCAGCTCGGAGATAATCTTGTCGGTAATTTCCTGATAAAGCCTTGTCCGGTCCTGGCCGGTGCGGGCGCGAGCAGCGTGTTTGGACATCACGGATCTCCGCGACGGGCGCTTGCCGAGCCTCTCTCGACAACCCTCAACCCGTCACGGAAAACCCGTTCGCACTCTCCCTCTCGGGGCGTTGCGGGGGGTACCCGCAGATGGGGTCGGCCGAGACAGAGACTCGGCCGCAGGGGAAGGCTTTCCCTACAGGCATGATCGCGCACTATCTCGGCCGATACACCATGGGGTCGGGGTAGCGATTGATCGTGCCGTCCGCATTCAAACAGTCGGCGCGTGAGGCCTTAAGTATGACGCTGCTGGACTCATATATAATCCCGCCGAGGCGCCGACTGAATACGCCGTGTTGCTCGACGAACGTCAACAATGGCGCGCCGCTGCACCCGCCGACTGCCCAGTCGCTCGGGATGGCGGGACCCAAACCCACGTCAAAGTCGTGGTCATGATCGAAGACGAGTGTGATGTCCGTCGAACTGACGCCACTGGCTACGGCGAGGGCCGTGTATCCGACCCAATCAATCTCGACCAGAGAACCTCCCGTATATGGCCGCATCTCACGGCCGTCGCCCGGAAAGCCGACGAAGAAGACGCCGTTCCGCGCAGCCGCACGCCGCCGTAATCAAGTTCCTCTCGGATCGGCTGGCTTCGCAGAGCGCCGAGATCAAAGGCGACGCCATTCTCGTCAAGATTAAGCCGGGAGCGAGGGGAGACTCCTGTCCTAAGGACCTTTGGAACGGGACGAGAAGCCACAGGGGGAGGATCCCGGACCCAGACAACCCGTCCTAAACCATCCTCGCGCAGATGCACCCCGATCTAGAACCGGAGATTATCCAGCGCTGAGACGAGTTCGGACCAGGGTACCTTCGGGGTCATATGGCTCCAGGAAAGCCGCAAAGTGCCGTCAATCACTTCTGGCGGCAGGGCCATTGCTTGAAGCACATGGCTTGGCTCGTATTTTGCGGACGTGCAGGCCGAGCCATTGGAAATTGCGACCAAGCCCTTCGACGCGACCATTACCGCTTCAGAATCGAGGCCTGGCACAGCCAAGCTAAGAATGTGATTGAGCAAGCCGCGATTCTCGTCGCCGTGAACGACGGGATTGAGCAGCTTGAACGCATCCAGCGCCGCGGCGCGGTGGACAAGACAAGCGGCACGACGCGCGTCTAGTTCGTCATGGGCAAGTTCGACCGCCAAACCGAACCCGGCAACCAGTGGGACGGGTAAGGTTCCGGGGCGCAAAGTCCGCTCTTGTCCTCCACCGTACATCAGCGGCGTCAATGGCGGTCGCCGACCGTCCCGGCGTCGTGCCACAAGTGCGCCAACTCCTTTTGGACCGAACAGTTTGTGAGCGCTCAGGCTGATGAGATCGATCCTTGGATGACGCAGATCTGCGGTGTGGCGACCGAACGACTGAGCGGCATCGACGTGGAAAAATAGTTGAGGCGATGCGCTAAGGCCCTGGGCAATCATGGTGATCGGTTGAATGGCGCCCGTTTCGTTGTTTGCGTGCATGACCGACACGAGAAGCGTGTCTGGGCGCACAGCTGCTAAGACCTCGTCCGCCGACACATAGCCTGATCGATCAGGCTGGATGAGTGTGACCTCAAAGCCCTGCTGCGCGAGATGCGCGAGCGGTTCCAAGATCGCTTTGTGCTCGATTGCGGTGCTGATGATATGGCGACGGCCTGACGACTCGCCGAATTGGGCGAGTCCAAGAATCGCGAGATTGTCGCTCTCGGTAGCTCCGCTCGTAAAAATCACTTCGTCCGGCTTGCCGTCCAAAGGGGCTGCGATTTGATCGCGAGCGCGCATCACTGCGGCGGCGGCGGCCGCGCCATACACGTGCGTACGGCTGCCCGCGTTGCCGAACTCGTCTACCATCAGTCGTAGCACAAGGTCGGCCACCCGCGGATCGACTCCGGTCGTGGCGGCGTGATCGAGATAGATCGGAGCGTCCGATTCGGGCCTGTTTGTGGACCTGGCAAACAAACTATGTGTCCCATCTTGACCGAGTATGGTGACCAACCTACAACAACGTGCGTTCAGAGTCTCCCCCAACTGAAAGGGTCTGCGGCCGTGGATGCGCCCTTCGAGTATGTTTTCCCTGCGATCCGCGGCATCCAGGCTGGACGCGAATATTATGTTTCGATGTGCCCGCTGCGGCTATTGCCGAAGATATTCCTCTTCAATGAAGAGGAATTGGTGCCCGAACTACGCGCGCAGCGGCTGCTCAATCGCGGTCGATTGCCGGAGATTGCGCGCTATATTGTTGAGAACCGGGAAACCTATGTCTTTTCGGCCATCACCGCGTCGGTCGACGCCGACGTTCGCTTCCAGCCCACAGAAGGCTCAAGCGAGCGCAGCCTGGTCGGCTTGCTGCACGTCCCGATGAACGCTCGTTTCATCATCAACGATGGCCAGCATCGCCGCGCCGCGATCGAGACGGCGCTACGGGATGCGCCCGAGCTCGCGGACGAGAGCATCGCTGTCGTGTTCTTCCACGATAAGGGTTTGCATCGCTGTCAGCAGATGTTTGCCGACCTGAACCGGTACGCCGTCCGTCCTGCCCGGTCGTTGAGCGTTCTCTATGACCATCGCGATGACAAGGCGATGCTTGCCAAAATGGTGGTCGCGCAATTGCCGGCGTTCCGTGGGCTGGTCGAAATGGAGCGTTCGACGCTCTCGCCGCGTTCGCGGAGGCTCTTCACACTCAGCGCGATCTACACAGCGACCGGCTCCCTTCTGGAAAATCTGGATGTCGAGGAGCCTGAGGAGCGGGCGAGGATATCAGCCGGTTTCTGGGCGGGGGTGACAGCGCAGATGCCTGATTGGCAAGCGGTACAGGACGGACGGATGACGTCCGGCGAAGTGCGGGAGGGCTTCATCCATACGCACGGCGTGGTGCTGCATGCGCTGGGGGTCGTGGGCAACGCCATCCTTCTGGAAAACAAGCCTGTAATTTGGGAGAAGCGTCTGTCTCCGTTGCGACAAGTAGACTGGCGGCGAACCAGTCCCAGCTGGGAGGGGCGGGCAACCCTCGGCGGCCGCGTGTCCAAGTCATTTCAGAACGTGATTCTGACGGCCAATGCGCTAAAGACCAAGCTCTCGATCCCGCTCGGGGCCGATGAGCAGCGGCTCGAAGACGCTCACATGCGGGGCGATCATGCAGTTGCTTGAAACCGAGCCTACAGACCGAGGCACTTCAAGCGCGTTCAAACCTCTGGGCTTCAAGACGACGATCAGCCGCCTGATCGAAGAGATTAACGAGCTCTACCTATCGGACGAAATTCCGTGGGTTGTTGGCTATAGCGGCGGGAAAGATTCGACCGCGACGCTTCAGCTCGTCTGGCTGGCGCTGACGCGACTTTCGACGGAGCAGAGGACGAAGCCCGTCTATGTGATTTCGACCGACACCTTGGTGGAGAATCCTGTCGTGGCCGCTTGGGTGGCACGCTCCCTGGACCGGCTCAACGAAGCGGCCAAGGTGGCCGGTCTCCCGGTGGTCGCCAACCGGCTAACGCCCATTCCGAGCGACACCTTTTGGGTCAACCTCATTGGGCGCGGCTATCCAGCGCCTCGTCCAAAGTTTCGCTGGTGCACCGAGAGGCTCAAGATCAATCCGTCGAACCGCTTCATCTCGGACGTCGTGAAGTCGAACGGTGAGGCGATCGTCGTGCTCGGCACGCGCAAGGCGGAGAGCCAGGCGCGCGCGCGTTCTATGGAGCGTTTCGAGGGCCGGCGTATCCGCGAGCGCCTCAGCCCGAACGGCAAGCTGCCCAACAGTTATGTGTATTCGCCGGTTGAGGATTGGACGAACGACGACGTCTGGCTCTTCCTCATGCAGGTCAAGAATCCTTGGGGTTTCGACAACAAGGACCTGCTGACCATGTACCAGGGCGCGTCGGCTGACGGGGAATGCCCGTTGGTGATCGACGCCTCGACCCCGTCATGTGGCGGTAGCCGCTTTGGCTGCTGGGTGTGCACACTGGTCGACAAGGACCGGTCGATGCAGGCGATGATCCAGAACGACGCTGAGAAGGAGTGGATGGCGCCGCTCCTGGCGCTTCGCAATGAACTCGACGTTCGCAGCGACGAGACCGGAAAGCGGGACGATCGCCATTTGCGCGACTTCCGCCGCATGAACGGCACGGTCCAGCTCCACAATGACCGGGTCGTTCACGGACCTTATCGGCAGGTCGCCCGGGAAGCATGGCTGGAAAAGCTTTTGCTCGCCCAGCGGCACATCCGCGAGCATGGGCCGGAACATGTCCGCGATATCGAGCTCATCACACTGCCGGAGCTTCGTGAGATTCGGCGTTTGTGGGTCATCGACAAGCATGAGGTCGAGGACAGCCTCCCGCGCATCTACGAAAATACGACGGGTGAGCCGTTCCCGGATGGCCGCGTAGACGACACGCTGGCGTTCGGCGCGACCGAAATTGCGATTCTGCGCTCGCTTTGCGAAGGTGATGAGCTTCATTTCGAGCTGGCGCGTGAGCTGCTGGACGTCGAGCGTCAGCACCGCACCATGGCTAGGCGGGCGGGGCTGTTCAAGGCGCTTGAGCAGGCGTTGCGGCGCGGCGCCTATGACAGCGCGGCCGATGCGGAGGGCTTGGCGCGGAGCCGGCGGGACGAACTGGACCGCGAGCGCCCTGAGCACGACCTGTTCTCTGTCGTCTTGGGTGACGAGGTGTCGGATGAGATGAACAGCGACGTCCAGCTATGATTCTGGACCATCTCACCGTTCACGATTTTGGGGTGTATGGCGGACGTCAGCAGATCGCTCTTACCCCCAAGCGCGATCGTCCCGTCATCCTGTTCGGCGGCCTCAATGGTGGTGGCAAGACCACGTTGCTAGATGCCTTTCAGCTTTGCCTCTATGGCTCAGCGGCGCGGCTCTCGAACCGCAATGGACACCCCTACGATGATTATTTGCGACGGAGCATTCACAAGTCCGCACCGCGAACATCGGCGTCTGTCGAGCTTGGCTTCCGCCATCGCACGAACGGCGCTGAGCAGAGCTTTAGTTTGGTACGGTCGTGGACAGCTACGAAGAGCGGCGTGCGGGAACAGTTTGAGGTCTCACGCGACGGGCAATTCGATCGCCTGGCGACAGAACATTGGGCCACGCAGGTCGAGGATTTCATTCCCGCGCGCATCGCGCACCTCTTCCTGTTCGATGGAGAAAAAGTCGAGGGGTACGCCGACCTAGAGGCCGCGCCGGCGCTCGTCGCCACAGCCATTCAGAATCTGCTGGGACTGGATATCGTCGAACGGCTGGCGGTCGATTTGTCCAGCATCGAACGGCGCCATCGCACGGCGAGCAAGACGCCGACGGAGCAGATTCAGCTCGAAGAGCTTCAGACTGAAATCCGTTCGGTCGATGCTGCAAGAGTGTTCCTTGCACAAGCCCGTGCGGCCGCCGGGAATGCCTTGGATCGTGTGCGCCGCGAAAATGCCGAGGTCGAAGCACGTTATCGCCGTGAGGGCGGGACGCTGTACGAGCAACGCGCGAGCAAGGAGGCGGAACTCACGGCTCGGATGCGCCAGCTCGATCTGTCGCGCCGAGCGCTGCAAGACGTTGCCGGTGGGATAGCCCCGCTCCTACTGGTGTCTCGCTTGTTGTCCGACGTCACTCGCCGGGACGAACAGGAGGAAACCGCGCGTCGTGCGCGCGAGATGCTCGACGTTCTCGCGCGAGAGCATCAAGCGATCTTAGCGCATCCCGTGATCGCCGCGCTGCCGCAGGGCGCGCGGGATCTGCTTGCCGGAGATCTCGAGGGACGACGCCGGGAAGGGGAATCGGCCACGGGCGACCCAGTCGTGCTGGGGTTGGACACCGCCGCGCGGATGGAGCTGCTGGCCGTCGGCGCAAACCAGGAAGCGACGCGGGCAGAGCTGTCGCGCTTGCTAGGGGAAGAGCAAGTGGCCGTTCGCATGGTTGAGGAACTGAAGGCCGAAGTGGCGGCGATACCGTCGCACGACGCGATCGCCGTTCTCGAGGCCAAACGGGCCACCACCCAGGCCGCGTTGCAAGCCGCCGAGCTGGAGTTCAAGCAGAAGTCAGAGGAGCTGGCGAAGATAGAGGGGGAGCTCGCAAACCTCCGTCAGCGGGAGGAACGACTCGTCGAGGCGGAGGCCAAGGCGCGTTTCGCCCAGGATGACGTTGTGCGGATGCTGCGCCATTCCGAACGCGTTCGAGGGACGCTGGGGCGGTTCCGCGAAGCGGTTGTTGTGCGCCATGTCGAGCGGATCCAGGCGTTGGTCTTGGACAGCTTCAGGCAACTCGCGCGTAAGACCAACCTGGTCGGCGATCTTAGGATCGATCCTGTGACCTTCAGGCTCGACCTGCGTGACGGCGATCTACGTCCGCTGTCGTCGGAGCGACTGTCCGCAGGGGAGCGGCAGCTTCTCGCGATCGCCATCCTCTGGGGTTTGGCGCGGGCGGCGGACCGACCGCTACCGACCGTTATCGATACGCCGCTCGGCCGCTTGGATTCGGAGCATCGGGACCACTTGGTCCGTCGCTATTTCCCGCGAGCGAGTCACCAGGTCTTGCTCCTCTCGACCGACGAAGAAATCACTGGTCGGCATTATGCGGCGCTTCGCCCAGCGATCGGTCACGAATATCGGTTGAGGTTCGACCAGGCTGAAGCGCGGACTATCATCGAACCGGGCTATTTCGCGGAGGCAGGGCATGGCGATTGAGCATATACGGCTGTCCCAGCAGGCGCGTGAGCAACTTATCCGGCTCAAGCGACATACCGGTATCGAACATTGGAACGTCCTGTGCCGCTGGGCCTTTTGCCGGTCGTTGTCAGAGCCGAGTGTGCCACCGCCCGCGAAGCACCCCGCTGACAGCAACGTCGAGATGAGCTGGCGGGTGTTTGGCGGCCGTTACAGCGACCTCTACATGGCGCTCCTCAAAGAGCGCTGCCTGACCGATAGGCTCGGCATCAGTGACGACGTGCTGGCGTTTCAGTTTCGTCTGCACCTGCACCGCGGCGTCGCCTATCTGGCGAACGATCGGTCCATCCGTAGCGTTGCGGCATTGGCCGCGATGGCGACAGAGGGTGCCTTGGCGGACGCGTAAATGCGATGGCTGAAATTGCCCGCCACCGGACCGCGTTAACTCGATCGGATTTGTCCCGTCCGGTTCGCCTTGCACTCCAGGACGGGGTGATCGCCGATGACCTGACGGTTATGGACTATGGCTGCGGCCATGGTGGAGACGTGGATCGCCTGCGCGCTCGTGGTTTCGATTGCGTCGGCTGGGACCCCAATCATCGGCAGGCTGGAACGCGCCGTCGATCGGATGTGGTCAATCTGGGATACGTCGTGAACGTTATCGAGAATGCGCGCGAGCGAGATGACGCTTTGCGGGCGGCTTGGGACCTTGCCGGGCAAGTGCTGGTGGTGGCGGCGCGGCTGAAGGCCGATCTTGGGGAGAGCGAGCCAGGCGAGGCCTTCGCCGACGGGCGTCTCACCCGCTTGCAGACCTTCCAGAAGTTCTACGACCAGCACGAATTGCGCAGCTGGATCGACGACGTGCTCGGAGCGCGCTCGGTCGCGGCGGCGCCAGGTGTCTTCTATGTGTTCCGCAGCGAAGCCCGGCGCGAAGCCCATCTCGCTGCGCGTACGCGTCGTGTCATTGCGGCGCCAAGAATGTCGGTGCGACAGGCGCTTCTGCAGGAGCACCCATCAGCGTTCGAAGCGCTGGGCGCGTTCCTCGCGGATCGTGGCCGTTTGCCCGCTCCGGACGAGCTGGCGGAGCATGACGAGCTGGCTTCAGCAGCTGGCTCCGTCAATCGCGCCTTCAAAATCCTTGAAGCGGGATCGGATGCGGGTGCCTGGCAGTTGGTGAAAGAGGCGCGGTCGCTCGACCTGGCGATCTATCTGGCCCTTGCGCGCTTCGATCGCCGACCGAACTTCTCAAATCTTTCGATCGCCATGCAACGCGATGTCAAGGCGTTTTTCGGCTCGTATGTCGCGGCCTGCAAGGCGGCGGACAAATTGCTGTTTTCCCTCGGCGCGCCCGGGGCGATCGACGCCGCCTGTCGGGCGGCGAGCGTGGGCAAGCTTATGCCGACTGCGCTTTACCTCCACATGTCCGCCTTAGCCGAGGCCCCCGTGAGCCTGCGGCTGTTTGAAGGATGCGCGCGCGCCTATTACGGCGCGATCGATGGGGCCAACGTGATCAAGCTGTCCCGCGTCGAGCCCAAGGTGACGTATCTCTGCTACCCCGACTTCGACATCGACCCGCATCCCGCGCAGCGATGGAGCGTCTCGGTGCATATGCAGACGTTCCGTTCCAAGCAGCGATCCTTCGCGGCTGACGGGAACAGACCGATCCTGCACCGCAAGGAGTTATTTGTCGCGCCGTCCTATCCCTTGAGGGAGAAGTTCGCGCGGCTGACCGAAAACGAGGAGCGTTGGGGGTTATACGACGATCCATCGACGATCGGGCTGGCGCATGGCTGGGCGGAAACCCTGCGTGCGCATGGCGTCGAGCTCCGCGGCCATCGCGTGGTGCGCTTGGCGCAGCGCTGAGATCTAGAAGGCGGCCGACGCGATCGCTGCTCGCAGCTTGGCTGCAGCCTCCTCGGCTAGCTGCGCTGCAATATCCCATCGGCGGAAGGCGCGGGGCGCTGTCTTCTCTGTGTCTGAGATGACCTTCATGGCAGCGCCCAGATATGTCGGTCGAGCGCGAAGCAACATGTGGATTTCGTGCTCGACCGCCTGTGTGGCGCTTTTTACCTGGACCTCTGGGAAGAGCGCCGGCAGGGAACCGATCTCGACTGCGAAGAAGGCAATCGGACTGGATAGATCGAAAACCACGTCATCTTGGGCGTTGAGCGCAAGTCGGAGCGAGCCCTCCGGGCTGAGATGCTGGGTCCATCGGCCTACGGGATGTCGCTGGGTCTCGCCAATGTAGACGCACCCACAGGATATAATCAGATAGACGTGCGGGGCCGCCACGGCGGCGGACAGCCCGCCGACATAGCGGATGGTCATCCAAACAGGTCCTGACGCGTGCTGAGCCAAGCCTCTAGATTCTGGCCAAGGGTGCGTCGATACTTTTCGAAGATCGCCTGAAGAGCGTCGGTCTCAATCGACGCGGGCGCATTTTGGATTGTCTTATTCTCTGCGATCGCGGCAGCGAACAGTAGCCCCTCGATGGCGAGCCTCAGCTTATCCGCAGGCGGAAGCGGATTGAGCACGAGTTGGTAGAACGGATGGTTCTTGTTGACGCGAACATAAGTGTCGAAGACCGTGTCGTAGCCCGGCACGGCGATATTCGAACCGGTGATGCCGTTCGAGTACCGGACCCGTTCGAAGGTCGGTTCTGAAGGCTCGACGGTCTCAGCCGCAGGTTCCCCGCTGTCGCGTTCGTCGGTTGCGCCTGGATCAAGTTCCGAGTCGACCGCCTTGCTAGCTTCCTCAAGCGCTGCGCGGCGCTTACGGCGAATTTCGGCTGGCGGCGTGGCACCCGTGTCCTCGTCGGGATCCTCTTCTTCGAAGACCTCGGTCAGGCGGTTGAACTCCTCGCCCTCAATGCCGATTCCCTCGCGGGTCAGCTTGGTGCAGAGCGCCGACGCCTGGCGCCCCTGCGCCAGCGGGATGCGCGCCAGGGTGATAAGCAACTCCTCGATTTCCTCCGGGACCATGAGATGCTGCTTGGAAACATCAACATGCAGCAACTCGTCATGCGCATCGGTGAAGCTCAGGCGCGCCCTGAACGTGATGTCGTTGCGGGTCACGCCAGCGAGATGGTCACCCCACACGAGCAAGCGACCGTTGCGATAAAAGAAGAAGCCGTAATTGTCGCGGCCGACCCGGTACTCCTTGATACGTGCACGCTCCGCTTCGCTGAACGCGGCGAATGATGCCATGCTGGCTTGCGGAAAGAAGGCGATCTCAAGCTTCATCTTTGGGCCGCTGGGGTCAAGCGGATTGTCCAGCTCGCGGGTCAGGGCACGAACTGGCGACTTGCAGTCATAGTCGTCAGGATCGAATGAAGGTTTGGCGTCCACAAGGAACAGGAAGTCAACACCCTCGATTGTCTCGATTTTATTGCCGTAGTGCAGCGTGACCTTGAGCGGATCCACCGCGCGAGAAAGAAACTCGTAGTAGGTCACGCCGAGCCGATCGACCAGTTCGTGCCGGATACGGTTCGCCGAGTGCTGGCGCGGCAGCAGTTTCGTGATTTCAATAACGGTGCCCGACGGCACGTCAGAAAGCAGCTCGGCTAGCTCTGCGGGCGGATCTTCGCTGAACGCGCCGTACATACCGCGCTCGCGGATCACGTCACGGTCGAGGGTCCACAGGTGGCTGAGGAGGCCGTCGTGCTTGCTCAGCACGCTAATGCGATTACCGAGAGAAAACCCCGCGGATTTCAGGCCAAGCCCGAATTTAGAGAGGCTGTGAGCGGGATACTCACCTTGGGAACCGAGCTGGAGAGCCCTCTTGACCTGGTCGTCGGTCATGCCAACGCCGTCGTCCCAGATCCGAAATGCGAGAACGCCGCCCTTGGTCCCGACGCTGGCGTCGGGGCGTAGATCGAGTGTGATGCGGACGTTGCGCGCACCGGCCGTTACAGAGTTGTCGCCAATGTCCATCAGTGCCGCCGACGGACGATATCCGATCTTCGAGATGCCCTCGCACAGGCGATCAGCGTCGATAGGTAAGCTTTCAAAGGTATCAGGCGCGTTCGGCATTTTCATTCCTTCTACGAGTTCCGGCTATGCGCCTCGGAAGAACCGTGGATGCGTTACTTTGAGGGCTCGCAGATTGCGAGCATTGAGCAGTAGGACGCTATATCGAGTCTGTTCCAGGCTGGTCATAAGGCGTTCGTACTCGGCGAGCGCCTCAGCTCTGTTGTCCACACCGAACACGTTGCGCCGGGTAAGCTGGTTGAGCGCTTCGTCGTGGACGACAAGGAGGGTTCGGTCTCGCGGCTCGTCGGTGGATTGCAGGATGGCACCAAAGTCCACGCGCAGGCTCTTCAACCCAATATCGAGTGGCTGGCGGGCCGTAGCCAGCGGATTCGTCATCTCTAGAGCGGGGCCGCCGCCGTCGATCGCCAATACCGCATCTCGTAGTTCCACGAGGTATGCGCGCTGTTCGTTGGTTAACTCTCCCTCCTTGGCCTGCTCACCGAACGACTCCGATTCGTCTGCCCAAAGCTGCTGGGCCAGGGTACGGACTTGGATCTCGATCCGTCGAGCGTCGACGATCGCGTGCATATGGATGGCGCGGTAGAAATGGCTATTGTCCGTGTAGTCGGCGACGCGCTCGATCTCCACGGCGCCGCCCAGAGCGTCGATCATGCGACGTTGCTCGTCAGCTGTGTCGACGATGATGCGAAGTCCGACGATATCAGTCATTCGCGACAGGTCCATGGTCGGCTCGCGGACAAGTTTGCGGATGATCGACTTGGTCCGCTTCGCGCGGCCCGACAGCAAATAGGGAATGTTGCCGGGGCCGAGCGCGCCGTTGATGACGAGGGCGGTGTCGAGCAAGGCCGGGTCGAACCACCGACGATAATCGTTCAGAAGGCAAACATCGGCAGGGTCGGAACCCCGCCGAAGTCGCTTCCCGAGCTTCTGGAGCTGTTTGCCTGACAGCATCAGGCGATCTGAACCGGCTCGGGGAGTAGGGCGCCGTCGTCCTCATCTTCCAGCCCGACAGTTTCGCCCTTGAAGTTCACCCAGGTGCTGTCTTCGGGCCGGGTGCGGAGCCGGCGAAGGCGCTCGAGGAGTTCTTGGCGTCCTTCGGTGTCCGCGCCGCGGATCAGGTAAGCCAGCGCGTTGGCGGCCAGCTCGACCTGCGACACGATCATCTTCTCCCGAGCCGCATCGTAGGTGACGTTGTACCAGAGGTTGCTCGGGTCGGCCTGCTCGAACCCGCCCGCCTCGTCGAGGGAGATCAGCCGGTCGAAGATATCTTCGAGCTCCATGCCGTCTTCGCCGATCAGCTTGCCCACGGCTTTCGCCAGAACGATCTGACCGACCGGTCGCAGCAGAAGGTGGCCCTTTCCACCGTCGGCAAAGTCGCGCCAGCTGTCGATCGGCTCACCGGACGAGATCGCGGCAAAAGACGGCAGGCGCCCCATTTGCGTGAACAAGTCCGCCAAGCGCGCTTGGGCCTTTGACAAGTCGGAGTCGACCGGCCTGATCGGTACGGCGCCCTTAAACAGCTCCTCCCAAGGCCGGACCATCTTCGGCTCGACTAGCGACAGGAAGGAGACCGACATTTCGCGCAACGCCTGGAGCGTGGTCAGCCAGACGCTGCGAGCTGGCAGGGCCGTGTTCTTCCAGTTGACACGGCTCTCGTTGGTCGCCGTCTTGAAGAGAGGATGGGCCAGCGCCGCCCGGCGAGCGACAATCGCAAACCCGTCGGACTCATCGAGCAGGATGTTTTCGCCCTTGTCGGTCTTGCGGGCGTAAGAGTTAACGGCCACGAAAATTGACCGCACCCGCTGGACAGCCTTTTCCCGGGTCTCGCCCTTGATGACAGCCGGCAGGTATTCAACGCTGATGGTCTCATCCATCAGGCCGTTAAGCTCGGTCTCCGGAACGTTGATTTGGGCGAGGAACTGATCACGCGTCATCGAGCGACCAATCGGTGCGCCGCTTGTCTTCTTGAGGTCAAGGCGTCCGTCCTGGAGGTCATGAAGACCTCGGATGCCCATTACTCGGTGCTGGCCATCGAGCGCGTAGATCTGGGCTTGCGCCAGGTTCAAGAGACCGATCCGCCCGGTGGAGTCCATCGGGGTGAAATCAATCGCTGATTTCAGAGCGACGCCGCCAGGTCCCCAGTTTTCGTGCTTCGGATCGTCGATCCACGGCGGGCTAACGACCGCGAGGATCGTCCCGAACTTACGGTTGCGATCATGAAGCAAATAGGCTGTCAGGGCTGGCTGTCGCGTCCAGTCTGGCGCCCGTTGGGCAAGCTCGTTCGCATTTGTCGGATCAACACGGATGCGGCCTTCTTCGTCGATGTATTTCGCCATGAAGGGCATCTCCGAACCCATCTTCAAGTTCGACTTGTTGCCCGCCCAGCGCAGACTGTGGACCGCCACATAGGACGGCACCTTCACCGGAATTCCGGTTTCCTGGAGCGCAACGCCCATTTCCGACTTTACGGCTACCACGTGTCCTTCTTTGGCAAGGGTCTCATCGAGCAGCCTTGCCAAAGCGGCGGACTTTTTGGCCTCGAGTTCCTCGATAGCCGCAATGTCGTCATTCACGTTGGATGATATCTTAGCCATGGTCTTCACCTTCGTATTTGATCTTGTTGAGGGTTGGCTGGAGCCAGCGAATGAGGATTTTTTCGGCTCGCCGAGCCTCATGAGGCGTCAGTTCGCGGAGCCAGAGTTCGATGCCCGACAGGTCGCGCATGAGCAGCGTGTGATTGAGCAAGGCGTTGTGGGACCGCCATGGATCGACGTGCTCACGAAGCCTCCGACGAAACGGGCGCAGGGTTCGGCCAACATACAAAGCCTCCATCCTAGTGGGCACATCGAGCACCCGGTCCACGCGCACGACGAGGTACACGCCGCCCGACCCTGCCGGTCCGGTCGCCAGTGCGCGATCAAGCGGGATGTGTTTCCACGTGTTCATGACGCATAGCTAGCGCTAGCAACTCTAATAGTCAACGGATAAAATGTTATTAGCTAGCTTTTTACATAGAGGAGCTAGCGTCGGAATGGTATCCGCTAGCTCAGTCGAACGTTGATCTTGTAGCGGTCGGTCGGCCCCCTGTGGCGACGAGTAAGTGCGGGCGTTCCCTCCGGCGGCGGTGGGACGTATCGCCGATCGAGCGCACTGTGAGATTCTGACGGCCTGAGGGTCGGCTCTCGGTCGCCGCAGCCAAAAAATCCTTATAAACCAAACTATAAGATAGACTGGATGCCATCGGCTGAGCACGAGAGTGGCAGCAATCCTACTGGCCATCCGACCGTCCAAATGACGACCGCCAACATGCCGCTCTGGGCTATCGCTCGAGATGCATCTGCCACCCAGATGGCCAAGTTTGTGTTCCTTTCCCTCTGGATAGCCTTTCTAATGTTCGTCGTTCGTCCGCCGCGCGTATGGGGCGCGGGCATGGCTTATGCGGAGCGGCAGCTGGCGTCGCTCCCCCCCTCCGTCATCCCCCCACCAAGCCGAAGAGCCGAGCACCGAAAAGCGCGAGCCCGAGCACATCTTGAAAAGTTAGTCCAATCGACGTACATAAATGAATGGAGGTGACCGTGGCAATGCGAGCAAAGAGCGACCGACGGCTTCGGGAAGAACGGCTCGGCTTTCGCGTCGACGAACCGACCAAGGCATTGATTGAACGGGCGGCGCAACTTGAACGGCGCAAGCTGACGGATTTCTGCATGACCGCGCTCACGGACGCTGCCCGGCGGACGATCGCCGAGCATGAAACGCTCCTCTTGTCGGACCGGGATCGGGCTGTGTTCTTCGATGCACTGGTCAGTCCCCCGGCGCCGAGCGAGCGGCTTCAGAGGGCGTTTGCGGAGCATAAGCGCCGGGTCGTGCCGTGAATGGCGACACGGCCATCGGAGGACCTTCAGATCGTGCTGCTCGGGGAGGGGCACGACCGGGGCAGCTTTACCTGCGGGGTCGAAAGTCTGGACCGCTATCTCAAGACCCAGGCTGGCCAGGACGTGCGCAGGAAGGCGAACGCCGTCTTCATCCTGAGCGAGGTCAACGAGCCGACACACGTGCTGGGTTACTACACGCTTTGCGCCATGGCGATTTCGCAGGGCGATGTGCCGAAGGCGGCGCGCAAGCACGTCCCGCGCTACCCGCTGGTGAGTGCCACGCTGATCGGGCGCCTGGCTGTCGCGAAGGAACGTCAGGGACAGCGGCTCGGGGCCGTGCTGCTGGCGGATGCGTTGCGGCGCGCGTTCGACAGCGCCGGCACGGTCGGCTCCTCTATGGTCGTGGTCGACGCGCTGGACGAGGCCGCGGCCGGCTTCTACGCGGCCCATGGGTTCGTGCGGCTGCCCGACTCGCTTCGGCTGGTTCTGCCAATGCGCATGGCGTCAGGGAGCACTGATCGGTGATGGTCACGCAGCCCAATCTCATCGGTATGACCGTCCCTGGAGGCTCGGAGGCACTCAGTGCAATGCGTCAGCTTGGCTGGGACATACCCCCGCCACAGCCTGCCCGTCGCGCCGAGCGGCGTGAAATGACTGCATCGCCCGTCCCAAATGGCACCGGGCGTATCCCGCGGCATGGTTCCGGCTGCTTCCCCGGCACCGACCCGCTGGGCGGGGAAGCAAAAAACGGCCCCGAAGGACCGCTTTAACATTCTGATTTCAATGAGAAAATCTGGAGCGGGCGATGGGATTCGAACCCACGACCCCAACCTTGGCAACATTGAGTTAAGATGTTGCGGCTCATTGAGCTGACTTGCCCTGCTTTGTTATCACGCTGGTTTTACAGAGTTTCTGTCTGATCAGCTTTGTTTTGGATTGACGCAAGTTGCCCTGATTTGCTTTGTTCTGGTTCCGCTGTGGTTCCGTAAGCTTTTGGAACCAATTTTCGGAACCAGACTGGGGTCTAATGCCGAAGCTTACCAAGCGGATCGTGGACGCACTTGTTCCCATGCCCGGAGCTTCGGAGACCTTCGCCTGGGACAGCCAGCTAAAGGGATTTGGAATCCGGCTGATGCCAAGCGGCACCGGCAGCTACATCCTGAAATATCGAAACCGCGAAGGGAGGCAGCGAAAGTTTGCCCTGGCTCGCGTCGGGTCAATCACACCCGACGAAGCACGGACACTTGCTGTCCAGCGGCTTGCGGAGATCACCAGGGGAGACGACCCCTCGGCTGATCGGAAGGCCGTGCAAAAAGCGATCACAATGACGGAGCTTTGCGATCTTTATCTCGAGGACGCCGCAGACAGGATCAAGGCCTCCACGCTAGCCATGGACCGCAGCAGGATCGTCGTGCACGTAAAGCCATTGATTGGATCTCGGAAGGTGACGAGCCTGACAAGCGAGGATTTGGAACGCTTCCAGGCGGACATAGCAGCAGGCAAGACGGCAGCGCCCCGGAAAGGCCGCGGAGGAGCCACGACGGGCGGCAAAGGCGTTGCCAGCCGAACGGTCGGTATGGTGGGCACTATCCTCGAGTATGCCAGGCGAAAGAAGGTCATCAAGGACAATCCAGCGCGCGGCGTCGAGCGGCTTCCCGAGGGACGGCAAACGCGTTTCTTGAACGATGCGGAGATCGTCCGTTTTGGGGTCGCGCTGCGTGCTCTGGAGACTGCTGGCGGTAACCCCGTCGGGATCGAGGCGATCCGGTTTCTTGTGCTCACTGGTTGCAGGCGGATGGAGGCGCTGTCCTTGCCGCTCGCCTGGGTTGATCACGGCGCCCAGTGCATCCGTTTTAACGACAGCAAAGACATCCGCGCGAAAGAGGTGGGGAGTCGTGTGGAACTGCGCGCGATCGGCAAGCCGGCTCTCGACCTATTAGTCGGCTTACATCGGCCTCATGGCTCGCCTTGGGCGTTCCCTGCTGCCCGAGGCGATGGACACTACGTCGGCATCCCCGGATTGCTGAAGCAGGTCTGTGCGGCCGCCGAGCTCAAAGAAGTCACCGTGCATGTGTTGCGCCACAGCTTCGCGGCGACGGCGGCCGGCATGGGGTTCTCGGAGCTTACCATCGCTGGACTGCTAGGACACAAGATGGCCGGGGTGACGGCTCGATACGCGCATATGCCTGACAGCGCACTGGTTGCAGCGGCCAACGCGGTAGCTGAACAGATAAACACATTGTTGACCCAACCATCCAATCAATAGGCCGCAACGTCGACGCCGTCTCCGGGCAGGAAGACACGAGACGACCGCGACAGCTGTCCGGTCTGCAGGCTCTCCGCAGGCGACGCAGACCGACACTTGTAGGGTCGGTCGCGGGGTCTCCGTTTCCGGATACGTTCAAGGACCCGACTCTGTGGAGCATGCTGAACGCGGCCGGCGGGATTTGCACGAACCTCGTCGTCAAGCACGACGTGCTGCAGACTTTTGTCATTGAGGCGGGCGCTCCGGCCGATATCCGCCATGGCCCAGCCGCGGCGTCGAGGAGGGACTGATCCAGGTCCTCTGCGATCACGCTATTTCCTGGATCCTGCCAGCCTGGATCAGTCGCTGGCCACCGACATCAAGGAGCGGTCACACGCGCTGACGCTGGAGGTGCTAAAGCCGTTCAAGGGACGCTTCTTCTACCTCGTCGCGGAGGCGCACTCCGTGCCGACCTAACTGGCCGAAGAACGAACCCGCTGCGCGGGAGCGATGTGGTTCTAACGGCAACGTAGCGGCTTGGGTGTCACAGTGCGGTTGAGCGCGATCGGGTAGCGAGCGGAACATTCCGGCTTCTCAAACCGAGAGGAGCCGACCCATGGACCAACTCACCCGCGCCGCAACGATCAGCCCGCTGCGGCAGCGCCTGATCGACGACATGAACATGCGCCGTTTCTCGCGCGAGACCCAGCGCAACTACATCCGTGACATCGGACGGTTCGCCAGCTTCCTGGGCCGTTCGCCCCACACAGCGACCGCGGAGGACCTGCGCCGGTTCCAGATCGAGCAGCGTGACGCCGGCATGGGGTTGCCGACCATGAACAGCATCGTCTCGGCGCTGCGGTTCCTGTTCACCAGCACGCTCGACCGGCCCGACCTGGCGCGCAAGCTGGTCCGGGTGGCGCACCCGCGTAACCTGCCCGTCGTGTTGTCCCGCGACGAGGTGGCGCGACTGCTGGCCGCGACGACCTGCCTCAAACATCAGGCGGCACTCTCGGTCGCCTATGGCGCGGGCCTGCGCGTCGCGGAGGTCGCGGCGCTCAAGGTCGCCGACATCGACAGCGAGCGCATGCTGATCC
>CAZZVQ010000059.1:0-29682 GCA_964657565.1 uncultured Acetobacteraceae bacterium
CCTCGAGCATCTCGAGATCGACCGCATCCGGCCCGCGGATCAGACCAGGCTTCGGCGGGGCGGCTTGCAGGCTCGCCAGCAGGGTCTCGACGCTGGTGAAATCCAGCGTGTCGTTGCGCCAATAGAGCTGCTCGAGCGGTTCGAAATGATGGTTCTCGACCGCATGCACTAGGTCGTCCTCGAGCGGCACGCAGTCGGCCGTGGTGCCGAACGTGCCGTCGCGCATGCCGCGCCCGGCACGGCCGGCGATCTGGGCGATCTCCGGCGCGGTCAACCGCCGCGGGCGGTGTCCGTCGAACTTCGAGAGCCGGGCGAACGCCACATGGTCGACGTCCATGTTCAGCCCCATCCCGATGGCGTCGGTGGCGACCAGGAAGTCGACTTCCTTGTTCTGATAGAGCTGCACCTGCGCGTTGCGCGTCCGCGGCGACAGCCGGCCCATGACGACGGCGCAGCCGCCCCGTCGCCGCCGGATCATTTCAGCGATCGCGTAGACCTCGCTGGCGCTGAACGCGACGACCGCCGTGCGCGGCGGCAGGCGCGGCAGCTTGGCGGGCCCGACATAGGAGAGTTGCGACAGCCGCGGCCGGGTCTCGATCTCCGCCTGCGGGATGAGCCGCTGCAGCAACGGCCGGATCGTCTCGGCGCCCAGGAACATCGTCTCGACCAGTCCGCGCGCATGCAGCAGGCGCTCGGTGAACACATGGCCGCGATCGGGGTCGGCGCAGAGTTGGATTTCGTCGACCGCGACGAACTCCGCGGGCATGTCGAGCGGCATCGCCTCGACCGTGCAGGCGAACCATCGTGCCCCAGCCGGGACGATCTTCTCCTCGCCGGTGATCAGCGCGACGTTGCGGACGCCCTTCTGGGCCACCATGCGGTCGTAGTTTTCCCGCGCCAGCAGGCGCAGCGGGAAGCCGATGATTCCGCTCGAATGCGCGAGCATGCGCTCCATCGCGAGATGGGTCTTGCCGGTGTTGGTCGGCCCGAGCACCGCTTTGACCCGCGAGGGGAAACCGAGCATCTCATGAGGTTTGGCCCGTTCGGGTCATATTGCAACCCGCGGTGCGAAGATGTGTCACTTGCACTATTTCAATGCGGAAAATATCGAGGAGGTCAGATGCCTTCAACCTTCTTCCGGGACCTCGATTGCCTGGCGCCGCGTGCGGCGGCGGCGCTCCCGCTGACATCGGTGCGGCCCGAGACGCTGGATGGCATCCTGGCCAGCCTGCCGGGCGCGACCGCCGCCTTCGTGCGCGGCGCCGGTTTCAAGGCCGAAGCAGGCCAGCTCGTGCTGTTGCCGGGGGATGACGGTCTGACCGGTGCGCTGGCCGGGCTCGGGGCGGACCGCTCGCCATGGGCGCATGGTGGTTTGTCCACCGCGCTGCCGCCGGGCTCCGTCTGGAGGCTGGTGGACGGCGATTTCGACCGCGACTCCGCTATCCTCGGCTTCTGTCTCGGCGCCTATCGATATGGCGCGCTGACCAGCAAGCAGCGCCCGATCGCGAGGTTGGCCGCGAGCGACTCGCCGTCGCTGGCGGTCGCCCGCGGGATATGGCTGGCGCGCGACCTGATCAACACGCCGGCCAACCTGCTCGGGCCGTCCGAACTGGCCGACGCGACGATCGCCCTGGGCCAGCGGCACGGCGCGGCTACCAGCCGGACCGAAGCCGCTGGGCTGGACGAGGGCTATCCCGCGGTTGCCGCGGTCGGCCGTGGCTCCGCCCGCCCGCCGGTCGTCGCGGCGTTCACATGGCAGGGCAGCGGTGCCGGACCCGGCGCCAAACACGTCTCGCTCTGCGGCAAGGGTGTCTGCTTCGATACTGGCGGATACGACCTGAAGCCTCCGGCGGCGATGTTGCGCATGAAGAAGGACATGGGCGGCGCCGCGCTCATGCTCGGCTTGGCGAGCGCGATCATGGAACAGGACCTTCCGCTACGACTGTCGGTCCGGATCGGGTGCGTCGAGAACATGGTCTCGGGCGACGCGATGCGGCCGTTGGACGTGCTGAGTACGCGGCGGGGCCTGACGGTCGAGGTCGGCAATACCGACGCGGAGGGCCGGCTGGTGCTGTGCGACTTGATGGCCGAAGCCTCCGATGAGCGGCCCGACCTGATGCTGGACGCGGCCACGCTTACGGGCGCGGCCCGGGTCGCCCTTGGTCCGGACATTCCCGCGTTGTTCACGCCGGACGACGGGTTGGCCGCGATGCTCGGCGGTTGCGCGGACGAAACTTACGACCCCGTGTGGCGGCTTCCGCTACACAGCGGGTATGATCCATGGTTGTCGAGTTCTGTGGCCGATGTCGCGAATGTGTCGTCAAAACCGTATGCAGGAGCGGTAATCGCCGCGTTGTTCCTGCAACGATTCGTTGCGCCAGGTGTAAGATGGGCACATCTCGATACGTTCGCTTGGAACGACACGACTCGTTCGGGCCGTCCAGAGGGCGGCGAGGCACAAAGTTTGCGGTGTCTGTTGTTGACGGTAACGAAATTAACTTCCGTTTAATTTATATGGTCATGATGGTACCTGATGACATCGCGAACTGGTGCCATATATTTCGTTGGTAGAAATGGTTACGAATCGCTGCGCCGTGCCCAACTGACGATCGGGAGCCGCAAGCTTCCAAAGTGTTCCGAGCCCGTTTCGATAACGGGAGCGTTTCGCGCTTGTTTAATGAAAGGAATAGAACATTGCCCGCTAACTCCAATGTCGACCAGATGGTCGCAATCCTGCGCGAAACCGTGGTGTCCCTCGTGCGCAGGGATGGTCCAGACCTGTCGGCCCGGCAACTGGGTGTGTTCCTGACCTGTTATCTGCAGGAAGGTCCCCATACCGTGCGCGGCCTGGCCGCCGACCTCAACGTGTCCAAGCCCGCGATCACCCGCGCACTCGATCGCCTCGGTGAGCTCGAGCTGGCCCGTCGCAAGGTCGATCCCGCCGATCGCCGCTCCGTCCTGGTCCAGAAGACGATCAAGGGGCAGGCTTTCCTGAAGGATCTCCGCAGCATCATGGGCGAGGCTGCCAAGGCTGCTCCGGCTGTCACGGTCGCCGAGCCGACCGGGCGCGCCAGCAAGCGCGCCGCCGCACACGCCTGAGCCGGGCTCATGATTTAACTCCGCCGGCCGTAAGGCCGGCGACGATCTCCTTCTGCATCAAAAGCGTGAGCAGCAGCACTGGCAAGGTCACCAAAAGGGCGGCCGCTGCCAGGGGACCCCAGCTGATCTGCTCGAACGTAAGCACGTTGTAGACGGCGACGGGCAAGGTCCGCGTCTCGCGTCCGGCGAGAACGACGCCGAAAATGAAATTGTTCCAGCTAAAGATGAACGCCAGGATCAGCGCCACCGTGATCCCCGGACGCGCCAGCGGAAGGGCCACGTACCGGAACGCCTGCCAGATCGTTGCGCCATCCACCAGCGCGGCCTCCTCCAGTTCGGACGGGAGTCCTTCGAAGAAGCCGATCATGATCCACACCACGATCGGCACCGTGATGACCAGATGCGTGATGACGATCGGCGTCAGCGTGCCGGTGAGCCCGATCCATTGGAACAGCAGGAACAGCGGGATCAGGTAGGACAGGCCCGGCGTGATCCGCGCCACCAGGATGAGCAGCGCCGCCCGCGTCGCCTTTGCCTTGGCGATACCGTAGCCGGCCGGCACGCCGAGCAGCAGCGCGAGCCCGGTCGCGGTGAACGACACGACGATGGAGTTCCAGCCATAGAGCAGGAAGTCGTTCTTCTCGAACACGTCGATGAAATTCGCCAACGTCGGCGGATTCGGAATGAACACCGGCGGGAAGGCGGTGTTGTCCGCCTCGTTCTTCAGCGACAGCGACAGCATCCAGAGGAACAGCAGCAGCGCCGGCGACACCAGCGCCGCCACCGACAGATAAAGTCCGATCCGCCCCAGCACCCGCCGGTACCGGCCGCCACGAACCCGGCTCATGCCAACTCACTCCGCTGCCGGAAATGCAACATCAGTAGCGTCACCATCAGGATCAGCACGAAGAACACCACCACGATCGCCGATGCGTAGCCGATGTCGTAGAAACTGAACGCCTCGAGATACAGCAGGATGTTGAGCGTCTCGCTCGCCGTGCCCGGGCCGCCATTGCTGATGACGAAGATCGTGTCGAACGCCTTCAGGGCATCGACCCCACGGATGACGGCGGCGACGACGATGAACGGCCACACCAGCGGCAGCGTCACGTGCCGGAATACCTGCCAGCCGCTCGCGCCATCCAGCACGGCGGCCTCGTACGGATCGGTCGGCAAGCTCGCCAGGCCGCCCAAGACGATCAGCATCACCAGCGGGGTCCACTGCCAAGTCTCCACCATCGCGAGCGTCGGGATCACCGTGTCCGGCGAATAGACCCATTCGCTGGGCGGCAAGCCCACCGAGGTCAGCAGGTAGTTCAGCACTCCGAGCTGCGGATGGAACATCATCGTCCACACCAGCGCGACCGCCACCGGGGTGGCCATCATCGGCATGATGAAGATGGTGCGTGCGATGCCCCGCCCGGCGAACTCGCGATGGAAGCACACCGCCGCCGCGACCCCGAGCACCAGCGGCGCGACGACCGACAATGCGGTGAAATAGACCGTCCGCACGATCGAGTACAGGAACCGATCGTCCCCCAGCATGCGCAGGTAGTTGTCCGCGCCCACGAAGCTGCTCGCGCTGCCGATGTGGAAATCCTGCACCGACATGAACAGCGTGAACGCCCAGGGAAACAGGATCACCGCCGAGACGACCAGCCCGGCCGGTAGGATGAACGGCCAGTACTGCCGGGCATAATTCTTCTTCATGGCACTCGCAGGTTGGTGATCTGGCATAGGTTCAGGCGCCGTTTCTCGTTGGCTTCGCCGTTGGCGAACACGACCCGGATGTCATACAGGCACTCCCCCGCCGGCAGCCGGATGGTGCGCGTGGCGCCGGCCCCGATCGTGCCGTCGCCGAGCCGGTCCTCGCCCCAGGAATCGTCCCCGGTCGGGCTGAGGTACAGCTCGTTCAGCACCACGCGGCTGCGGTTGGTCAGCACGAACGAGGGGTCCTCGGCGGGCCGGGCTGGCCGGACCGAGGCGACCGCGTTGCCCTGCGGGAAGCTGAGATTGTCGATCTCGCAGGTGTTGAGCCCGCGGCGCTCGTCGCTGCGGCCGTTCGCATACACGACCCGGATGTCGTAGACGCAGCTGCCGTCGGCCGGCAGCCGGATCGGCGCGTTCTGTCCCGGCGCCACGGCGCGGCCCGCCAGCCGGTCGCTGCCCCAGTTCGGCATCCCGGCCGGGGTCGCGTAGACGCGGTTGATCGCGCTCGCGGACCGGTTGAGCAGGTAGAACGAGGGGTTCGGCGTCTCGTCCGCGAGCGCCGGTCCAGCCGCCAGCAGCAGCGCAGCGATGCACAAGCGCGTGCCCATCGTCGAGTCTCCCCCTTCGCGCCGACCTTACCGCCCGGCGCGCGGAAAGTCCTACCACCGTCCGATCGCGGCCCGGCGCGCCATCCCGGCGACGATGCCGGTCCAGATCAGTTGCGGCACCAGCACCAACGGCAACACCAGCGGCTTGCCGAGCCCCGTCGCGCGCAGGAACACCGCGCAGCACAGGGCGCCCCACAGCACGAACCCCCATTGCACCAGCGTCACCCACACGGCATCCAACCCGGACCGGTGCGCCACCTGATACAGATGGCTCCGGTGCGGCTGCGTCAGCCGATCGCCCGCCACGGCTCGCCGCACCAGGGTGAACGCCACGTCGTAGAGCACCCCGAACAGCAGCAGCGGCACGAGCAGCGCCGACAGCTCGACCTGCTCGAACCGGGCCGCCACCACGCCCAGCACCGCGAGCACGAAGCCGCAGAACTGGCTGCCGACGTCGCCCATGAAGATGCGCGCCCGCGGAAAGTTGAACGGGAGAAACCCGGCCAGCCCCGCCGCCAGCAGCAGGCTGGCGAAATACACGAACCACGCGCTCATCGTCGCCGCGGTCACCGCCAAGGCGACCGACGCCAGGCACGCCACCCCCGATGCCAACCCGTTCAGGCCGTCGATGAAATTCATCGCATTGGTGGCGAACAGGATCCAGGCCAGCGTTCCCAGCACGCCCACCCACCCCAGTTCGACTGTCCCCAGCAGCGGCAGATTGACGCTGCTGACGACCAGCCCGCTGGCCACGGCGACCAGCGCGGCGGCGACTTGCGCGCCCAATTTGACGGTGAACGGCCAATCCACCAGGTCGTCCAGCCACGCCACCACGGCGATCGCCGTGGCTGCCAGGATCACCCCGAGGAAATACCCGTCTGCCACCCGTGAGAACCCGGCGAACGCGTACAGCAGCCCGGTGCCCACCAGAAACGCCGCCACGACGCCGACACCGCCGCCCTTCGGCACTGCCCGGGTATGCGCCTTGCGCTGATCCGGCTGGTCGAGCACGCCCACGCCGATCATGCCTCGCACGACCACGGCCGAGAGCCCGGCCAGCCCGGCGCAGAACATCAGATGTCGAAGGAAAGCGAGGAGTGTCACCGAGCTATCACTGGGGCTGTCGCGGCTGGGGATCGCGGCCTATAGGGTTCCGACGATGGCTCTGCAACGGCCCTTCTCCCGTGCGCTGCGGCGCATTCTTCTCAATGTCCTGCTCGACGGTGCCTTGGCCGCGGTGGCGACCCCGCTCGCCCGGTATCTGGCGGACCCGACCGGTGGCTTGCTGCATCCGCTGTGGTTCATCGCCGGCGGCGCCATCACCTTGCTCGTCGCCGGGCTGCCGTTCCGCATGCCGCAGCAATACTGGCGGTTCTCCGGCATCGAGGACCTGCTTGGAGTGGTCGGCAGCTCGATGATCTCGGCGGCGCTGTTCGCCATGCTGCTGCTCGCCTCCGGCTTCCCGCTCCCGACCAGCACGTTCCCGGTCATCCATGCGCTGACCTTGATCGTGGCCCTTGGCACGCCGCGGGTGATCTACCGGCTGCGCCGCGGCCGTAACCGAACGGGGGAGGGGGATGCCCAGGCCATCCTGCTGGCCGGCGCGGGCGAGAACGCCGACTTGTTCCTGCGCGCGCTCGACACGCGCGAGGGGCGGGCGGCCTACCGGGTGGTCGGGCTGCTCAGCAACGGGCCCGGCAACGTGGGCCGGCGGATGCATGGGCGGCCCATCCTCGGGGTGCTGGAACAGGCCGGGTCCGTGCTCGCCAAACTGCGCCAGGACGGGCGCCCCGCCTCCGCGATCGTCGTGACCGAGGCCGACCTCGAGGGCGCCCGCCTGGCCGACCTCGTGGTCCAGGCCGAAGCCGAGGGCGGCACCGTCCGCCGCATGCCGCCGCCGACCCGGCTGCTGGGCTCGTCCGACGAGCCGGCCTCGCTCGCGCCGGTCGCCATCGAGGATTTGCTGAACCGTGCGCAGGTGCCGCTCGACCGCGACGGCATGGCGCGTCTGGTCCGGGGGCGGCGGGTGCTGGTGACCGGGGCGGGTGGCACGATCGGGTCCGAACTCGCACGGCAGATCGCCTCGCTGGCGCCGGGCTTGCTGGTGCTGCTCGACAACGGCGAATACGCGCTGTGGCAGATCGACACCGAGCTGGCCGAGACCGATCCCGGTATCGCCCGCCAGATCTGCCTCGCCGACGTCCGCGACGAGGGCCGGATCCGCGCCGTCTGCGACGACATCCGCCCCGAGCTGGTGTTCCACGCCGCCGCGCTCAAGCACGTCCCGATGGTCGAGGCCAATCCGCTCGAAGGGCTGATGACCAACGCCGTCGGCACCCGCATCGTGGCCGACGCCGCCCGTGCGGCCGGGGCCACGCAGATGGTGTTCATCTCCACCGACAAGGCGGTGAACCCGTCCAGCGTGATGGGCGCCAGCAAGCGTCTGGCCGAGATGTATGTGCAGGCCCTCGACCGGACGGTCCGCCCCGGCGGGATGCGCTGCGTCACCGTCCGCTTCGGCAACGTGCTCGGCAGCACCGGCTCGGTAGTGCCGCTGTTCCGCCGCCAGCTCGAGCGCGGCGGCCCGCTCACCGTCACGCACCCCGATATGCAGCGCTACTTCATGACCGTGCGCGAGGCGGTCGGCCTCGTGCTGCAGGCGAGCGTCGTCGGCAAGGAGACCAACCTGGCGGAAGGCGGGATCTTCGTGTTCGACATGGGGCCGCCGGTCCGCATCGTCGATCTGGCCCGCCAGATGATCCGCCTCACCGGCCTGTCCGTCGCGACGGGAGACAACCCGGCCCCGGACAGCATCGCCATCCGCTTCACCGGTCTGCGCCCCGGCGAGAAGCTGTTCGAGGAGCTCTTCCACGGCAGTGAGCCGCCGCTCCCCACCGACTACCCCGGCCTGCTGACCGCGACGCCCCGGACCGCCGACCCGGCCATCGTCGCGCGCTGCCTCGACGAGATCGCCGCCGCCTGCCGGGCCGGCCAGCCCGCCACCGCCCTTTCCCTGCTCGGCCGCATGGTCCCCGAATACGAACGCGAGGTCCCTGCCGAAGCCGCGACTTCAGGAGCCAGCCCGTGAGCATTCCGTTCCTCGACCTCAAGGCCCAGCAGGCCCGCCTGATGCCAATCCTGCGCCCGCGGCTGGAGGCCGTGCTCGCCCATTGCCAGTTCATCCTCGGCCCCGAAGTGGCCGAGCTGGAACAACGCCTCGCCGCCTATTGCGGCGCCAAGCACTGCGTGGGCGTCAGTTCCGGCACCGACGCGCTGCAGATCGCGATGATGGCCGAGGGGATCGGCGCCGGAGACGCCGTCTACCTGCCCGCTTTCACCTACACCGCGACCGCCGAAGTCCCGCTCCTGCTCGGTGCCACCCCCGTCTTCGTCGACGTCGACCCCCGGACGTTCCAGATCGACCCGGCCCATCTGGAGCATCGTATCGCCACGACCCCGGGCCATCTGCGCCCGCGCGCAATCGTCGGCGTCGATCTGTTCGGCCAGCCGGCCGACTGGCCGGCGCTGCAACGCATCGCTCGGACCCGCGGCTTGTTCCTGCTCGACGATCTCGCGCAATCCTTTGGCGCAAGCCTGGGCGGCGTCAAGCTCGGCAGCCAGGCCCACGCGACCGCGACCAGCTTCTTTCCCAGCAAGCCGTTCGGCGCCTATGGCGATGGCGGCGCGCTGTTCACCGACGACGACGACCGCGCCGCCCTGTTCCGCAGCCTGCGCACCCATGGCGAGGGCACCACGCGCTACGACGTGCTCCGCATCGGCATGAACGGACGCCTCGACACGCTGCAGGCCGCCGTCTTGCTTGCCAAGCTCGACGTCTTCGAGGAGGAGCTCGCCCGGCGCGAAGCCATCGCCCAACATTATGACCGGCGCCTCCACACTCTGGTCAACGTCCCCGCCCGTGTGGCCAACAGCACCAGCGCTTGGGCCATCTACGCGATCCTGCTGGACTCCGAGGCCGCCCGCACCGCGCTTCAGACCTCGCTGCGCGACGCTGGCGTGCCGACCGCGATCTACTATCCGCGCCCGCTGCACCAACAGCCCGCCTACGCGGCCGCCCATGACGGCGTCCCGCTCCCGGTGTCCGAGGACCTCGCGACGCGCATCATGGCTCTGCCGATCCACCCCGACCTCTCCGAGGCGCACGTCGAGCAGATCTGCGATGCCGTGACGCAGGCCTTGCAGCAACCCCGTATTCCGGCGAGCGTTGCGCAATGATGACCGATGCAAAGCAGCCGGACGATCATCCGTCGTCAGCAGAGACACCCACCATACCGCCACATGCGCCGAACGGCGTGCCTGACGAGGCGGTGAACACCGAGCCGACCGGCCGTCCAACCAGCGATCGCGAGGCAACCGAGGCCGCCGCAAGTCCGAAGGCGCATCAGCCGTAAGCGATCCGGCACACTTGCCACTTGATGTGGGAAAAAGTCCCACGTATAAGCGGGCGGAGTGCAACAGGAGCGCAGCGGTATGGCCCTTACGCAACAGTTCGAAAACGTAACGACGGTCGACTTCCGGCAACTTCGCCATCAGACCAAAAACGCCCTCGCCCGCATCCTCGCCCAAGTCTCGACCGGGCTGTCGTCGCCCGAGGCCTGCCGGCGCACTGCGGCGGATGTCGAACGCCGCATCCTGTTGACGGCGCAGATATCCGACGCGCTGTTCGGTCTTACGCGTGAACCGGGGCCATTCACCTACCGGCTCGAGAATCTTTGTGATGGCGTGATCGGCCTCGCCGGCGAAAGCGACCAATACATCGCGTTCGCCTGCTCCGTGGCGGCGGAGCCGAGGCCGCATCAGACCGAGACGGTGCTCCGGATCGTCCACGAGTTGGTCGGCAACGCGGTCAAGCACGGGATGCACATGCGCCTGGTCGGGCGGATCGAGATCGGCGTGCGGGAGAACGCGGCCGGGCTTGTCCTCGACGTCGTCGATGACGGGTGGGGCTGTGGGCGGGCGCCGGCCCCTGGGGAAGGGCTCTCCGTCGCCAAGGCGCTGGCCGAGCAATGCGGCGGCACCGTGTCGCTCGAGCGCAGCAACGAGCACACGATCGCTCGCCTCGTGGTGCCGCATGTCGCCCATGCTTGACGCGCTTTCTACCGGTGGCGACATGCCGGTCGAGCGGCGCCCGATGCGCGTCAGGCGGTTACGTCGCACGCGCCGGGTCGGGAGTTGGTTGCTGCTGACTGGCTGGATCGTCCTGCCGCTGATGCCTTTGCTCGCGCTCGGGCTCTCGAAATTGCTCGGGCTCGAATTCTAGTGGTTCTTTGTTGACCTAGATCACGTGATCCGGGCGTAGCAGGCAGTCGCCGGCCGCCTCCGGCGTCTCCAACTGCACGGTCGCGTGCGCGATGCCGAAAAGCTGTCGCGCGCCTTCCTGCACACCCAACAGCAGATCGCGGTCGCGGGCGCCGTCGTCGCGTACGAGATGGGCGGTCAGCGCGGTGTCCGTCGTGCCGATGGCCCAGACATGGAGGTCATGCACCTCGATGACGCCCGGCAGCGTGCCGAGCCAGTGTCGCACCGCGACCGGGTCGATGCCCTCCGGCACTGCGTCCAGGGCGAGATTGGCGGAATCGAGGAGGAGCTTCCAGGTCCCGACGAGGATGACGACGGCGATGACGAGGCCGACAGCCGGGTCGAGCCACAGCCATCCTGTCGCGCGGATCAACAGCGCGGCCACGATGACGCCCAGCGTGACCAGCGCGTCGGCAGCCATGTGGAGGAACGCCGCGCGCACGTTGATGTCGCCCTTGCGCCCCGACATGAACATCAGCGCCGTTCCGCCGTTGACGAGAACGCCGGCGGCCGCGACCCAGAGCATGATCGTGGTCTGCACCGGCTGCGGGTTCAGCAATCGGGCGATCGACTCCCACCCGATCGCGCCGGTGGCGAGCAACAGCAAGACGCCGTTTGCCAACGCGGCGAGGGTGGATGTGGATTTATAGCCGTAGGTCCGCCGCGCGGTCGGTCCGCGGCCTGCGAGGTATGCCGCCCCCCACGCCATCACCAGGCCGAGCACGTCGGAGAGATTGTGGCCGGCATCGGCGAGCAAGGCGAGCGAGTCGGAAAGGTAGCCGTATATCGCTTCGAGGATGACGTAGCCGATATTGAGGCTTATCCCGATCGCAAAGGCTCGTCCGAACGATGCGGGGGCGTGGCTATGGCCGTGACTGTGCCCGTGCTCATGGCCATTCTCATGGTCGTGGTGGGACGAGTGCGCGTCGTGAGGCATGGAATTAGAGAGCCGCCGCCGGATTTTGACCCGGCGGCTGCAGCCTCACGCGGCCTGAGACACGGCTTGGCGGCGCTCTGCGACCTGATTGCGCATCGATTTCTGCAACTTCTCGAACGCGCGCACTTCGATCTGGCGAACACGCTCGCGCGAGATGTTGTACTGCTGGGACAGTTCCTCGAGTGTGGTGGGATTGTCCTTCAAACGGCGCTCGATCAGGATGTGCCGCTCCCGCTCGTTCAACGTCTTCAACGCGACGTCCAGCAGGGCACGCCGGCCGGTCAGCTCCTCCCGATCGGCCATCACGACCTCTTGGTTTTCGCTGTCGTCGACCAGCCAGTCCTGCCACTCGCCCTCGCTATCGGCGCGAACCGGGGCGTTGAGGCTGTTGTCGGGCGCGGCCAGGCGCCGGTTCATGCTGACGACGTCCTGCTCCGGCACGTCGAGCATGCGGGCGATCTTTGCCACCTGCTCGGGGTGCAGATCGCCGTCCTCGATCGCCTGCATCTGGCCCTTGAGCCGGCGCAGGTTGAAGAACAGCTTCTTCTGTGCCGCGGTGGTGCCCATCTTCACGAGCGACCAGCTGTGCAGGATGTATTCCTGGATTGCGGCACGGATCCACCACATCGCGTAGGTCGCCAGGCGGAACCCGCGATCCGGGTCGAACCGCTTGACGGCCTGCATCATGCCGACGTTGCCTTCGCTGATCAGCTCACCGACGGGCAAGCCATAGCCGCGATAGCCCATGGCGATCTTGGCGACGAGCCGGAGATGCGACGTGACGAGCTTATGCGCCGCCGCCTGATCCTCGTGGTCGCGCCAGCGCTTGGACAGCGCGAGCTCTTCCTCCGGGGCAAGCATAGGAAATTTGCGGATCTCCTGGAGATACCGCGATAGGTTGCCCTCTGGGGCGACATTCACCAATGCAGCAGCCATGTATGGCCCTCACACGCCAAACTGTTCGATCTTCCACCCCTTATACGGCGGTGCAGAACGAATGGTTGCGGCGCAAAATAAAGTAGGCGCGGTAAAGCCTATCACGTCCCTGAGACCACTCCCGATTTGGCAGGTCATCTCATTACAGGCTGAGGCCGCACGCCCGCGACCTCGGGGTTTTGAATACCGGACCAGCGTAGTCCTGTCAAGGAATGCCTGCATTCCTGTCCATAATGTCAACCAGCGCTTGCATGTCCGGCGGCAGCGGCGTCTCAAACGCGAGACGTGCGCGCGTGCGCGGATGGTCGAATGCCAACGACGCGGCGTGCAAGGCCTGCCGCGGGAAGTCCAGCAACGCTTGGCGCATCTCGGTTCCGGCCGCTTTCGCGGCTGCCGGAACCCGGCGCAGGTAAACGGGATCGCCGACCAGGGGATGGCCCCGGCCCGATAGATGGACTCGGATCTGATGGGTCCGGCCCGTTGCCAGCGTGCACTGCAGCAAGCTCGCCACCGGCGCCCAGGCCCGTTCCACAGCATATCGCGTCAGTGCCGTCTTTCCCCCTGAAGCCACCACGGCCATGCGCTTGCGATCCCGCGGATCCCTCCCGACATTGCCCTCGATCTCGCCCTTCGCCGGCGCTGGAACGCCCCACGCGACGGCGATATATCGCCGGTCGAGGTCGCGCGCGGCAAACGCCGCGGAGAGTGCTGCCAGCGCCGTCTCGGTCTTGGCCGCGACCATGACCCCGGATGTGTCCTTATCCAACCGGTGCACGATCCCCGGCCGTTTCTCGCCTCCAATCCCCGGCAGGCTGTCCCCGCAATGCGCGAGCAAGGCGTTGACCAACGTGCCGTCCTCGTTGCCCGGCGCCGGATGCACCACCAACCCCGCCGGCTTGTCCAACACGATTAAATCCGAATCCTCATAAAGAATCGTAAACGGGATCACCTGCGGTTGCGGCACCGCGGCGACGGGAATGGGCCGTTGCACGCTGAAGCGGTCGCCGGAATGCACCGTCTCGGCCGGGTTGCGCACGAGCGCGCCTTGCCGCCGTACCGCACCCGCTTCGATCAGGGACTTGACGCGCGACCGCGACAGGTCGCCGATGGCGTCAGCCAGGAACCGGTCCGTCCGCGACCCGGCGGCCTCCGCCCCGGCGACGACCTCGACCAAGTCCGGCAAGCGGTCGGCCTCAGACAAACGGAGACAGCAGCGTGCGCGGGTTGATGGCGGCCGTGATCGGCATGGGGATCATGATCGTGGCCGGGGTGACGGTATTGGTGGTGGTCATGGTGCAACGTATGTCGGCTTCTCCGCCGTCAATTGCCAGCGCCGGCAATTCCCCGGCCGCGCCGACGGCCAACATCCTCATCGACGAACCGGCTGGGACCCGAGTCGGCACGCTCTCGCTGGCCGGCGACCACCTCGCCCTGGCCCTTTCGGGCGGCGGTCCGGATCGCGTGGTCGTGGTCGACACCCGCACCGGTCGCATCATCGCCCGCACGGCCCTGGCGCGATGACGCGGCCACCCAAGAAGGCCGACCTGCCGACCAAAACTTGCCAGAGCTGTGGCCGCCCGTTCGCATGGCGGAAAAAGTGGCGGCTGACCTGGGACGAGGTGCGCCATTGCTCCGACGCTTGCCGATCCGGCCGCCGCGCCGCAGCCCGGCAGCAGATCGCGCAAAACCGCTCTTGATCTCCGCCGCCGACTGCCATATTGACGCGCCTCCACCGGCCACGTCCTGTTCGTCTAGAGGCCTAGGACACCGCCCTCTCACGGCGGTAACAGGGGTTCGAATCCCCTACGGGACGCCAACCGGTGCGTGCTACGCCGCCTTCGCCTCGCGGCGGCGGGCGTGCAGAACGAACTCGGTATATCCGTTCGGCTGGGCACGGCCTTGGAAGATCAGGTCGGCGGCCGCCATGAACGCCGGGCCGGTCTCGTTGCCCGCGAGCTTCGTGTAGGCGGAGTCGCCGGCATTCTGACGATCCACCACGGCCGCCATCCGGGTCATCGTGTCGCGCACCTGCTGCTCGGTGATGATCCCGTGGTGGAGCCAGTTGGCGATGTGCTGGCTGCTGATCCGCAGCGTCGCACGGTCCTCCATGAGTCCGACGTCGTGCACGTCCGGCACCTTCGAGCAACCGACGCCCTGGTCGATCCAGCGCACGACGTAGCCCAAGATGCCCTGGACATTGTTGTCGAGCTCCTGTTGGACATCATCCGGCGCCCAGTTGGGCCGATCGGCCACCGGGATCGTCAGCAGATCACCCAGCGACCCGCGCGATTGTCCGGCGAGTTCGGCCTGTCGGGCCGCGACGTTTACCAGATGGTAATGAAGCGCATGTAGCGTGGCCGCAGTGGGAGAAGGAACCCAGGCGGTGTTGGCGCCAGCGCGCGGATGGCTGATTTTCTGCTCGATCATGTCTGCCATGCGGTCCGGTGCGGCCCACATGCCTTTGCCGATCTGCGCCTTGCCGCGCAGGCCGCAGGCGAGCCCGACGTCGACGTTGCGGTCTTCGTATGACTTGATCCAGGCCGTGTTGCGCATCTCGCCCTTGCGCACCATCGGTCCGGCCTCCATCGACGTATGAATCTCGTCGCCCGTCCGATCCAGGAAGCCGGTGTTGATGAACACGACGCGGTCGCGCGCCTTTTCGATGCAGGCGGCCAGGTTGGCGCTGGTGCGGCGCTCCTCGTCCATGATGCCCATTTTCAGGGTATTCGCCCCGAGCCCGAGTATCCCTTCGACCCGGCTGAAGATGTCATTCGTGAAGCCGACTTCGTCCGGTCCGTGCATCTTGGGTTTGACGATATAGACCGACCCGGCCCGGCTGTTCCGGATGCCGCTGGTCGACTGCAGATCGTGCATCGCGATCAGCGAGGTCACGGCGGCATCGAGCAGGCCTTCTGGAATCTCCTTCCCGTCGAGCAGCACGGCGTCGGTGTACATATGGTGCCCGACGTTGCGGATCAGCATGAGGCTGCGGCCCGCCAGCGTCACGGTCCCGCCGTCCGGCGCCGTGTAGACGCGATCCGGCTCGAGCCGCCGCTCCAGGGTCTGCCCGCCCTTCTCGAAGCTGGCCACGAGGTCGCCCCGCATCAGCCCGAGCCAGTTGCGATAGACCAGCACCTTGTCGGCCGCATCGACCGCGGCGACGCTATCCTCGAGATCCTGGATCGTGGAGATCGCGGACTCCATGAGCACGTCGGCCACGCCGGCCGGGTCGGTCTTGCCGATTGCGTGCGCCCGGTCGACGACGATTTCCAGATGAATACCGTTGTTGCGCAACAGGATCGCGGTCGGCTGGCCGGCGTCGCCGCGGTAACCGACGAACTGCGCCGGGTCGCGCAAGGCAGCCTGGGCGGATGCGGTGTCGATCACCAGCTTGCCGTCCTGAACTCGATAGGCAGTGGCGCCGGTGTGCGACCCGTTCGCGAGCGGCGCGGCGTCGTCGAGCACTTGCTTGGCGCGGGCGACGACCAGGGCGCCGCGGGCAGGATTATAGCCTTTGCCCCGCGCCGCGCCGTCCGTGTCCGGAAGCGCGTCGGTGCCGTAAAGCGCGTCATACAGGCTGCCCCAACGCGCATTCGCCGCGTTCAGCGCATAACGCGCGTTCGACACCGGGACGACGAGTTGCGGCCCGGCGATCGTCGCGATTTCCGGATCGACATTGGCCGTGTTGACCGACACCGTCCCCGGCACTGGCTGCAGATACCCGATCTCTCGCAGAAAACCCTCGTACTCGCCGGCATCGAACGGCTTGCCCTTGTGGGCAAGGTGCCACGCGTCGAGCTTACGCTGCAGATCATCGCGCTGCGCGAGCAACTCGGCGTTGCGCGGCGCCAAATCACGGACCAGATCGCCAAAGCCCGACCAGAACGCCGCCGCGGTCAGGCCCGTGCCCGGCAGCGCCTCTTGCTCGACGAAATCGTACAACTCACGCGCGACTTCCAGACCCGCGGCGTCAACTCGATCCATTCACATTCCTCCCTCGTGCCCGACAAATTGCCTGGGGAGGCCGTTGTATGCGGGCGGCTGCGGTGCAGCGCAAGAAAGCCCAAGACGGCTCGATCACGACGCCTCCAGCGCCTCGCGCATCATCTCGAGCTCCAACCAACGCTCTTCCGCTGCCAGCAAATCGCGTTCGATACGCGAGAGTTGATCGCTTGCCGCGGCGAAGGCGGCGGGGTCCTTGCGGTAGAAATCCGGGTCGGCAAGCCGGGACTGCAGCCGCGTGCGCTCCGCGGTCAGCCCATCCATCTGCTTTGGCAGCGTCTCGAGCGCGTGCTTGTCCTTGAACGATAGTTTCCGGGGCGCCGTTCGGGGTGCTGAAGACGGCACGGCTGAACGCGGCTTCTGCAGTGTCTCGCTCGCAGGCGTGCCGCGTTGCAGTAGCATGTCGCTGTATCCGCCGGCGTATTCGATCCAGCGCCCGTCTCCCTCGGCGGCCAGTGTCGAGGTGACGATGCGGTCGAGGAAATCGCGGTCGTGGCTGACCAGCAGGACAGTGCCGGGATATTCGGCGAGCATGTCCTGCAACAAATCCAGCGTTTCCAAGTCGAGGTCGTTGGTCGGCTCGTCGAGCACGAGGAGGTTGCTGGGCCGCGCCATCGCGCAAGCGAGCGTCAACCGCCCGCGCTCACCACCGGAAAGCACGCCTACCGGGGTTCGCGCCTGCTCTGGCTTGAAGAGGAACTCCTTCATGTAGCCGATCACATGCCGCCGTTCGCCGCCGACCTCGACCGTGTCGCCACCGCCGCCCGTCAACGTGTCGGACAGCGTGGCGGCCGGGTCGAGCGAGGCGCGCTGCTGATCGAGTGTAACGGTCGCGAGGCTGGTGCCGATGCGGATCTCGCCGCTGTCGGGTTCCAAGCGGCCGGTCAGGAGGTTGAGCAGGGTGGTCTTGCCCGCGCCGTTGGGGCCGACGATGCCCAGGCGGTCGCCGCGGATCACCCGCAGGTTGAGATCGCGCACGGGCGGCGGGCCGCCATAGCCCTTGGTCACCCCTTCAGCGACGGCGACGAGCTTGCCCGACATGTCGGCCTCGCTCGCCGCGAGCTTGAGCGGGGCCGCCGCCGTGCCGAGGTCGCGCCGCTTCTGCCGCAGCGCCTGCAATTCGCCCACCCGGCGCACGTTCCGCTTGCGCCGGGCCGTGACGCCATAGCGCAGCCAATGTTCCTCGCGCACGATTTGCCGCCCGAGCAGATGGGCGTCGCGCTCGGCCTGCGCCTCGACCTCTTCGCGCCACGCCTCGTAATGCGCAAAGCCGCGGTCGATCCGGCGCGTGACGCCGTCGTCCAGCCACACGATGCTGCGGGTGAGGGTTTCCAGCAGGCGGCGGTCGTGGCTGATCAGGACGAGGCCGGCCCGGAGTGATTTCAGCTCGGCCTCGAGCCATTCGATCGCCGGGAGGTCGAGGTGGTTGGTCGGCTCGTCGAGGAGGAGCAGGTCGGGCGAGGGCGCCAGGGTGCGCGCGATGGCGGCGCGGCGTTGCTGGCCGCCGGATAGCTGCGCCGGGTCCTCGTCGCCGGAGAGGCCGAGCCGGTCAAGCAGCGCCCGGCCGCGATAGGGGTCGTCGCCCGGCCCCATACCGGCCTCGACATAGGCGAGCGTGGTGGCAAAGCCGGTGAAATCAGGTTCTTGCGGCAGGTAGCGGATGGTGGCGCCGGGCTGGATGAAGCGGGTGCCGCCGTCGGATTGCAGCAGCCCGGCGGCGACTTTGAGCAGGGTCGACTTGCCCGAGCCGTTGCGCCCGACCAGGCAGATCCGCTCGCCGGCGCCGACGCCCAGCTCGGCGCCGCGCAGGAGCGGAGCCGAGCCTAGCGAGAGCTGGATGTTTTGAAGGAGCAGGAGGGGCGGGGCCATGCGCCGGGTATGGGCAGCGGCTGGCGCAAGTGCAACCACCGCGATGCTGTTAAAGCCGCGCCGCGTATGGCATGGACCGCGCTGGGTTGGGGGAACGGAGATGCGGTCGATCATCGCGCTGGTGCTGCTGGCGGCATTCGGGCAGGTGGCCGCGGTTGCAGCCGAGGCGGCCGAGACGGTGCGGATCGGGCTGCTGCATACGCTCTCGCCGGCGCCGCTCTATCTGGCGATGGCGCGCGGCTACTTCGCGCAGGAAGGGCTGGATGCGCAGTTCAAGTTCTTCGAGGCGGCGCAGCCGATCGCGGCGGCGGCGGTGTCGGGCGACATCGATGTCGGGATCACGGCGCTGACCGGCGGGTTCTTCAACCTGGCGGGGCGCGGGGCGCTGAAGGTGATCGGCGGCGGGTTGCACGAGGAGAGGGGGTTCGAGGGCACGGCGCTGCTCGCCTCGGTGGCGGCGTTCGACGCCGGGCTGACCTCGCCGGCGAAGCTGGCGGGGCACAGTATGGGGATCACGCAGTTCGGTTCGTCGTTCCATTACATGGCGGGCCGCGTGGCGGCGCATGAGGGTGTCGAGCTCAAATCGATCACGCTGCGGCCGTTGCAGACGATCGGGAACATGATCGCGGCGGTGCGGACCGGGCAGGTCGACACGACGATGGCGATCGCGTCGCAAGCGAGGCCGCTGGATGCGACGGGGCAGGCGAAGATCATCGCCTGGGTCGGCGATCTCGTGCCGTATCAGATCACCGCGGTATTCGCGCCCAGCCGGATGACGGCGGACCATGCCGATGCGTTGCACCGGTTCGCGGCGGCGTATCAGCGCGGCGTGGCGGATTACCGCGCTGCATTCTTGCGTCAGGATGTCGGCGGCAAACCGGTGCGGGACGCTGCGACGGATGCGGCGGTGGCCGATATCGAGACATACGTGTTCACCGGCGATCCGGCGGCGCGGCAGAAAATCCTCGACGGGATCGGGTATTATGACGCCGATGGCGCGCTGGACGCGCGGGACGTCGCGGCGCAGCAGCGCTGGTTCGTCGAGCAGGGGATGGTGAAAACCGGGGTGGACGCGGCCGACATCATCGACGCGCGGTTCCTGCCGACATTGCCCGCTTCTGGGCCGTGAGTGGTTCGCGGCTGCGCCTATCGGTCGAGGGCGTCGCGCATCGGTATGGGGCGCTGCCGGTGCTGGAGGGGATCGATCTCGTTGCCGAACCGGGGCGCGTGCTGGTGCTGGTCGGTCCGTCGGGCTGCGGGAAGAGCACGCTGCTGGGGATCATCGGTGGGCTGATCGCGCCGGATGCGGGCCGGGTCATGGTCGAGGGGCATGTGGCCGAGGACTGCCTGAACGTGATGACGCCGGTGTTTCAGGATTTCGCGCTGCTGCCGTGGCGGAGCGTGGCGGGGAACGTGGGGTTGGTGTTGGGGCGGCTGTCGCGGGCGGAGCGGCGGGAGCGGGTGCGGGAGGTGCTGGCGCTGACCGGGCTGGAGGCGTTCGCGAGCGCGTGGCCGAAGGAGTTGTCGGGCGGGATGCGGCAGCGGGTGGGTATCGCGCGGGCGCTGGCGGTGCGGCCGGCGTGTCTGTTGATGGACGAGCCGCTGTCGGCGCTGGATGCGCAGACGCGGGCGCTGCTGCTGGACGAATTCGCCGGGCTGATCGAGCGGGCCGGGACGACGACGGTCTATGTTACGCACAATTTGAGCGAGGCCGTGCGGCTGGGACACACGGTGGCGGTGCTGTCGCGGCGGCCGGGGCGAGTCAAGGAACTGGTGTCGATCGAGCGGCCGCTGAGTGGGCGGGGCGATGCCGATCCGGAGTTGCTGCAGGTGCAGGCGCGGTTGTGGGCGTCGATCCGTGACGATGCGGCGGCGGCGGCGCGGGAGCTGGTGCATGCCTGATGTTTCTGGCCCGGTTCCGTTCCGGGCCCGCGGCTTCGCGCCGCGCGCGATCCCGGCCGCGGCGGCGGGGACGCTGATCGGGCTCGTGTCGTTGTGGCAGGTCGGGGCCAGCGAGGGGGTGATCTCGACGCAGTTCCTGCCGGCGCCGGTGTCGATCGGCCGGGCGCTGTTCCACCTCGCGCGGAGCGGGGAGTTGTGGCTGCATCTGGGGGCGTCGTTGAGCCGGTTGGCGATCGGCTGGTCGCTCGGGACGGTGTTTGGGGTCGCCGTCGGGTTCCTGGTGGGGATCGCGGCTTGGGCGCGCTCGCCGGGGATGGCGGTGGTATCGGCGCTGTTCCCGATCCCGAAAATCGCGCTGGTGCCGCTGTTCATCATCTGGTTCGGGATCGGCGAGGGCTCGAAGATCGCGACGCTCGGGCTGGGGGTGTTCTTCCCGACAGTGATCAATACCGCGGCAGGGGTGGATGCGGTGCCACGCGGGCTGGTGCGGATGGGGCAGGCGTTTGGCTTGTCCCGGGCGGCGATCATCTGGCGGATCCTGCTGCCGGGGGCGGCGCCGGCAATCCTGTCGGGGTTCCGGGTCACGAGTTCGATCGCGATCATCCTGCTGGTGGCAGCCGAGATGATCGGTGCGGAGCGGGGGATCGGCGCGTTCGTGCTGCAAGCGGGCAATCTCTACGACACGGATAATCTGCTGGCCGGGATCGTGGTGTTGTCGCTGCTCGGGCTGGCGGTGGCTTGGCTGCTGGGGATGCTGGAGCGGGTGATCCTACGCTGGCGGTGACAGCGCCTGGGTGATCGCCTGCATGACGCTGTCCCAATCGCCCGGACGCGGCTGGCGGAACAGGCGGACACACTCGTACCAGGGCGTGTCGGACCGGCCATACAGCCATCGCCATTCCGGGCAGTGCGGCAGGAGGATCCAGGTCGGCTTGCCCATCGCGGCGGCCAGGTGAGCGACGCTGGTGTCGACGGTGACGACCAGGTCGAGATTGGCGATCAGCGCGGCGGTCTCGGCGTAGTCGACCAGGTGTGGTGACCAATCGATCAGGCGGAGATCGTTGGCCTGCGATGCGGCGGCGCCGACCTGCAGGCTCACTCCCTCGATGTCCGGCTGGTCGACGAGGTTGCGGAACAGGGTTGGCGGGCAGGAGCGGTTGGCGTCGTTGGTGTGCAACGGGTTGCCGGCCCAGACCAACCCGATGCGGCGACGTCCTGCGGCGGGGCCGAGGCGCGAGGCCCAGATCTGGGCGCGCGCCGGGTCGGCGGCGAGATAGGCCTGCGGGCAGGGGATGGTGTCGATCGTGGTGCGGCAGATGAGCGGGAGGCTCATCTGGTCGACCCAGAAATCGAAGCTGGGCATGGTGCGCGTCTTGGCGAAGGCCTTGGTCACGCCGGGGGCCTGGTTGAGCAGCGAGACCTGTCGGCGGTCACAGGCGATCATGACGGTGGCGCCTCGGTCGGCCAGAACGCTGGCGTAGCGCGCGAACATGATCGCGTCGCCGAGACCCTGCTCGGCCATGATGACGATCCGCTTGCCGTGGAGCGGTTGCCCCAGCCATTCGGGATCGGGGAGGGAGAAGAACTCCTTGCCGTAGATCGGGTGCCGCTTGCGCCATTCGTAGCGGGCGAAGCCGTTGGGGAGATCGCCGGCGGTCAGCAGCGCGATGCCGAGATTGCAGTGTGCCTCGGAGAGGGCGGGGCTGATCCGGATCGCCTGTTCGCAGGCGGCGATGGCGCCCGGGAGGTCGCCGGTTTGGGTCAGCAGGAAGCCGAGCACCGCATGGGCTTCGGCCATTGCCGGATCGATGGCGATGGCGGCCCGGCAGTGATGCTCGGCACCGGCGAGGTCGCCGAGATCGTGCAGGAGGTTGGCGAGGTTGAGGTGGCTCGGGGCGAGGCCGGGGTTGTGGGCGAGTGCGTCGCGCAGGGCGGCGGCGGCTTCGGCGGGGCGGTCCAGCAGCTTGAGCGCCATGCCGCGCTGGTGATGCGCCGCGGCCAAGGCCGGGTTGAGGCGGATGGCGATGTCGGCGGCCTCGAGGGCTTCCTGCGCGGCGCCGAGCGAGCGGAGGGTGTTGGACAGGACGGTCCATGGCTGGGGATGGTCGGGCCGTGCGTCGATGGCGGCGCGGCAGTTGCCGACGGCGAGTTCGGCCTCGCCGGATTGCTCCTGCGCTTGGGCCAGGTTCAGCAGCGCCCCGACGTGCTGTGGCTCGAAGCGGATCGCGTGTTGCCATGCGGCCCGGGCTTCGCTGCGGCGTTGGGCGGCCCATAGCGCGTTGCCATAGGCGAAATGCGCCTCGGACAGGGTGGGGCGGACGGCGACCGCCCGTTGGAGCAAGGAGGCGGCTCGATCGGGCTGGCCCATGCGCATCGCCAGCACGCCGGCGAACAGCAGGGCTTGCGGCTGGTCTGGCTCCAGCGCGAGCACTTCGGCGAAGCCGGCGGCGGCTTCGGCGAGGCGGCCAGCCTCCTGGTCGGCGACGGCGCCGAGCAGGAGGGGGATGAAGGCAGTGGATGTGGCGGACACGGCTGAAGTATCGGCGCAAGAGGTGAACAGCCGGTTAAATCCAGAAGCTGACGGCGCAGATCGCCAAGAGACCGGCGACGGCGAGGACGAATTGCCGGTTCGACAGCCCGCTGGCGCAGCCAAGCCCGATCTGGGTGCCGAAGAGCCCGGCGGGGATGCAGAGGAGGTCGGCGGGGCCGATCGCGCTGGCCGCCGGGGCGCCGCCGAGGATGAACGGCAGCGTCATGATCTGCATGGCCAGGATGAACGGCTGCACCGTGGCGCGCAGCGCGTCCTTCTGGAAGCCGCGCGTCTGGCACCAGATCGTGACGGGCAGCGACGGCAGCGCGGCGACGGCGCCGGCGGCTCCGGCGGTGAAGCCCACCGCGGCGTCGGCCCAGCGGGAGTCGATGGTCAGCCGGGGCAACTTGCCGATCACGAGATTGACGGCGTAGGCCAGCAGGATGACGCCGATGCCGTTGGTGATCAGGCGTTGGTCGGCGTGGACCAGCACCCACACGCCGGGCAAGATGCCGGCCGCGCCGCCGCCGACCAGGCCGCCCAGCCGTCGCCAGCGGACGTCGCGCCGCAAGCTCCATACCGTCAGGATCTGGTTGGCGAAGCTGCAGACCGACAGGAGCAGCAGGACGCGGATGGGGTCGTCGATCACATGCAGGAGCACCGCGCCGCAAATGGCCGAGAAGGCGAGGCCGGCGATGGCCGCCGTCAGTGCGGCGACCATGATGGTGAGCATGATGACCGGCTCGGGGCTGCCGTGGCTCGGTCCATAGAGTGCGGCGGCCAAGGTGGCGACCGCGAGGCCAACGACGGCCAGGGTTTGTCGGATATCGCTCACGTGTCGTCCTTTTTGAGATGAGGTCAGCGCAAATCCCGGCGGCTTTCGTCGCCAGCGCGGCGACGGTAATAGGATTATGGACCTAAATCTCAGCAACACGACTGCGTGTACGCTATTTGTTCTCGTGTCTCGCGGGGCCGCTTGCCAGCAGGGTTTTGCAGCGCCAGTCTCGGTCCTCATTCATTGCGCGGAGCGTCAATGCGTCGTCTTCTCCTGGCCACGGTCCTTGCTGCTGCCGCTCTGCCCGCTTGTGCGCAGCCTTTCCGGATCGCGATGCGGGAGGATCCCGACAGCCTCGACCCGGCGCTCGCCCGCACGTATGTCAGCCGGATCGTGTTCGCCGGGCTGTGCGACAAGCTGTTCGACATCAACGAGAAGCTCGAGATCGTGCCGCAGCTGGCGACCGGCTACGAATGGATCGATCCGAAGACGCTGATCGTCAAGCTGCGGGACGGCGTGTTGTTCCAGGACGGCACGACGATGGATGCCGAGGCGGTGAAATACTCGCTGATGCGCAGCCTGACGATGCCGGGCAGCTTCCGGCGGTCCGAGATCAACGCGATGGACCATGTCGAGGTGGTGGACCCGGCGACGGTGAAGATCGTGCTGAAGGAGCCGTCGTCGCCGTTCCTGGCGCAGCTGACGGACCGGTCGGGCATGATCGTGTCGCCCAAGGCGGCCGAGGCGGCAGGAAAGGACTTCCAGCTCAAGCCGGTGTGCGCCGGGCCGTTCCGGTTCGTGGAGCGAGTGCCGCTGGACCATATCACGCTGGAGCGGTTCCCGCAGTATTGGGACGCGGCCCACATCCATTTGGACCGCGTGACCTACCAGACGATCCCGGACAGCTCGATCCGGCTGGCCAACCTGCAGGCCGGCAGCACGGACCTGGTCGAGTATATCATTCCGAGCGATGTCGACGCGGTGAAGAACGACCGCAAGCTGAAGCTTGCGATGATGGACCAGCTCGGGTTCCAGAACATCGAGTTCAACGTCGGCAATGGGGAGCGGGCGAAGTCGCCGATCGGGAGCGATGCCCGGGTCCGTCATGCGTTCGAGCTTTCGATCGATCGCGAGGCGCTGATACAGGTCGTCTATAACGGCCTCTATGCGCCGGCCGCGCAGGGCATCTCGCCCGCCAGCCCGATGCATGTCGCCTCGCTCAAGCCGAGTTCGCGCGACGTCGACGCGGCGAAGGCACTGCTGAAGGCGGCGGGCGTGACGCTTCCGGTGACGGTGCGGCTGACGGTTCCCAACAACCCGGATCTGCGGCAGGCCGGCGAGGTGCTGCAGTCGATGGCGGCGGACGCCGGGTTCGACGTGCAGATCACGGCGACGGAGTATGCGACGGCGCTGAGTGCGGCGACACGGGGCGACTTCGAGGCGTTCCTGACGGCTTGGTCCGGGCGGGCCGATCCGGACGGCAATGTCTACTCCTTCATGCACACGGGTGGGGCGCTCAACGACGCCAAATACTCCAACGCAGAGGTCGACAAGGCGCTCGAGGCTGCCCGTGCGGTCGCCGACCCGGCGAAGCGACGCGACATCTACGCGCAGGTGTATGGGCAGGAGACGCAGGACCTGCCGTATCTGTATCTCTGGTATTTGAAGAACATCGTCGGCATGCGGTCGGCCGTGCGGGGCTTCGTGCAGGTGCCGGACGGGATGATCCGGCTGCAGGGCGTCAGCCTGGCGAAGTAGCGTGCGCAGCCATCTCGGCACGCGGGTGCTGCAGGTTATTCCGACCATCCTACTGGTTAGCATTCTCGTGTTCGCGCTGCAGCAACTCATGCCGGGCGACCCGGCCGCCGTGCTGGCGGGCGAATACCGGGGCGATCCGGCGATCATGGCGCAGATCCGGGCCGAGCTGTGGCTCGACCGGCCGTTGCCGATCCAATATCTGCACTGGATCGGCGGCGTGCTGCAGGGCGATCTCGGGCATTCGTGGCGGATCCGGGAGCCGGTGGCGACGCTGATCCTGCAGAAGCTGCCGGTGACGCTGCAACTCGCGTCGATGGCGTTCGTGATCGCGTTGTGTATCGGCGTGCCGGCGGGGGTGCTGGCGGCGGTGTATCGCAACACGGTGTGGGATTACGTGGTCAACCTGGTGGGGCTGGCCGGGTTGAGCACGCCGAATTTCTGGCTGGGGATCATGATGATCCTGCTGATTTCGGTGCAGCTCGGGTGGTTGCCGCCGTCGGGCTACGTGTCGCTGGCGGAGGATTGGCGGCAGTCGCTGGCGACGACGATCATGCCGGCGTTCGTGCTGGGCAACGCGATCGCGGCGGTGCTGATGCGGCATACGCGGAGCGCGATGCTGACGGTGCTGGACCAGGATTACATCCGGACGGCGCGGGCGAAGGGGCTGGGCGAGGTCATCGTGGTGGTGCGGCATGCGTTCCGCAATGCGCTGGTGCCGGTGGTGACGCTGGGGGCGCTGGAGTTCGGGACGCTGCTGTCGGGGGCGGTGCTGACGGAGCAGGTGTTCAGCATTCCGGGGTTCGGCAAGCTGGTGGTCGATGCGGTGTTCAACCGCGACTATCCGGTGGTGCAGGGGGTCGTGCTGGTGACGTCGTGCCTGTTCATCCTGCTCAACCTGTTGGCGGACGTGCTGTATGTGTTGATCAATCCGCGGCTGCGGGTGGCATGATCGTGCGCAGTCCGTTCCGGCTGGCGATCCAGCGCTTTGGGGGACGGCCGGCGGCGGTGGCCGGGCTGGTGGTGATCGTCGCGCTGGTCGTGCTGGCGGTGTTCGCGCCGCTGATCGCGCGGTACGATCCGAACACGACGAGCTGGACGCTGATCCGCAAGGCGCCGTCGCTGGCGCATTGGATGGGGACGGACGAGAACGGGCGGGACGTGTTCGCCCGGGTGGTGTTCGGGGCGCGGGCGTCGTTGCTGGCGGGGGTGGTGTCGGTGGTGATCGCGGCGGGGATCGGGGTGCCGCTGGGGTTGCTGTCGGGGTTCGTGGGCGGGGTGACGGATGCGGTGATCGGGCGGGTCACCGACGCGATGCTGTCGTGCCCGTTCCTGATCCTGGCGATCGCGCTGGCGGCGTTCCTGGGGCCGGCGCTGAGCAACGCGATGATCGCGATCGGGGTGAGTGCGGCGCCGATCTTCGTGCGGGTGGCGCGCGGGGCGACGATGGATGCGGCGACCAACGAGTATGTCGAGGCGGCGCGGGCGCTGGGCAATCCGCCGTGGCGCGTGGCGGTGCGGCACGTGCTGCCGAACATCGTGCCGCCGGTGCTGGTGCAGGCGACGCTGGCGATCGCGGCGGCGATCATCGCGGAGGCGAGCCTGTCGTTCCTCGGACTTGGGCAGCAGCCGCCGGCGCCGAGTTGGGGCAGCATGCTGAACTCGGCGCAGCGGTTCCTGACGCAGGCGCCGTGGCTGGCGATCTTTCCCGGGCTGGCCATTTTCCTGGCCGTGCTCTCGTTCAACCTGATCGGCGACGGGCTGCGCGACGCCCTGGATCCGCGGAGAAGATGATGCGCGTTGCAGTGTTGGACGATTGGCAGAACGTGGCGCGGGCGAGTGCGGACTGGTCGGCGTTGGAGGCGGCGGCCGAGGTGGTGGTGTTCCCGGGCGCATTTACGGGGGAGGACGAGGCGGCGGCGCAATTGGCTGAGTTCGACATCCTGTTGCCGATGCGGGAGCGGACGCCGTTTCCGGCCAGCCTGATCGCGCGGTTGCCGAAGCTGCGGATGATCGCGCTGACCGGGGCTCGCTCGCCGTCGCTGGATACGGCGGCGTGCACGGCGGCGGGGATCGTCATCTCGACGACGGGCGGGACGGTGTCGAGCGTGGGGACGGCGGAGCTGACGCTGGGGCTGATGATCGCGGCGGCGCGGCGGATCGTGGCGGGGGATGCGGCGATCCGGGCGGGGCGGTTCCAGGAGGGGGTCGAGGTCGGGCCGGCGCTGGTGGGCAAGACGCTGGGGATCATCGGGCTGGGCAAGATCGGCAGCCGGATGGCGCGGTATGCGGCGGCTTTGGAGATGAAGGTCATTGCGTGGAGCCGCAGTCTCGATGCGGACGGCGCGCGGGCCGGGGGGGCGGCGTTGGCGGCGAGCAAGGCGGCGCTGCTGGCGGAGGCGGACGTGGTGACGCTGCACGTGCCGTTGTCGGCGGGGTCGCGGGGGCTGATCGGGGCGGCGGAGATCGGGCAGATGAAGCAGGGGGCGCTGCTGGTGAATACGTCGCGGGCCGGGCTGATCGATGGGGCGGCGCTGTTGGCGGCGGTGCGGGCGGGGCGGATCATGGCGGCGCTGGATGTGTATGAGCAGGAGCCGCTGGCGGCCGATGACCCGATCCGGACGGCGCCGAACACGGTGCTGTCGCCGCATCTGGGGTATGGGACGACGGATACGTTCCGGCAGTTCTATGGGGAGAGTGTCGAGAACATCCTGGCGTTCATCGGGGGGGCGCCGAGGCGGGTGATGAACCCGGAGGTGCTGGTGGACCGAGTCGCCTAGCGCTTGGGTTGCAAGCGGCAGGTTCGGGCTGCTCGGTCAGTAACGGGAGCGGGTTCTGCGGGAGGGGGAGCGGGGGGAGGCCTCGCCGCGGGGCGTGCGGTAGTGGAAGCGGTCGGAACACTCGGCGGCGGCACAACGGATGGTGTATTGGTGCGGCTCGCCGGATCGGCGTGCTTGGGCGGGCAGGGCGATGCCGGTCACGATGAGGGCGAGTATCACGGCAGGCGGTCGTATCATCGACATGGCGTAACCATCGATGGTTGTGCGCGGCTGTCAAGATGCTTATTATTGCGTTTTCGTAACGAAATAGGTGTGAAAGGAGGCGGTGGGCGATCGGGTTTTTCCGATGCGATCGGGCGGGTGGCGGGCTGGGGTGGGGTGGTTGGCTCGGGGGCTATGGGTTTGTCTCAAGTGCATGTTTACGGGACAGTCCCGGCCGAGCGGAGGTTCTGGCCCTCGCGCGTGGCGTCGGTTCTGTTCGTAGCGCGAGTGCCGGGTCAAGCCCGGCCATAACGAGCTGTGGTGGCGGCATCTCAGCACGGTCTCCGGCACTCACCGGAGCTGACGGCACTACTTCTGCGGTCGATTTCGTGCGGGATCTTCAGGTAATTGGGAGAACCACTCTTCGAGTTGGTCGATGGTGCGGAACATGACGTCGTTGAAGATTTTGCGCGGGATGCGGCATTCCTTCACGTGTTCCCACATTCGACAATAGAGTAGACGGGAAGTTGTCTCGTCTTCGACGCAATAGACCTTGAAATCTTCGAGGCCGTCAACGTCAAGGATCTGATACGGACCATTGTGGCGCACGGGAAGTGGCTGGAAGCCGCTCGGTAGCAGGTGTTCCACGTGCTCCAAGCCGTATACTTCGTTTTCCATGCTGAAGAACGCCGTTTGGGCGTCAGCCTCCATCAGCACTGGGTCAGATCGCTGTCCCACCGCGCCTTTCCACCCGTTGAGGCCAACTAGAATGTCGCTCAAGGTAGCCTGGTTGGTGGGCGAGCCAAGGCGTTCGCCGTTAATGTAAACGCAGAAGACTCCATACATCCATGGCCGATACAGATGTGGCGTTTTGTCCCATCGAAATTCTGTTGCAAAGACGGTTTTATCACCGATGTTGTGCATCACCTCACTGACTTCCACCGGCGTAATGAGCTCTCCGAGCCCATCTTTGTGATACTGATACCACTCTCCGTTTTTGTTTTGGCCCAATAGCTTTCTCCCGTCCTCCCGGCCGCCTGATTGAGCATTTCGATATACCTCTTCGGCGTCCGGCGGCTCGGGATCCTTGTTCGGATTATAGTCCGGACTCCTCCGGTCATGCGCCGTGTTTGGCCGGTACTCTGGTTTGGGCGGAGTGTCCTTGTCACCCTCTGGTGTGCCCTTGGGGGGCGACTCGGTCATGAGGGGGGCGGGGAGGGTTGGGCCGGACGGGCGAGGGCTGGAAGAGTTTCTTGAGG
>CAZZVQ010000060.1:0-29505 GCA_964657565.1 uncultured Acetobacteraceae bacterium
TTTAGGCCGCCGGGGAGTTCTAGGCCGCCGGTGGCGTTCTTCATTTCGTCGGCCATGATGGCTTCGACCTTGCGCTTGGCGTCGGCGTGGGCGGCGACGATGAGGTCTTCGAGCATCTCGGCTTCGGCCGGGTCGAGGAGCTTGGGGTCCAGCTTGACGCGCTTGAGTTCGGATTTGCCGGAGAGGGTGACGCGGACCATGCCGGCGCCGGCTTCGCCGTCGACCTCGGTGGCGTCGAGCTTGGCCTGCATCTCGGCCATCTTGGATTGCATTTGGCTCGCCTGCTTCATCAGGCCCGCAAGGTTCTTCACGTGTCGTCCTCCATGTCGGGGTAGGGGTTGGTGTCGGGATCGTATGGCGCGTCGGGCGGGGCGATGAGGCCGTAGGCGTCGACCCGGTTGTCGGTGATGCGCTCGATGGTGGCGCCGGGGAAGGCGTCGAGGATGGCGCGGACGAGGGGGTGTTCGGCGGCGACGCCGCGGCGGGCGGTGTCGGCGGCCTGGCCCTGGTCGGCGAGGGTGGGTTCGCCCTCGGCTTGGGAGAGGGCGATGGTCCAGCGGGTGCCGGTGGCTTCGAGCAGCAGGCGGCCGAGGGAGGCGGCGAGGTCGCGCGGGGCGGCGGGTTGCGGGCGGAGTTCGATGATGCCGGGGGCGAAGCGGACGAGGTGGACGCTGTGCAGCAGGTGGCCGTGCAGGACGGGCTGGTCGTGGGCGACGAGGGCGACGACGTCGCGGAAGTTTTTTATTTGTGGGGCGGTGGAGATGGCTTGGACGGGTTGCGCCTGCAGGACGGCACCGCCGCCGGCGACCGAACGAAGGCCGCCATCCGGCAGCGGACGCATGCCGCCGTCAGGCGGCGTGGGGCGCGGGTTCGCGGGGTCGATCAGACGGCGGATGAGGTCGCCGGGAAGTGGGAGATCGGCGGTGTAGCAGAGGCGGATGAGGACCATCTCGGCGGCGGCGCGGCGGTCGGCGGCGGTTTCGACCTCCTGGACGCCCTTGAGCAGCATCTGCCAGAGGCGGCCGAGGACGGGGACGCCGAGGCGGTCGGCCAGGGCGGCGCCGCGGACGCGCTCCATCTCGGGCAGGTCGGCGCCGTCGGCGAGGCCGGGGACGGTCTTCAGCCGGGTGAGGGTGTGGGTGAGGTCGAGCAGGTCGGCGAGGATGATTCCGAGATCGGCGCCGCGCGCGTGGGCGCGGTCGGTGATGGTCAGGGCGGCCTCGGTCTGGCCGGCGAGGATGGCTTCGATGAGGTCGAAGATGGCGCTGCGGTCGGCCAGGCCGAGCATGTCGGCGGTGTCGGCGGCGGTGACGGGGGCGTCGCCCCCCGATTGGGCGATGGCCTGGTCGAGCAGCGAGAGGCCGTCGCGGGCGGAGCCGTCGGCGGCGCGGGCGATGAGGTCGAGGGCGGCGGGCTCGGCGGTGACGCCTTCCTTGCCGCAGATGCGGGCGAATAGGTCGGTGAGTTCGGCGATGGAGATGCGGCGGAGGTCGAAGCGCTGGCAGCGGGAGAGGACGGTGATGGGGACTTTTCTGATTTCGGTGGTGGCGAAGACGAATTTGACGTGTGGGGGTGGTTCTTCGAGGGTCTTGAGCAGCGCGTTGAAGGCGTTGCGGGACAGCATGTGGACTTCGTCGATGATGAAGACCTTGTAGCGGGCCTGCAGCGGGCGGTAGCGGGTGGCGTCGATGACCTCGCGGACGTCGTCGACGCCGGTGTTGGAGGCGGCGTCCATCTCGATGACGTCCGGCAGGCGGTCGGCGAGGATGGCGACGCAGTTGGGGCAGATGCCGCAGGGGTCGGCGGTGGGGCCACCCTGCCCTTCCGGACCGACGCAGTTGAGGGCGCGGGCGATGATGCGGGCGGTGGTGGTCTTGCCGACGCCGCGGACGCCGGTGAGCATCCAGGCATGGGCGATGCGGCCCTGGGCGAAGGCGCGGCGCAGGATGCGGACCATGGCTTCTTGACCGATGAGGTCGTCGAAGGTGGTGGGGCGGTATTTGCGGGCGAGGACGCGGTAGGGAACCTGTGGGGGCGGCGCAGGCACCGGGTCGCCGAAGAGGCCGCCACCGTCAGAGGGCGGGTCCGGCAATGTGTCGTCCAGTCCGGACATCACAGCGCCGGCGTCTCCTCTGCTGGGGGTGGGAGGCCGAACAACGACCCGAGCGGAAACTCGTTGCGGCTGCTTCCTTCCGGACCTGACCGGGTTGGCGAGGCGCCCGTCCGCCGCCGACCTCCCAGGCGCTGCATAGCACAGGCGGGAGGGGGTGGCACAAGCGGGGGTCGCATGCGAGAAGCGCCGGCGATGCCGATCATCCAAGCCAGCCGAGTCAATAGTTATGCCGGGAGCCCGCTGGACCGGGCCGGGCTGCAGCGCGACGATGCCGATTGGATCGCGGCGCGGCTGGTGGACCCGGAGAGCGTGTTCGTCATCGTCTGGCGGTCGAAGACGCTGATCTCGGGCGCCGACAGTCCGGCGGGGGTGTTCCTGACCGGGGCGGAGGCGCGGGAGAGCCGGGTCGTGGGCGGGCCGTGGGCGTTTCTCGGGTTGCGCGACGGGCGGGCGGTGTTCGCGGTGGATATCAGCGACGTGGACGACCCGGCGACGCTGGTGCCGGGGGGCGAGACGCGGTTCGAGGATCTGCGGGCGCTGGCGGGGCGGCTGCCGGCGGCGGATGCGGCGGTGTTCGCGCATGCGCGGGCGCTGATGTATTGGCGGGCGCGGCACAAGTTCTGCGGCGTGTGCGGGGGGGTGTGCGAGGCGCGGAGCGCGGGGCATGCACTGGTGTGCCTGCAGTGCGAGGCGCAGCATTTTCCGCGGACGGATAGCGCGGTGATCATGCTGGTGCATCGGGGCGACCGGGCGCTGCTGGGGCATTCGCAGCGGTTTCCGAATTCGACGATGTATTCGACGCTGGCCGGGTTCCTGGAGCCGGGGGAGAGCCTGGAGGAGGCGGTGGCGCGCGAGGTGTTGGAGGAGGTGGGGGTCAGGGTGGGGGCGGTGCAGTATCATAGCAGCCAGCCGTGGCCGTTCCCGTCCAACATCATGCTGGGGTTCTATGCGGAGGGGTTGTCGGAGGAGATCACGCTGCAGGAGGATGAACTGCGCGACGCAAGATGGTTCTCGCGCGACGCGTTGCGGGACCCGGCGGCGCACGGGTTCCAACTGCCGCGGATCGACAGCATCGCGCGGCGGTTGATCGAAGATTGGATGGAGCAAGGATGATGCGGCACGCTGGTCTTCTGCTGCTGCCGCTGTTGCTGGCGTCGTGCGGGGATTCCGGGCCGAAGGTCGTGGCCGCGCCGGTGTCGCCGCAGGAGGAAGCGTGCGCGACGCAAGCGGACCAGGACCCGGCGCTGAAGGAGGCGCGCGCGATCTCGGCGGGCCAGTCGAACTGGCAGTTTCAGCACGGGCCGGAGATGGAGCAGCTCAAGCGGGACGCGATCACGCGGTGCCTGAAAGCGCGCGGGTTGATGCCGCGCGGGGGCGTCGAGCGGGCGCGGTGAGCGGAATGCGCCCGGAACGGCCATCGCGCGCCAGCTAGCCATCCGGACACATTCCGCGGCGGGCTCCGATAGGGGCAACCCGCCAGTCCGATCTCCGTTGAGATGCGGTCGATTGGAGATAGTTCATGCATCATATAAAGACGGCGGACGGTACGGCGATCTTTGCGCGGGAGTGGGGCACGGGCCCGGCGATCGTGCTGATCCATGGGTGGCCGCTGGATGCGGATATGTGGGAATACCAGGCGGTGCCGCTGGCGGAGCAGGGCTTACGGGTCATCACCTACGACCGGCGGGGGTTCGGGCGGTCGAGCCAGCCGTGGAGCGGGTATGATTACGATACGCTGACCGACGACCTGAAGATGGTCATGGATACGCTGAAGGTGGAGGACGCGACGCTGGTCGGGTTCTCGATGGGCGGCGGCGAGGCGGCGCGGTACATGTCGCGGCATGGGGGCCAGGGGGTGTCGAAGGTCGCCTTCGTGGCGGCGGTGACGCCGTATCTCTTGAAGACGCCGGATAATCCGGAGGGTGTGGACCAGAGCGTGTTCGACGGTATCCTGGAGGGGCTGCGCCAAGACCGCCAGCACTTCCTGGCCGGGTTCGGGAAGCTGTTCTTCGGGGCCGGGTTGATCACGTCGCCGGTCAGCGCCGAGGTGCTGGAGTGGACGTTCCAACTCGCGATGCTAGGCTCGCCGCGGGCGACGATCGAGTGCGCGAAGGCGTTCGCGACGACGGATTTCCGGCAGGACCTGGCGGCGATCAAGGTGCCGACGCTGGTGATCCATGGCGATGCGGACCACACGGTGCCGTTCGCCAGCAGCGGGGAGCGGACGGCGAAGATGGTGCAGGGGTCGCAATTGCTGGTGTATCCGGGGGCGCCGCACGGGCTGCAGATGACGGAGAAGGACCGGTTGGTGAGCGACTTGGCGGCGTTCGCGCGGGCGGGAAAGGTCTAAAGCCCGTTGCTTGGCGACCGTGGCATCTGGCACGGTCGCCGGGTGATGAGGGAGGGCGTGATGGAAGCGACGTATCCGCTCAATGCCTGGTATGCGGCGGCATGGGGCCATGAGATCGCGCGGGCGCTGAGCAAGCGGACGGTGTGCGACCGGGATGTGGTGCTGTTCCGGCAGCAGGACGGGACGGTGGCGGCGCTGGAGGATGCGTGCTGGCACCGGCTGATGCCGCTGTCGCTCGGCACGCTCGAGGGCGATACGGTGGTGTGCGGGTATCACGGGCTGCGGTTCAATGGGGCGGGGCGGTGCACGTTCATGCCGGCGCAGAAGACGATCAACCCGTCGGCGGGGGTGCGGGCGTATCCGACGGTGGAGAAGCACCGGCTGGTCTGGCTGTGGCCCGGCGACCCGGCGCTGGCGGACCCGGCCAGCGTGCCGGATTTCCACTGGAACGACGGGGTGGATGCGGAGGGGAATGGCTGGGCCGGCGAGGGTGGGACGTTCTACGACCTGAGATGCGACTACCGGCTGGTGATCGACAATCTGATGGACCTGACGCACGAGACGTATGTGCACGCCGGGTCGATCGGGGACGACGCGATCACGGATACGCCGTTCGACGTGACGTACACGGACCGGACGGCGACGGTGACGCGGTGGATGATCGGGATCCATCCGCCGCCGTTCTGGGCCAAGCACCTGGACCGGCCGGGGGTGCTGGCGGACCGGTGGCAGATCATCCATTTCCAGGCGCCGAGCACGATCGCGGGGGACGTGGGCGTGGCGGTGACGGGGAGCGGGGCGCGGGAGGGGGACCGGAGCCAGGGGGTGAATGGCTGCTTCCTGGCGGCGATCACGCCGGCGACGGGGACGAGCTGCCATTATTTCTGGAACTTCGTGCGCAATTTCCGGCGCGACGACGCGGCGCTGACGGCGGCGATCAACGTCGCGCATGTGAATGGCGGCAACGGGGTGTACGACCAGGATCATGCGGTGCTGGAGGCGCAGCAGGCGGCGATCCTGAAGCAGCCGCGGCAGCCGTTCTATCATCTCAACATCGATGCCGGGGCGCTGTGGGCGCGGCGGCTGATCGACCAGATGATCGCGGCCGAAGCGCCGAAACGGCCGGTGCTGGCGGCGGAATAGTGGCGGAACCGATCGAGTGGGGGCCGGCGACGCTGCTGCGGACGCGGGACCTTACGGCTGATATCAGGCTGTTCGAGATCGCGCCGGAAGCGGCGGTTCGGGCGGTGGCGCCGGGGAGCCATGTGTCGGTGCTGCTGCCGATCGGGGGCGGGAGCGATGTGCGGTCGTATTCCATCGTGAGTGCGGCCGAAGGGGTGCTGCGGATCGCGGTCAAGCTGTTGCCGGACTCGCGCGGGGGATCGGCGTATCTGTGGTCGCTGGCGCCGGGGGCGCGGCTGACCGTGTCGGGGCCGCGGAACCATTTTCCGCTGGGCCGGGATGCGCCGGACTACCTGCTGGTGGCGGGCGGGATCGGGATCACGCCGATCTACGGCATGGCGTTGGCGCTGAGGGAGGCCGGGCTGCCGGTGCGGCTGCTGTATGGGGTGCGCACGGCGGCGGATGCGGCGTTGGCGGACGGGTTGCGGGGGGTGTTGGGGGAGCGGCTGGTGGTGGCAGCCGGGTCGCCGATCGACCTCGATGCGGCGATCGGCGGGCTGGCGGGCGGCGGCGAGATGTATGTTTGTGGGCCGATCGGGATGCTGGAGGCGGCCAAGCGGGCGTGGCAGGCGAGCGGGCGGCCGGTGGCCAAGTTACGTTTCGAGACGTTCGGGAGCAGCGGGCGGTATGCGACGGAGGCGTTCACGGTGCGGATCCCGCGGCTCGGGGTGGAGCTGGAGGTGCCGCGGACGATGAGCCTGCTCGATGCGCTGGAGGCGGCGGGGGTGAAGATGATCCATCACTGCCGGCGGGGGGAGTGCGGGCTGTGCGCGCTGCCGATCGTGGGGGTGGATGGGGTGGTGGATCATCGCGACGTGTTCTTCACGGAGGCGGAGAAGGAGGCGAACGCCAAGCTGTGCACGTGCGTGTCGCGCGCGGCGGGTGGGGTGCTGACGCTGGATACGGGGGAGCGGCGGTAGCGTTCGAGCGGGGAGCCCTCACCCCGGCCCTCTCCCGGGGGGAGAGGGGGAACAGGCGTCAGCGGGCGGTGACGGTGACGCTGACCGTGATGCCGGTGGCGCGGGGTTCGAGGGTGACGTCGAATTTGTCGGGGCCAACGTAGCCCGGTGCCGGCACATAGGAGACGATCGCTTGCCGGGAGCCTGGGGTGAGGCTGACTTGCGCTTGGCCGTGTTGGGCGGGACCGGTCAGGAGGGCGGCGTCGACGACGACGTTCAGGGCCGGGTTGATGAGGGTGAAGGTGCAGGCCTGGCCGGTGTTGGCGACGGTCAGCTCGGCCGGGGCGGAGCGCTCGCTCAAGAAGAAGAAGGGTTTGACCTGGCAGGGGCCGCTGACGGATTGCGGCTGGAGCGGGCCCTGGGTGTTGTTCCGGATCGCGGCGCAGGAGGCCATGAGCGTCGGTAGGACGACAAGATAGGCAAGCCGAAGCATGGAGTGTCCCTTTGTGCCGCTCGTTCGACGGATGAACGTCTGCCGGGGTGAACGGATGCTACAGGACGGCGCGGATCACGCGATCCCGATCGCGCGGATCAGGGCGAAGCTCATCGCCATCAGCAGAGCGAGGCTGCCCGTCACGGCGGCGATGACGCGGGGGCCGGCGCCGGCGACGGTCTTGAGGTCGGTGCCGAGGCCGAGGGCGGCCATGGAGATCGTGGTCAGGATGTTGGCGACGAGGGCGGCCGGGGGGAGCAGCGCGGGCGGGAGAAGGTTGAGGGAGCGGAGGGCGGCTAGGGCTAGGAAACCGAGGATGAACCAGGGGACCAGCTTGCTCAGCTTGAGCTTGCCGGGAGGGGCGTTGGTGGTGCGGTCGCGCATGCGCCGGGTCAGGAGGGAGAGGCAGAGGACGACGGGGCCGAGCATGAGCACGCGGACCAGTTTGACGAGCGTGCCCATCTGGATGGCGATGGCGCCGAGCGGGGCGGCGGCGGCGAGGACTTGGGGGACGGCGTAGACGGTCAGGCCGGCTAGCACGCCGTATTGCAGGTCGGTGAGGTGGAGCAGCGCGGGGAGTAGCGGGAGGCCGATGACGACGAGGACGCCGAGGACGGCGGTGAAGGCGATGGAGGCGGCGACGTCGTCACCGTCGGCGCCGATGACCGGGGCGACGGCGGCGATGGCGGAGTTGCCGCAGATGGAGTTGCCGCAGGCGACCAGGAGGGCCATGCGGTGGGGGAGATGCAGGGCGCGGCCGATGGCGTAGCTGGCCAGGATGGCGACGACGACGATGGCGGCGATGCCGGCGATGAGTAGGGGGCCGGCGGCGACGATCATGGCGGCGCTGATGGAGGCGCCGAGCAGGAAGACGGCGATCTCGAGCAGGGTCTTGGCGCTGAAGCCGATGCCGGGGCGCCACAGGGGGCCGGGGGTCCAGGCGGTGCGGATGGCGGTGCCGACGAGGATGGCCAGCACGAGCGCTTCGAGCCAGGTGGCGCCGAAGGCTGCGGCTTCGAGGCGTTCGAGGCCGATGGCGATCGCGGTGACGGCGAGGCAGAGGAGTAGGCCGGGCAGGATGCGGGCTGCCCAGGTGGTGATGAGGGTTATCCGACGCTCCTGTGGTGGGTTACGCTTCGCGCAACCCACCCTACGCGGAGACGCGATCAGGAAGCGAGGGCGGCGGTGATGCGGCGGGCGAAGGCGGCGGGGTCGAGGGGCATGTCGCCGTCTTGGACGCGGGCGAGGTCGAGCAGGGTGTGCGCGGCTTCGGCGACGTCCTCGCCGGCGTCGGCGCGTTCGGCGAGGCGGCGGATCAGGGGGTGGCGGGGGTTCAGTTCGAGGGTCGGGGGCATGGTGATGCCGGGCTTGCCGCTGCGGCGGAGCAGGCGCTGCATCTGCAGGTCGGGGCCGTAGCCGGCGGCGGCCAGGACGACGGCGCTGTCGACGAGGCGGTCGGTGGTGCGGATGGCGGTGACGGCTTCGGCGAGGGCTGCCTTGAGGGCTTCGATCAGCTTGGTGGTGTCGGCGGGCTCACCCTCGGGCGCGGTGTCCGGGGCGAGCTTGGCGATGTCCTCGGCGCCCTGGGTGACGCTGCGGAGCTTCTTGCCGTCGAACTCGCCGAGGCGGTCGGGCCAGAAGGAGTCGACCGGGTCGGTCAGGAACAGGACCTCGACGCCGCGGGCGCGGAAGCCTTCGAGCTGGGGCGACTTGGCCAACACGGCGGCGTCGTCGCCGGAGAGGGTGTAGATCGCCTCCTGGCCCTCTTTCATGCGGGTGACGTAGTCGGCCAGGCTAGTCCAGCCTTCGACGGCGGAGCTGCGGAAGCGCATGAGGGCGGCGACCTCCTTGCGGTGCTCGGAGTCGTCCCAGACGCCTTCCTTCAGCACGCTGCCGAATTCGGTCCAGAACTTGTCGTAGCTCTCGGCGTCGGCGGAGCGGGTCTTCAACTCGCTGAGCACGCGGTTGGTGACGGCCTTGCGGATGCGGGCGAGGACGGGGGTGGTCTGCAGCATCTCGCGGCTGACGTTGAGCGGGAGGTCCTCGGTGTCGACGACGCCCTGGACGAAGCGAGCCCAGGGCGGCAGCAGCCCGGCCTCGTCGGTGATGAACATGCGGCGGACGTGCAGGCGGACGCGGCTCTCGCGGGGGCCGTCGACGGCGTCGAACGGGCGGCTGCCGGGGATGAAGAGGAGGGCGGAGTATTCGATCGCGCCTTCCGCGCGCCAGTGCAGGGTGGCCCAGGGGTCGTCCCAGGCGTGGGCGACGTGGCGGTAGAATTCCTTGTATTGGTCCTCGGTGACGTCGGATTTCGACTTGCGCCAGAGGGCGGTGCCCTCGTTGGCGGGTTTGTCCTCGCCGTCGCGGGCGATGACGATCGGGATGGTGATGTGGTCGGCCCATTTGCGGACGATGGTCTCGAGGCGGATAGGCTCGAGGAACTCCTCGGCGTCGGACTTGATGTGCAGCAGGATGGAGGTGCCGGGTTCGGCGCGCTCGCCGGGGGCGAGGGTGAAGCTGCCGCCGCCCTCGCTGGCCCAGACCCAGGCCTCGTCGGAACCGGCGCGGCGACTGGTGACCTCGACGCGGTCGGCGACCATGAAGGCGGCGTAGAAGCCGACGCCGAACTGGCCGATGAGGTTGACCTTGTCCTTGTCGGGATCGGCGTCCTTGGGCCCGTCCTTCGGCAAAGACTCGCCGAAGGCGCGGGTGCCGGAGCGGGCGATGGTGCCGAGGTTGGCGGCCAGTTCGGCCTTGTCCATGCCGATGCCGCTATCCTCGATCAGGAGGGTGCGCGCCTCCTTGTTGGGGACGATGCGGAGCTTGGCGTCGGGCGGGAGGGCGAGAGCCGGGTTGGTGAGGGCTTCGAAGCGGCGGCGATCGGTAGCGTCGGCGGCGTTGGCGACGAGCTCGCGCAGGAAGATCTCGCGCTCGGAGTAGAGGGAGTGGACCACGAGGTCGAGCAAGCGGCCGACCTCCGCACTGAACTCATGCCGTTCCGCCGTCGTCGTCTCGCCCATCGTGATCTCCTCGAGTTGCGAGGAGGATATGCGGTTCTGGCAGCCCGGTTTTCAACCGGGGAAGCGGGTTCGGTTGCGGATTACAGGCCTTGGCCGTCGGCGCCGCTGCCGGGGCCGGTGATGCCGGCGCGGGAGGGGGCGGCGCTGTGAGGGAGGACGGTCTCGCTCTCGGTGGCGATGGGAGTGTCGTCGGCGGCGGTCGGGATCGCCTCGCCGCCGTGTTCGGAGACGGTCTCGATCACGGCGCTCGGGTCGGCCTTCTGGGCCTGGTCGAGCAATGCGGCGGCCTGGTCGACATCGCCGGCGGCTTCGGCGCGCATCGCGGCCTCGGCCATGTTGCGGGCGGCCTCGTGTTTTTGGTCGGCGCCGTTACCGTGGTCGAGTTTCTCGCTCATTGGGGGACAACGCGGCCTGCAGAGAGGGGTTGCAGGAACGCGGGCCGGGTCGCGCCGTTGTAGTCGCGAGGAGATTGTCATGACCGATATCGTTCGTTTGGCGCCGCATGACCCGATCCCGACCGGGCCGGGCCGGCACGTCGTGGTGCTGCAGCGGTTCGACGAGGATGAACCGAACAAGACCGTCGTCTCGATCACGCTGACGGGGCACCCGGACGAGACGACGCATCCCGTGCGGCCGGATGGAAAGGCGATGGGAATCGACGAGGCGATCGAGGCAGCGATCAAGGTGGCGGAAAGCGAGAAGCTGAGCCGGGTGTTGGTTGCCGACCGGACCGCCGGGACGCGCGAGCAGGACATCCTGCAGCATGGCGGCGACCATTCGATCCACATGGACGCTTTGGTTGACTCCGATATAGAGGATGGCGAGCGAGGTGCGGACATGCGCGATCGGGGCACGTGACGCCGCCGCAAAATTGCCACGAGCGGCAGCGACAACGGCTCGGATACTGAGATTTTGGGGACGGCGGACCGTCTTCCTCACGGTGGAGTGATGAACATGGCGGACGGAGCGGAGGATGGGCGCAGAATTTGTGCGCTTCTCATCTTCTGGAACGCTCCCATGTTTGTTCTCCAAAACAAGCGGCCGTAATGTGCGGCCCCAAGCGGATGGAATATGATGCCTGATAGCGGGCTGGATGCGGCGACCACTGGTCGACGAGTTGGTGTTCTTGTGGTCGGTCTCGGCGGCGCCGTCGCCAGCACGGCTGCGGCAGGGATTGAGATGCTGCGGGCCGGGTCGAACGATATGGCCGGGCTGCCGCTGGCGGCGGTGGGTGCGGCGGGCATTGCGCAATACCGGAATTTGCATTTTGCTGGGTGGGACCTGCACGGCGAGAGCCTGAACGACGCGATCCGGGAGCACCGGGTGCTGGATCGGGACCAGGCGGACGTGGTCGCGCCGGCGTTGTCGAGCATGAAGCCATGGCCGGCCGTCGGCAGCGTCGATTTCTGCAAGAATGTCGACGGCGCGAACAAGTTCGCTGCCTCTTCGCACCGCGAGGCGGTCAACCGGATCCGCGAGGACATCCGCGGGCACCGGGAGAAGACCGGCATCGACAATATGGTGATGATCAACCTGGCTTCGGTGGAGCGGTGGCCGGACCAGTCGTCGCCGGCGTTGCGGACGGCGGACGGCTTCGAGCGCGGTCTGGACAGCAGCGACCCGGTGATCAGCCCGGCGATGCTGTATGCCTATGCGGCGATCGCCGAAGGCGTGCCGTACGGCAACTTCACCCCGAGCCTGGCCGCAGACATCCCGGCGCTGACGGCGATGGCCGAGCGGGAGAACGTGCCGGTGGCCGGCAAGGACGGCAAGACGGGCCAGACCTTCATCAAGACGGTGCTGGCGCCGGCGTTCAAGAGCCGGTCGCTGTATGTCGAGGGCTGGTTCAGCACCAATATCCTGGGCAACCGGGACGGGCTGGCGCTGGACAATCCGGACAGCTTGAAGAGCAAGCTGAACACCAAGGGGTCCGTGCTGGACGACATCCTCGGCTACAAGGTCGAGGACCACATCGTCGACATCCGCTACTACAAGCCGCGCGGCGACAACAAGGAAGCGTGGGACAACATCGATCTGGTCGGGTTCCTCGGGCAGAAGATGCAGATGAAGGTGAACTTCCTGTGCCGGGACAGCATCCTGGCGGCGCCGCTGGTCATCGAGATCGCGCGGGTGCTCGATTTGGCGCGGCAGCGTGGCCAGGGCGGGATCCAGGAGCAGTTGGGCCTGTTCTTCAAGGCGCCGATGACGCGGGCCGGCAAGCGGGAGGAGCACAGCTTCCCGGTGCAGGAGCGCGTGCTGATGGACTGGCTCGCCCAGGACTGAAGCCATGCCGGATGCACTGCCGGGCCCGGCCTCGCTCGCCAGCCTGGCGAGGCTGGCGGCCGAACTCGGGGATTTGAAGCGGCTTCGCGACGCTTCGAGCCCCGACAGCCTCGCGTCTCGACTATTCCGCCGCTCCTGGGGCGCGCTGGTGGTTGGGCAACCGGTGACCGGCGTCGCGCTTTCGAGCACGGCGGCGGCGATGGCGGCCTGCCGGTTGGGCGGGATCGATCGGGCAGTGCTCGAGATGGCCGGGGTCGGCACGGATGATGCGGCCGACGTGATGGGCCGCGGGTTCGATCAAATGGCCGGGCCGCTCGATGGTGATCTGGCTCAGGCGTTGCGGAGCGAGCTTGGGACGGCGCTCTGGGCGGGGACGGTGCCGGCGTTCGCGGAGGCGCTGATCCGTCAGCCGCGGGCGGGGGCGACCTGCCCGGGCAAACAGCGGATCGTGCTGGAGCCGCCCGAGGGGCATGGCGACCACTGCATGATCGTGGCGGTGCTGGCCTGCATCCTGGCGCCACGATACGGGGCGCGGCCGGAGGCGGCGTTCCTGGCGGGGATGGCGCACCATCTGCACAACGCGCATCTGCCGGATAGCGGGTTCGCCGGGGAGATCCTGCTGGGGGATCATCTGGGGCCGGTGATGCGGACGCTGTTTGCGCGGGAGTTGGCGACGCTGCCGGCCGGGCTGGCGCGCGAGACGCGGGCGGCGCTCGATTTGATCGGGGATGCCGACAACCCGGTGGGGCGGGCGTTCAACGCGGCCGACGTGATCGATCGGGTGTTGCAGATGCAGCATTACGACCAGGTGGCGCAGTTTCGGACGGCGCAGGCGCTGGAGGATCTGGACCTGGTGCATGTCGGCCCAGTGCAGGCGTTCCATTATGGCGTGCTGCGGGAGGCGGGGCTGGTTTGATGAGAGAGTCATGGCTCCCTCTCCCCCCGGGAGAGGGTTGGGGTGAGGGCCTTGCGGCACGAAGCACCCTCACCCAACCCTCTCCCGGAGGGAGAGGGTTTGTAAGTCCGGTGTCGCGGCAGGTTCTTGTGGAGGAGACGCCGCACTCTTTGGCGGCGGCGGGGGAGCGGTGGCCGGTGGTCGAGGGCATTCCGTATCTGCGGACCGGGCGCGAGGCGCTGGTGGCGGATACGCTGCATCTGCTCGACGAGGGGCGGGAGGACGAGGCGCTCGCGTTGTTGCTGGGCGACCAGGATGATTGGGCGCGGACGCCGCCGGCCTCGATGGCGGAGCGGCGGGGTGTGGTGCGTGAGGCGGGGCAGCTCAGCTTCCGCGAGGCGATGGAGCGGCTGGCGTTCGGCGGGGTCGGCACTTATTTCGCGCATCGGTGGTCGGACCCGACCTTCCTGTCCGGCCTGGCGCTGGCGGAGGCGCATTGGACCAGCCCGGCTCGCGTGTTCGAGCTGGCCTGTGGCGCGGGGCACTTCCTGCGGGAGTTCGGGCGCTTTTGTGCGGATGTGTCGGGCGGGGACGTGGTGTTCGCCAAGCTCTGGCTGGCGCGGCGGTTCGTGGCGCCGGGGGCGCGGCTGATCTGCTTCGATGCGGCGGAGCCGTGGCCGCTGGCTGATCAGGCGGCCGAGATGCTGTTCTGCCACGATGCGTTCTATTTCCTGCCGCAGAAGCCGCATGTGGCGGCGGAGATGCGCCGGGTCGCGGCGGGGCCGGTGCTGGTGGGGCATGCGCATAATGCGCTGGTGGATAATCTGTCGTCGGGGGCGCCGCTGGCGCCGGGTCAGTATGCGGCGTTGTTCGAGCAGCCCCGTTTGTATGACGATGCGGTGCTGACGGGGGCGCTGCTGGGCGGGATCGTGCCGCTTGCGGCGTCGGCGGAGGAATTGGCACGTGCCGCGGCGGTGTCGATCGCGTCGCTTGCGCCGGCGGCGCGGGCGGTGGTGGGCGGGCTGGCGATGCCGGCGGCGGGGGCGGCGTTGCGGCGGAATCCGCTGTATCGGGATGGGCTGATCGCCTGGCCGTCGCCGCGCTATCAGGCGGAATATGGCAAGCTGGCCTCGTATCCGGACCGGGCGGAGGGGCCGGCGGAGGCGGTCGCCGGGGATCCGGCCATCGAGCGGCTGGCGCGGCGGCGCATCCTGGTGGATCTGCCCGCCCGATGGTGAAGCTCGGGTGGGGGATCGCGGGCTGCGGTTGGGTGGCGCGCGACTACGTGGGGCCGGCGATCGAGGCGTCGGCGAACGGGGCGCTGGTGGCGTGCTACGACCCGGATGCCAGCTCGCGGCAGCGCGCGACGGAGCGGTTCGGGGTGGTCAGCCACGAGACGATCGAGGCCTTCCTGGCGACGCCCGGGCTGCAGGCGGTGTATGTCGCGGCGCCGAACGATGCGCATCGGGGGTTGGTGGAAGCGGTGGCGCGGGCCGGGCTGCCGGTGCTGTGCGAGAAGCCGATGGCGACGACGATGGCGGACGCGGAGGCGATGGTCGCGGCCTGCGCGCGGGCCGGGGTGCGGTATGCGACGGCGTTCGACCAGCGGTTCCATGCGGCGCATCGGACGCTGGCGGGGCTGATCGCCAAGGGCCGGCTGGGGACAGTGACGTCGATCCGCATCGTGTATGCGTGCTGGCTGCCGGCGAATTGGGCGGGCGACAATTGGCGGATCGACCGCAAGCGGGCGGGTGGCGGGGCGCTGATGGACCTGGCGCCGCATGGGCTCGACCTGTCGGCGACGCTGCTGGGGGAGAGGCTGGTCGAGGTGTCGGCATTCGGGCAGGCGCGGGTGCACCACTACGACGTCGAGGACGGGGCGCTGCTGATGGCGCGATCGCAGTCGGGCGTGCTGGTGCAGATGCATGTGGCATATAATTGCCCCGAGACGCTGCCGCGGCGGCGGCTTGAGGTGGTGGGCACGGCCGGACAGGCGGTGGCGACGGATACGATGGGGCAGACGGCGGGCGGGACGCTCGAGCTGATCGATGCGGCGACCGGGGTGGCGCAGGCGGTCGAGGTGCCGGGGGCGACGCGGTCGCCGTTCCTGAACCAGGTCGAGGCGTTTGCCGGGGCGGTGCTGGGGACCGGGTCGTTCGCGTTCCCGGCGGAGGCGGACCTGCACACGATGGGTCTGGTGTTGCGGGCGCAGGTTATGGCGGGAGCTTGTTTGTGAGTCAGCATGTGTTGCCGCACGAGATGCCGGAGGCGGGCGCGGCGTATGTCGCTTCGATGCCGGAGGGGAAGGTCGAGCTGTTCGCGCTGTCGCCGCTGGATCGGACCGGGGTGGCGTGCTGGAACGCCATCTTCCTGAACGGGGATGGGACGCGGTGGCATGGGGTGGTGCCGCACGGGGTGGGCTACGGCGTGGATGATGCGAGCGCCATCATCGGAACCACGGGGGAACTGGCCGAGGCGGTGCACTCGGCGGTCGAGATCTGGCGGATGGAGCGGCGGCGGGCGAGCTATGCGGCGTTGGTTGCCGAATTCGGGCCGCGCGGGGTGGCCGATCCGGTGAGCCTGGTGCTGCCGGCGGGGAGCCCGGTCGATAGCGAGACGGTGCTGGAATGGGTGCCGGGGCATCGCTGGCCGGGTGGCGAGCGGGTCTGGGTGCCGATCGACATCGCGGCGTGCTCGGTCGGCGATCTGAGCGCGGGGTATGTGCCGTTCACGACGCCGATCACCAATGGGCTGGGCGCCGGGCCGACGCTGGATTTCGCGATCGGGCATGGGATCTGCGAGCTGCTGCAGCGGGACGGCAACGGGACCGGGTTCCGGGCGATGGATCGTGGAATCGCGCTGGAGTTCGGGCCGGACGAGCCGCGCGATCCGCGGACGCGGGCGCTGCTGGCCAAGCTGGACGCGCTGGGGATCGAGGTCATTCCCAAATTCGCGACGGACGAGTTCGGCACGGCCAACGTCTATTGCGTGGGGGCGGAGCGGCCGGGGGTGGCGGCGGCGTATCCGATCATGGTGACCGCGGCGGGCGAGGCGTCGTCGCTGGATCGCGAGCATGCGCTGCGCAAGGCGCTGTTCGAGTTCGCGGCGGCGCGGGTGCGCAAGGTGTTCAGCCATGCCGATCTGGCCGACATCGCGGGGGTGGCGCCGGCGGATTACCTGGCGCGGTTCCGCGCGCACCATACGCTCGGGGGCGAGGAAAGCCGCAGCTTGACGGCGATGGTGGAGTGGTTGCGGCTCGACCAGGCGGCGATGCGCTCGATGTTGGGCTCGACGGTGCTGAGCCGGCAGGCGAGCAAGAAGTTTTCCGAACTGCCGACCTGGGAGGGGCCGTTGGCGGGGACCGGGCTGGTCGAGGAGCTGGCGCGGCGATTCGCGCGCGAGGGGATGGAGATCCTGTATGTGGATTTCTCGCCGCCGGGGCATCCGGCGGTGCGGGTGGTCAAGGCGATCGTCCCGGGGCTCGAGGTGGAGACGATGAGCTATCACCGGATCGGGGCGCGGGGCGTGCGCAAGCTGATGGCGCGCGGGTCGGCACTGGTGGGGATGGGCGCGCCGCCGCCGGGGGCGATGGCGGTGCGGATGACGGCGGAGGCCGAGGCGGGGCTGGGCGGGCCGGCATGGCTGGACGTGGCGGCGGTGGATCGGATCGTGGGCGGGCTGTATCCGCTGTATCGCGAGCCGGAGGTGCATAGCGCGCCGATCAGTATGGAAGTTGGCAGCATGGCAGCGGCATGACGCTGCGGTTTGCCTATAATACGAACGGGGCGGCGAACCATCGGCTGGACGATGCGCTCGGGCTGATCGCCGATGCGGGCTACGATGGGGTCGCGCTGACGCTGGACATCCACCATCTGGACCCGTTTGCCGACGATTTTGCGGCGCAGCGCCGCCGGGTGGCCGGGCGGTTGCGTGCGTTGGGGCTGGGCTGCGTGGTGGAGACGGGGGCGCGGTTCCTGCTGGACCCGCGAGCCAAGCACGAGCCGACGCTGGTGACCGCGGACGCGGCGGGGCGGGCGCGCCGGGTCGCGTTCCTGGGCCGGGCGCTGGAGGTGGCGGCGGAGACGGGGGCGGACGCGATGTCGTTCTGGGCCGGCGTGCCGAAGCCCGGCGTGGGGCGGGACGACGCGATGGCGTGGCTGCGCGACGGGGTCGAGCAGGTGGTGCGGCGGGCGGAGGCGCTGGGGACGATTGCGGCGCTGGAGCCGGAGCCGGGGATGCTGATCGAGACGGGCGACGAATGGGCGGCGCTGGGGATCGGCGGCTTGAGGCTGGCGCTGGACACGGGCCACTGCATCGTCACCGGCGAGCGCGACCCGGCCGACGCGGTTCGTCACTTCGCGGCGGAGCTGGGGACGGTGTCGATCGAGGACATGAAGCGTGGGGTGCATGTCCATTTGCCGTTTGGCGAGGGGGATATGGACATCCCGGGGATCTTGGCCGCGCTGGACGGGGTCGGGTTCGAGCGGCTGGTGTGCGTGGAGTTGAGCCGGGAGAGCCATCGGGCGGACTGGGCGATTCCGGCGAGCCTGGCTTATTTGCAGGCGCGGGTTCCTGCTCCCTCTCCCTCCGGGGGAGGGTTGTGGTGAGGGCCATGCAGGCGGACAGACCCTCACCCCGGCCCTCTCCCGGAGGGAGAGGGAGCAGGAAGCGGTGGCGCTGATGAGGATCTGCTTCGTCAGCCGGCGGTTTTTTCCGGCGATCTCCGGCATGAGCGTCTATGCGGTGAACCTGCTGCGCGAGCTGGTCGCCGCCGGGCACGACGTCACCATGATCAGCCAGTATCGCGGCGACGATTTCGGCAAGCGCGTCTATGGCGGGGGGCCGCCGCCGGAGGTGCCGGGCGTGCGGGTGATCGGGCTGGAGCAGCTCGGGGAGCAGAGCAGCGGCGATTTCGAGCGCGATATCGTCACGATGCGCGACGCGGTGGTCGCGGAGCATCGGCTTGAGCCGTTCGACGTGCTGCACGCTCAGTATGGCTACCCGACCGGCTGGGCGACGATGCTGGCGTCGCGCGAGACGGGGGTGCCGAGCGTGGTGTCGATCCAGGGCGGCGATGGCCACTGGGTCGGCAGTTGCTGCGAGACGCATCGGCTGGCGATGACCCGGGTGCTGGACCATGCCGGGGCGGTGCTGATCGGCTGCGACTCGTTCCGCGACGAAGTCGTCGAGCGGCTGGGCACGGCGCCGGAGCGGTTCACCATCGTGCCGGGCGCGGTCGAGACGGCGCGGTTCACGCCGGCCGAGAGCCCGGCCGCGGAGCCGCCGGTGATGCTGTATCACGGCCGGGTCGACGCGCGGAAAGGCGTGCTGGACCTGCTGGAGGCGGTTCGCCGGCTGCATGCGGACGGAGAGATGTTCCGGCTGCTGATTTCCGGGATCGGGCCGACCTATGACGAGACCGAGGCGGCGATCCTGCACATGGGGTTGCAGGGCTGCGTCGAGATGACCGGCTATGTCGACTATGCGGCGGTGCCCGAAATGTATCGCCGGGCGAGCATCTTCGCCTCGCCGACCTATGCGGAGGGGTTCAGCAACACGATCCTGGAGGCGATGGCGAGCCGGTTGGCGGTGGTCTCGTGCCGCTCGGTCGGCGTGGTGGACTGCATCCGCGACGGCGAGAACGGGCTGCTGACAGAGCCCGGCGACATCGTTGGGCTGACGGAGGCGTTGCGGCGCGTGCTGCGGGACCGGGCGCTGCGGGAGCGGCTGGCCGGGGCGGCGTTGGCGGAGTGCCGGGCGGTGTATTCGTGGCCGAAAGTCGCCGCGCAGATCATGGACGTCTACAATAAGATACAAGGCACCGCGCCGGATTTGGCGTGGGACGCGACGCTGCCGATGACGGCGTGCCGCTTCCGGGCGGAGCCGCATCTGTTGTGAAGACGGCGCTGTTCATCTCGCCGCATCTGGACGACGTGGTGTTCTCGTGCGGTGGGACGCTGGCGATGCTGGCGGATCAGGGTTGGCGGACGGTGCTGGCCACCTGCTTTACGGCGACGGTGCCGGCCCCCACCGGTTTCGCGCTGGCGTGCCAGCTCGACAAGGGGCTGGGACCGGAGGTCGACTACATGGCGTTGCGGCGGGAGGAGGACCGGCAGGCGGCGGCGATCATCGGGGCGGGCCTGGTGCGCTGGCTGGATCTGAAGGAGGCGCCGCATCGGGGGTATGACAGCGCTCCCGCGCTGTTCGCCGGGTTGCGCGAGGATGACGCGGTCTGGCGGGAGCTGGCGGTCGCGCTGGAGGCGCTGATCGCGGAGACCGCGCCGGACCAGATCTTCGCGCCGCAGGGCTTGGGCGGACATGTCGACCATCGCCAGACGATCCGTGCGGTGCAGGCGGTCGCCGGGGATCGGCCGGTCGCGTGGTATCGCGACACGCCCTACGCGATCCGCCATCCGGATGCGGCGCCGTTCGTCGAGGCGCCGGCGGCGGCCACGGTGTCGATCGCGGCGACCCTCGAGCGCAAGATCAGGGCATCCTGCGCCTATGCCAGCCAGATCGGGTTCCAGTTCGGCGGAGCCGAGGGGGTGGCGAGGGCGCTGCGGGCGTTCACCGCCGGCGAAGGGGGCGAGAGGTTTTCTGGTAGTTTGTCCCAGTAAAGCCATAGCCAGGCCACATTGTCCCGCTTTAAGGGCAGGGTACAATCCTCGCTGGAATCCCTAAGACGATGACCATGCATTCCTCCTTCGCCCCGGCTCCCATGACTGCCGGCTCGTTCGAGGTCACCCCTTTGCGGGATGGACGCTCGGTTTGGCTCCGTCGCGCGACGTTCGTGGTGCCGATCGCGGCCTGCGCCATCGGCGGGACGGCCTTGGCGGCGACGGCGACGGCCGGGTCGGGCGGGGTGCTGCGCCCGGTGCTGCTGGCGCTGGTGGCGCTCAACATCCTTTATATGGCGTTGACGGGCTGGCCGATGCTGCTGGGCTTCCTGCTGCATGCGTTCGGGCGGCGCACCCGGGTCGAGGCGATGCCGACCGGGCAGAGCCGGACCGCGATGCTGATGCCGATCTACAACGAGAACCCGTCGGACGTGTTCGCCGCGATGGAGGCGATGGGCCGGGCGGTGGCGGAGGCCGGGCTGGAGCGGGTCGACCTGTTCGTGCTGTCGGACACGCAGGACCCGGCGATCGCGCTGGCCGAGCAGGCCGAGTTCGAGCGGCTGCACGCCCGGCTGCCCGCGGGCCCCGGCCTGTTCTACCGGCGCCGGACGGAGAATGCGGGCCGCAAGGTCGGCAACCTGCTGGATTTCTGCACGCGCTGGGGCGGCAGCTACGACTACATGGTGGTGCTCGACGCCGATAGCCTGATGGGCGCGCCGACGATCGGCACGCTGATCGGGCTGATGGACGGCAATCCGCGGGCCGGGATCATCCAGACGGTGCCCTACGCGATCGGGCGGGAGACGGCGTTCGCGCGGTTCCAGCAATTCTCGGCGCGGCTGTATACGCCGCTGCTGGTCGAGGGCCTGAATTTCTGGCAGGGCAGCGAGGGCAATTACTGGGGCCACAACGCGATCGTGCGGATCGCGCCGTTCGTCGAGCATTGCGCGCTGCCGGTGCTGCCGGGGCGCGAGCCGTTCGGGGGCGAGATCCTGTGCCATGACGTGGTGGAAGCCGGGCTGATGCGGGCGGCGGGGTGGCATGTATGGGTGCTGCCGCAGACGGTCGAGAGCTTCGAGGCGGTTCCGGCGAACCTGGTCGATTTCGCCGGGCGCGAGCGGCGGTGGTGCCAGGGCAATTTGCAGCATATCGGCGTGTTGCCGGACCAGCGGCTGCGGCCGGTGGGGCGGTTCCACCTGGCCTACGGCGTCCTGCATTACCTGGCGGCGCCGGCGGCGCTGGCGCTGTTGGGCTTGGCGACGCTCGATAGTCTTTTGGGCGGAGGGTTCGCGGCGGCGCTGCTCGGGCAGGGCACGGCGCAAGCCTGGCTGATCGGTCTCGGCGCGGTACTACTGTATGGCGGCAAGGTGACGGCGCTGGCGAGCGTGCTGGTGAGCGGGACGGAATCGCGCCGGTTCGGCGGGCGGCTGCGGCTGCTGGCCGGCGCGGCGGCCGAGCAAATGGGGGCGCTGGTGATCTCGGCGGTGCTGATCACCTTCTACACGCGGTTCGTCGGCGCGCTGCTGGCCGGGTCGAGCGTGCGGTGGGAAGCGCAGTCGCGCGACGACCGCGGGCTGTCCTGGAGCGAGGCGGCCAGCAAGCTGATGCTGCCGACGCTGGTGGGCGCGGTGTGGCTGACGCTGCTCGCGGGGGCGGGTCGGGCGCTGCTGCTGTGGTCGCTGCCGCTGCTGGCGGGTCTGCTGCTGTCGATCCCGGCGGCGTATGTGTCGAGCCGGGTGGGATTCGGACGCGATTTGCGGCGGCTGGGGCTGTTTTTGACGCCGGAGGAAGTCTCGCCGGCGCCGGTGCTGCGGGCCTACCAGCACCTGGTCCGGCCGACGGAGCGGATGTCGATCCCGCAGCCGCAGACGGGCTCGACGGGGTTGAGCCGGATCCTGGGCTCGGTGACCCGGTAAAAAGAGGGCGAACTTGCGAGATTGTGATCGCCCGCGGCCCTAGCGCGGGCGATCACGTGCAGGCATTGCTTGCTGTTCGCGTGTGCAAAGCCTAGGGATGCGACGTGGTCGGCTGTTCGGCCGGAGACAAGTTCCGTTCCGTCCCCGTTTGGGGCTCATCCTTCCGCTCAATCACGAAAGCGTCGCGCACTGTCGCACGGCGCCGATCCGGAGACTGCACTATGCCGACAGGCACCGTTAAATGGTTTAATGCCCAGAAGGGCTACGGCTTCATCCAGCCCCAGGATGGTTCCAAAGACGTTTTCGTCCACATCTCCGCCGTCGAGCGCGCGGGCCTCGGCTCGCTCAATGAAGGCCAGACGCTGACCTACGAGCTCCAGCCCGGCCAGCAGGGCAAGACCTCCGCCGTCAATCTCCAAGAGTCTTGACGTAGAGGGGCGGCGCCTCGGCGCCGCCTACTTCGTCGCGCGCCGACAGCCGCGCCAGAATCAGCCGCGCTACGGCCAACTCGGCCGCGGCCTCGCCGGCCGGGACCAGGCGGCGGATCGGGATGACCTCGCCGCGCAGCCGGTTCAAGAAATCCTGCGCGGGCTCCAGCGCGTCGTCGAGATACGGGTCGGCTCGCTGCATCCGCCGGCGGATCGTGTCCGCCATGCCGCCTTCGGCGCGTCCGATCAGCCGCCCCGATACCTCCACCGCGATCTCCGGCGCGTGCCGGATCCGTGCCCCCGTCGCGCGCAGGGCGGCAAAGAATCGCCGATCCTCCGCCATCGGCGCCGCCGGCATGCCGCCGGCCAGGCGGTAGGCCGCCAGCGTGACCGCGATGCTCGCGCCGGAATGCCCCATGTGGCGCGGCCACGGGTCCCATGGCAGCGGATCGACGATGGAGGCGATCTGGTCCAGCGCCGCGGCATAGGCACATTCCAGCGCATCGTCGGCCTGCAGCCGGAGCGGGATCGCTGCCGCATCCACCGGGTCGAGCACGACGCGGCCGGCGACCGCGTCCACCCCCCGCCGCAGATGGAAGAGATTGGCCGCGACCCAATCCGGCGGGACCCGCCCATCCGCATCGGTCGTCAGCAGCACGCCGCCCTCGCCCACATGTGCGGCGGCCCACTCCATCGCCATCCGCCGCGCGGCCCCCGCGCTGGCCTGCTCCGGCGGGAAGTCGTGCTCGATCACCTCGACGGGAACCTGCAGCGACGCCGCCATCTCGCGCACGATCGCCGCGGTCGCATCCACGGAATTATTCACGACGAAGACGATGCCGTCCGGAGCGACATCCGTCTGCAGGGCCAAGGCCGAGAGACATGCCGCGATCTGCTCCGCCTCGTCCTTGGCCGGAACCGCCACGACAGCCCTCAGGGTGTCAGTCAACGTGCTCATCCTGTGTCAATGCGCTCCCAAGAAGGTCTCGAACGAATCGTTGAACAAGTCTAAAAATTCGGCCGTGAGCTGAAATCCGCCGGGATCGTCGTCGACCAATCCCGCGTATTGCGACCGGTGCGCCCCGATCGCCTGCTGCTTGCGTGCGCGCTGCGCCGAGATGTCCAGCCGCCATCCCACCATGGCCGGTGCGGCCAGCGGCACCTCGGCGCCGAGCGTCCAGCCCCAGACCGGATACGCGACATGCCGCCAGCCGGTTCGCCGCGCCACCTCGGCCGCCATCAGGTGCGCCGCCTCGTGGTCACAATGCGGATCGTGCCGCCAGGGCGCCAGCAGCACCGTGCACCCCCACGCGCGGGCCACCGCCACGATCCGCTCGACCGCCGCCTCGAACGCCTCGCCCGCGACGGGCGCCGCGGTGTCCCGCAATCCCAGGAACCCGACCCGGCCGGCCTCGAGGCCCAGGATACCGGCCGCCTCGCGCGCCTCCGCCTCGCGCAGCATCCGCAACCGCGCCGCGGGAAATTTCCGCGACCCCGGATGCGATCCGGTGCCATCGGTCAGCACCAGCAGGCCCGGCCGCAACCCGGCCTCCGCCGCCTGCGCCAACAGCCCGCCACACCCCAAGCTCTCGTCATCCGCATGCGGCGCCAGCACCAGCGGCCGCGCTCCGCGCAGGATCTCGTCCAGTCCGGCGACCGGCAGGGCCCGCATCGCCGCGTGCGCGTCCCCCGCCCTCACCCGCGCGCCAGATGCCAGGATGCGGCCTCGAGCAACACCGCGTCCGGCGCGGGCTGGCGCAGATAGGTGCCGAGATCGCGGATCATGCGCTCGACCGGGTTGGGCGCCACGAACGCACCCATCCCCACTGAGCGCTGCGCCAGTTCGATCGTGTCCAGACAGGCCCGCTCGACCGCCAAGCGGCCCAAATTCACGGTCGCGACCTGGGCGGCCGGATCGCCCGCGTTCTCCGCCACCGCCGCCACCCGCTCCGCCCACAGCCGGGCGGTGTCGCGCGCCAAGAGCGCCGTCCCGAACCGTGCCACCTGCATCGGCGCCTCCGCCTGGCCGCGCCGCCGCAGCGCGTCGCCGAGCGCTGCGACCAATCCGTCCAACGCCCCGGCCGCGGCCGCCGACGCCCGCCAGGCGCCGCAGGAGAAATCCGGCTCGGCCAGATAGTCGCCGCTCGCGCCGATCCAGTCCCGCACGGTCACGCCGTCGAGCGTGACGACCCCGTTCGCGGCCGCCCGCATGCCCTGCATCCCGGTCACCGGCGCCGCCGCCTCCGCGCCGGTCAGCGCCACCACCGCCATGCGAACCCCGCCCGGCGTCTCGGCCGTCACCAAGGCCCGCGTGCAGTGGCCGGCGCCGCTGCAGGGTCCCTTGTCCCCGGTCAGCCGGTCCCCCTGCGCGACCAAGGGCCGCCGGCCGTCGGTCACCCAGAGCCCGAACAGTTCGCCGGAGGTGGCATCCGCCGCCGCTGCGGCGCGCGCCCGCGCGTCGCCGAACCGCATGATCAACCGCAGCGCGTTGACGTGCGCTTCGATCAGCCGCGCCACCGAGAGGTTGCCGCGTCCCAGGGTCAGCATCAGTGCCAGGATCGGCCCGGCCCCACCCGGCTCCGTCCCCGCCCCCGAGCCACCCCACTCCACCGGCAACGGCGCCGCCAGCACCCCGGCCGCCCGCAGCGCCGCGATGTCCTCCGCGGGGAACGCCCCGGCCTTATCGAGCCCCGTCGCCCGCGCCAGCATCGCGGGCACCATATGCTCGACATCGGCAATGAATTTCACGCGATGCCAACGTTCACCGCATGGACCGAGTTGCTGCCCGATTGACCGGGAGTGCCGCCGTAGCCAACACTCTTGCAAAGGGAGGATTTCATGGGCCCATCGACCTCGTCGGCATCGAAGATCGGCACCGTGCTGCGGGTGACGAGCGGCAACTTCCTCGAGATGTTCGACTTCTTCCTGTTCGGCTTCTACGCCACCTACATCTCCAAGGCGTTCTTCCCGGCCGGCAACGAGCTCACCTCGCTGCTGCTGACGTTCATGACGTTCGGCGCCGGGTTCCTGATGCGGCCGCTGGGGGCCATTTTCCTGGGCGCCTATGTCGACCAGGTCGGCCGCCGCAAGGGCCTCATCGTCACGCTCGGGATCATGGCGACGGGCACGTTGCTGATCGCGGCGGTGCCGGGCTACGCCAGCATCGGGCTGCTCGCGCCGGCGCTGGTGCTGATCGGGCGGCTGCTGCAGGGCTTTTCCGCGGGCGTCGAGTTGGGGGGCGTGTCGGTGTATCTGGCGGAGATGGCGCCGCCGGGTCGCAAGGGGTTCTATGTGGCGTGGCAGTCCGGCAGCCAGCAGGTGGCGATCATGGTGGCCGCGATCATCGGCTTCATCCTGAACCAGGTCATGTCGCCCGCCGAGATCGGCGACTGGGGCTGGCGCATCCCGTTCTTCATCGGCTGCCTGATCGTGCCGTTCCTGTTCTATATCCGTCGCTCGCTGGAGGAGACCCCGGAGTTCGCCGCCCGGCACCACCGCCCGAGCACCGGCGAGGTGTTCGCCACGCTGTGCCGCAACTGGGGCATCGTCACCCTGGGCATGCTGATGGTGGCGATGACGACGGTGTCGTTCTACACGATCACGGTGTATACCCCGACGTTCGGGAAATCGGTGCTCAAGCTCTCCACGATGGACAGCTTGCTCGTCACCTTCTGCGTCGCGGTGTCGAACCTGTTCTGGCTGCCGGTGATGGGGGCCCTCTCGGACCGGGTCGGGCGCAAGCCGCTCCTGCTGATCTTCTCCGGCCTGACGCTGGTGACCGCCTATCCGGTGATGGCCTGGCTGGTCGCGCACATCTCGTTTCCGAACATGCTGCTCGCGCTGCTGTGGCTCTCGTTCCTCTATGGCAGCTACAATGGCGCGATGGTCGTGGCGTTGACCGAGGTAGTGCCGGCGGCGGTGCGGACCGCCGGGTTCTCGCTGGCCTACTCGCTCGCCACCGCGCTGTTCGGCGGCTTCACGCCCACCATTTCCACTTGGCTGATCGACGAGACCGGCGACAAGGCGGCGCCTGGAATTTGGCTCAGTATCGGCGGCCTGTGCGGTCTGGTCGCGACATTCGTGATCTACCGCGAGCGGCAGGTCTCGCTGCGCGCGCGTGAGACCGTCGCATGAGACTCGCGGCTGCCCTCCTTGCCGCCGTCCTCGGCGCGCCGGCGCTGCATGCCGCGGAAGTTCACGTGGTCAGCTCCGGCGGGTTCGCTGCGGCGTACAAGGCGCTGGCGCCGGAATGGGAGAAGCAGACCGGGAACAGCCTGGTCACCGATTGGGGGCCGTCGATGGGCACGACACCCGGCGCCGTGCCGCAGCGCCTCGCCCGGGGCGAGACGATCGACGTGGTGATCATGGTGGGCTACGCGCTGGACAGGCTGGTCGAGCAGGGCAAGGTCGCGGCCGAGGACGACGTCAAGCTCGCCCGCTCCGGCATCGGCGTGGTGGTCAAGGAGGGCGCCGATCGCCCGGACATCAGCACCGCCGACGCGCTGAAGCAGGCGCTGATCGCGGCCAAGTCGATCGCCTATTCCGACAGCGCCAGCGGCGTCTACATCGAGCGCGAGATGTTCAAGACGATGGGCATCGAGGACCAGGTGAAGGGCAAGACGCGCATGATCCCGGCCGAACCGGTCGGCGAGGTGGTGGCCCGGGGCGAGGCCGAGATCGGCTTCCAGCAGATCAGCGAACTGAAGCCGATCAAGGGCATCTCGCTCGTCGGCCCGGTTCCGGCGCCGCTGCAGCTCGACACCATCTTCTCGGCCGGCGTGCTCGGAGCGAGCCAGGAGAAGGAGGCGGGCCGCTCGCTCGTCCGGTTCCTGGCGTCACCGGCGGCGGCGACCGCCATCATCAATAGCGGGATGGAGCCGGCCGGTCCGCCGAAGTAAGCCCCTTTTACCGGGGCGGCGCGCCGCCTACATCGGTCCCATGCATCGCCGCCTTCTCCTGCTCGCCCCTCTCGCATTCCCCGTGGCCGCCTGGGCACAAACCGCCGGGCTATCCGCGCAGGATCGCGCCGACATCGCCCGCGTCGAGACGTATCTCAACTCGATCAGGACCTTGCATTCCCGGTTCCTGCAAGTCGCCCCGAGCGGCGCGACCAGCGAAGGGCAAGCCTGGCTCGAGCGACCCGGCCGCATGCGGTTCCAATACGACCCGCCCTCCCCTTTCCTGCTGGTCGGCGGCCACGGCCTGCTGGTGTTCAATGACAGCCAGCTCAAGCAGACCAGCAATATCCCGCTGGGCCAGACGCCGCTTGGCATCCTGTTGCAGGACAATCTCCGCCTCAGCGGCGCGGTGACCGTCTCCCGAGTCGTGCGCCTTCCGGGCCAGCTTCAGGTGACGCTGTACCGCACGGCCTCGCCGCAGGACGGGTCGCTGACGCTGATCTTCGCCGACAATCCGCTGGCGCTGCGCTCCTGGGTCACCACCGACGCGCAGCGGCAGGAGACCCGGGTGACGCTGTACAACGCCCAGCTCGGGGGCAGCTTCGACCAGAAGCTGTTCGAGTTCATCGATCCGAGATTCTTCCAAAATAATGGCGGCGGCAACGGCTCCGGCTGATTAATCTTTCCTTCGCCTTTCACGGGTAGCATCCTGACTCCATGAAGCCCCTCATCGGCATCTCCTGCTGCAGCAAAGCCTTCGGCACCTACAACACGCCGAACCATGCCGCGTCCGACACCTATGTCCGCGCCGTCGATCAGGTGATGGACGGGGTGCCGGTGCTGATCCCGGCCAACGGCAACGACGCGGACGTCGATACCCTGGTCGCGCGGTTGGACGGCATCATCCTGACCGGCAGCCGCTCGAACGTGCAGCCGTGCCTGTATGAAGGTCCGCCGCACCCCGAGGGCACGCCGGAGGACACGGCCCGCGATGCGACCACGATGCGGCTGATCCGGGCCGCGATCGCGGCGGCGATTCCGGTGTTCGCGATCTGCCGCGGCTTGCAGGAGCTGAACGTCGCGCTGGGGGGCAGCCTGCATCAGCGGCTGCAGGATATGCCGGGCCGGATGGACCACTCGACCCCGCTGCACCCGAATGCCCGCATCCGCATCGGCAAGGCGCACGGGATCCGGATCACGCCGGGCGGCTGGCTGCACCGCATCGCCGGCGCGCTGGTGATCCCGGTCAACTCGCTGCACAACCAGGGCATCGACCGTCTTGCGCCGGGTCTGGTGATCGAGGGCACCGCCCCGGACGGCACGATCGAGGCGGTTCGGCTGCCCACGGCCCCGGCGCTGACGATCGGCGTGCAATGGCATCCGGAATACGACTTCGCGACCGATTCGGTGTCGCGCAACCTGTTCGCCGCCTTCGGTGCCGCGGTCCGGGGCCGTTCCAGCGAGGCGTTGGCCGCCGACTAGTGCCGCGATCCATGAAGGTGGCCCCTTGAACTCGTCACCCGCGGACTTGATCCGGGGGTCCATGGTGCCGAACGACGTCGCTTGGTTGGCGTGGACCGCCGGGTCAAGCCCGGCGGTGACGAGGCGAGAAACGGTGTATTAGTAGCCGCCATCACACACCCCGCGGCAAACTCACGGTCCTGAGCAGGAATCGCTGCCAGACAACCGGCTAGGCCGCTAAGCTGCGGCCCTACATGAGCACGACCTTCGCATCACCGGAAATCCGCGCCGCCGTCCGCCTGCGACTCGGGCAGCTCGGCGGCGTCGCCCTCGCCGTGGCCGCTCTGCTGCTGCTGCTGTCGCTGATCAGCTACAATCCCCGCGACCCGTCGTTCAACACGGCGACGGCGGGGAACGCGACCAATTGGGTCGGGGTGGCCGGCGCGACGACGGCCGACCTGCTGCTGCAATCGTTCGGCCTGGCCGCCCTGCTGCCGGTTCTGGCGCTGCTCGCCTGGGCCTGGCGCCTGTTCAGCAGCCCGCGGGCGCAGATCGTGCTGCGCAGCGTCGCGACGATCATGGCCCTGCCCGCCGTCGCCGGCCTGCTGGCGATGCTGCCGCGGGCCTCGGTCCATTGGCCGACCGATGCCGGGCTGGGCGGCGCCGCCGGCTCGACGCTGGCCGATCGGCTGCTGGCGATGGGCAACGGGCTGCTCGGCGCCGCCGGCGGCCCGGTCGTCGCCGCCATCCTCGGGGCGATGGCGCTCATCCTCGTGTTCCTGGCGCTCGGGCTGACCGGGTCGGAGTGGCGCACCGCGGGCCGCGGGGCGCGGACCGCGGCCGGGGTCTCCCTGGTGGGGGGCCGGGCTGCCATGCGTGGCAGCCGCAGCGTGGCGGCGAGCCTGGTCGCCCGCACCGGGCAACGGATCGGCCGCCGCGCCGAGCCAGAA
>CAZZVQ010000061.1:0-29226 GCA_964657565.1 uncultured Acetobacteraceae bacterium
ATTGGGGCGTGCAGACCGAGGAGCGGCCCGTCTCGATCCATGAGGTCGTCGACGCGCACAAGAACGGGGAGCTGCGTGAGATGTGGGGCACCGGTACGGCGGCGGTGATCTCGCCGGTGGGCGAACTCGGCTACGGCGGCGACCGGATGTCGATCAACGGCGGCAAGATCGGCGAGTTGACGCAGAAGCTGTACGACACGGTCACGGCGATCCAATACGGCGAGACCAACGACACCCACGGCTGGACGCGCCGGGTCTAGGGTCACTCGCCCCATTAACCGTCCATCAACGCATTGACCGTACACTAGGAACCTCCCTAGCGTGCGGCCCATGGACGTCCCTATCCGATCGAACAACCCGGCGCCCAAACGCCCCATCGTGTTGACGTCGCATCCGCGCAACGTGGTCGTGCGCCGGCCGGTCACGTGGGGCGCCGGTGACGGCCGGGCCCGCGGCCCCGTCATCGCCACGATCGCCAACGCCGCCGAGCGGAACGTCATCGGCGCCCACGCCGGCGCGTACTCCGTCTACCGCGCCCTCGCGGTCGCCTCCGGCCAACTCGCCGCCAGCCACCGGCCGGACCTCACCAACACCAGGCCCGCGGCCGCCATCGGCCCGTTTCCGCAATGGTCCGACCCGGGCGCCATCGTCTCGATGGACCCCTGGGGCCACCTGACGACCGAGATCTTCGCCGACGAACTCGCCGCCGGCCTCGATATCCGCCCCACCATCTCCATTACCAAAGCCCACATCAACATGCCCGAACTGCACGAGGCCGTCCGCGCCGGCCGCCTCGCGCCCGACGGCACCGTGCTGACCGCCGCCGGGGACGTGCGCGTCACGAAGATCGCCATCGAGCCGGTCTGGCACCTTCCCGGCGTCGCCCGGCGCTTCGGGGTCCCCGTCGCCGACCTCCGCCGCGCCCTGTTCGAACACACTGCCGGCATGTTCCCCGAACTCGTGACGAGGCCCGACCTCGACGTGTTCCTCCCGCCCATCGGCGGCGCCACCGTCTACCTGTTCGGCGACCCGGCCAAACTCGGCCGCCCCGAAACGCGTATCGCCTGCCGCATCCATGACGAGTGCAACGGTTCCGACGTGTTCGGCTCCGACATCTGCACGTGCCGCCCCTACCTCACCCACGGGATCGAGGTCAGCATCGAGACCGCCCAACGCGGCGGCGTCGGCGTGGTGGTCTACAACCGCAAGGAGGGACGCGCCCTCGGCGAAGTCACCAAATTCCTCGTCTACAACGCCCGCAAGCGCCAGGAGGGCGGCGACCGGGCCGAGAACTACTTCCAGCGTACCGAATGCGTCGCCGGCGTCACCGACATGCGGTTCCAGGAACTCATGCCCGACGTGCTGCACTGGCTCGGCATCACCCGCATCGACCAGCTCGTCTCCATGAGCAACCTCAAATATGCCCCGATCGTCGACAGCGGCATCGACGTCGTCGAGCGGGTGCCGATCCCCGACGAACTCATCCCGCCCGAAGCCAGCGTGGAGATGGATGCCAAGAAAGCCGCCGGCTACTTCACCCCCGAGGTGCCGGACGACGCCGAACTGCACAAACCCAAAGGCCGCAGCCTGAATGGCTGACCCGGCGCACGTCACCGTCCTCGATCACCCGTTGGTCCAACACAAGCTAACCCTGTTACGGCGCCAGAAGACCGCCACCGCCGCCTTCCGCCAGATCACCCGCGAACTCAGCCTCCTGCTCGCCTACGAAGTCACCCGCGACCTTCCGCTCGAGATGATCGCCATCGACACCCCGCTCGAGCCGATGGAGTCCCCCGCTCTGGCCGGCAAGAAGCTCTGCTTCGTCTCCATCCTGCGCGCCGGCAACGGCATCCTCGACGGGATGCTCGACCTCGTGCCGTCCGCCCGGGTCGGCCATATCGGCCTCTACCGCGACCCGGCCACGCTCGTCCCCGTCGAATACTACCTCAAGCTCCCCGACGACATCGCGGACCGGCTCGTCATCGTCGTCGACCCCATGCTCGCCACCGGCCATTCCGCCGCGGCCGCTTTGGCCCGCCTGCGCCAGGCCGGCGTCACCCAACTCCGCTTCGTCTGCCTCCTCGCCGCCCCCGAGGGCCTCGCCGTGCTGCTCGAGGAACACCCGGACGTCCCCGTCTTCACCGCCGCCATCGACCGTGGCCTCGACGACCACGGCTACATCCGCCCCGGCCTCGGCGACGCGGGCGATCGGCTCTACGGCACAAAGTAACGTGGCGGGAAGGGCCGAATCCGCCGTGCCTCGACGATCACCACCGTGCCGTCGTCCGCGATGGCAAACCTCAGCGCATACCGTTTCCACCGCTGGTCAACGATCTCGCGCGTCTCAGTTCCACTGATCGGCTTGCCGCGTGCGCCAGGAAACACGTCGAGCAAGTCACCCATCTCAACCAGAAACGCGACCACGCCCTGGGCTGCACCGGGGTTATCTTCGGCAATCCTCTCGAAGATCACATCCAGTCCCGCAAGCGCACGCGCGGTCCAGCGTACCGCCATTCAGGACCGAGCTGATATCTGCCCGTCAAACTCCGGTAACGGCAAACGCTCGCCGTTAGCTCGCCGCCTCGCCCATGCGACCACGCGCTCATGCGACACCGTACGACCGGCTGCAAGATCCGCCCGTGCTTCGTCCAGCATCGCCTGCGCCTGCTCCGGCGTCAGCTCATCCGCCTCGATCTGCTCGCTCGCCATGGCTCAAACCTACCACACACGCCGCCATCACGACCAGCGCAGCCGCTGCCCGATCCCCAACCGCTCCCCCTTCCGCATCATCGCAAACCCTAGCGCGATGTCCGACAGCGACAGCCCCCGGTGCCAGAACAGGATCGTCTCCGTCTCGTTCTCCCGACCCGGACGCCGCCCGGCCACGATCTGCCCCATCTCCGCGTGCAGCGTCGCCCGCGTCAGCTTCCCCGCATTCACATGCGCCCGCAGCGCCCCATACGGCCCCACGCCGACCTGCCCCCAATCGTCCACCACCAGTTTGCTCATCATGTCCGTGAGGTTCAGCTCGATCGCGCTCATCGTCCCATACGGCACCACCAGCGCCCCCGGCTTGATCCACGCCGTCTTCAACAGCGGCTCCGGCGCCAACAGCCGCGACGCCTCCACGACGATGTCCGCCCCCTCGACCGTGCTGCGCCAATCCTCCATGGCCACGACCGGCTTGCCCAAATCCGCCGTCAGCTTGGCCGCGAACGCCTCCTGGCTCTCTTTGCGCCGCGAATGCACCCGGATTTCCTCGAAGTCGAACAGGTGATCGAGCAGCCGCACGTTCCAATACGCCGAGCCGCGTGCCCCGATATGGCCCAGCACCTTGCTGCCCTTGCGCGCGAGATACTTCGCCCCGATCGCCGTCATCGCCCCGGTCCGCATATCCGTGATGTGGCTGGCATCCAGGATCGCCCGCGGCATCCCCGTCGCCGGGTCGAACAGGTTGAGCACCGCCATCTCCGACGGCAGCCCCTGCTCGTAATTGTAGACGAAATCGCTGACCACCTTCACGCCCGCCAGCCCGATTTCCCCGCCCAGCGACCCCCGCAGCACGTTGAAATGCCCATGCACCTCCGAGTTCGGCTTGAGGTGCATCCGCGGTTCGATCACCGCCTCGCCACGCCCCTGCGCCGCCAGGCTGGTCTCGATCGCGTCCAGGATCTCCTGGTTCGTCAGATCCAGCTCCGCGATATCCGGCCCATTCAGGAACGTGACGTAGATCGCCTTGCTCATGCCGAAACGCCCAGCGACGGCAGGTTCAAGCCCTGCTCGCGCGCACACGCGACGGCCTCCGGGTATCCCGCATCGGCGTGCCGCATCACCCCCGTCGCCGGGTCGTTCCACAGCACCCGCGCCAGCCGCCGCGCGGCGTCCTCCGTCCCGTCCGCCACGATCACCATCCCCGCGTGCTGGCTGAACCCCATCCCCACGCCTCCGCCATGGTGCAGGCTGACCCACGTCGCGCCCGAGGCCGTGTTCAGCAGCGCGTTCAGCAGCGGCCAGTCCGACACTGCGTCCGACCCGTCCCGCATGGCCTCCGTCTCCCGGTTGGGGCTGGCGACGGACCCGCTATCCAGATGGTCCCGTCCGATGACGATCGGCGCCTTCACCTCGCCCGACGCCACCATCGCGTTGAACGCCAGCCCCAGGCGATGCCGGTCGCCGAGCCCCACCCAGCAGATCCGTGCCGGCAATCCTTGGAACTTGATCCGCTCGCGCGCCATATCGAGCCACCGATGCAGCGCCGCGTTGTCCGGCAACAGCTCCTTGACTTTCGCATCCGTCGCGAAGATATCCGCTGGATCGCCGGACAGCGCGGCCCACCGGAACGGCCCAATCCCGCGGCAGAACAGCGGCCTTATATACGCCGGCACGAAGCCCGGGAACTCGAACGCGTCCGCCACCCCTTCCTCGAGCGCCATCTGCCGGATGTTGTTGCCGTAATCCACCGTCGGTATCCCCGCCCGATGGAAATCCAGCATCGCTCGCACATGCCCCGCCATCGACCGGCGCGCCGCCTTGGCGACCCCCGCCGGGTCGCTCTCCCGCTTGCTCTCCCACTGCGCCACCGACCACCCCTGCGGCAGATAGCCGTTCGACGGATCATGCGCCGACGTCTGGTCCGTCACGCAATCCGGCCTGACCCCGCGCCGCACCAACTCGGGGAACACGTCCGCCGCATTCCCCAGCAGCGCCACCGACACCGGCTCCGTCGCCCCCTGAACGATCGCCAGCGCCTCATCCAAATCGCGCGCCTGCCGATCCACATACCCCGTCGCCAGCCGCATCTCGATCCGGCTCGCCTGGCACTCCACCGCCAGGCACGACGCCCCCGCCATGGTCGCCGCCAGCGGCTGCGCCCCGCCCATGCCCCCCAACCCGGCCGTCAGGATCCACTTGCCCGCCAGGCTGCCGCCATAGTGCTGCCGCCCCATCTCGACGAACGTCTCGTACGTCCCCTGCACGATCCCCTGGCTGCCGATGTAGATCCACGACCCGGCCGTCATCTGGCCGTACATCATCAGCCCCTTCCGATCGAGCTCCTGGAAATGCTCCCAAGTCGCCCAATGCGGCACGATGTTGGAGTTCGCGATCAGCACCCGCGGCGCATCGGCATGCGTCCGGAACACCCCCACCGGCTTGCCCGACTGCACCAGCAGCGTCTCGTCCGCCTCCAGCCCGCGCAAGCTGGCCACGATCTGGTCGAACGCCTCCCAATTCCGCGCCGCCTTGCCGATCCCGCCATACACGACCAGCTCCCCCGGCCGCTCCGCCACCTCCGGGTCGAGGTTGTTCATCAGCATCCGCAGCGGCGCCTCCGTCAGCCAGCTCTTGGCCGACAGCTCCGTGCCCCGCGCCGCCCGGACAACTCGGCTATTGGGTCTCATGGCCATGCCACACCCGCCGATGCAGCGGATTGAACCCCAGCCGATAGACCAGCTCCGCCGGCCGCTCGATGTCCCAGATCGCCAAATCGCACCATTTTCCCGCCTCCACCGTCCCGATCTCGGACAACAGCCCGAGCGCCCGCGCCGCCTCGCGCGTCACCCCGGCGAGGCACTCCTCCACCGTCAGCCGGAAGAGCGTCGCCCCCATGTTCATCGCCAGCAGCAACGACGTCAGCGGCGACGTCCCCGGGTTGCAATCCGTCGCCAACGCGATCCGCGCCCCATGCCGCCGCAACGCCTCGACCGGCGGCGCCTGTGTCTCGCGCAGCATGTAGAACGCCCCCGGCAGCAGGACCGCGACCGTCCCGGCTTGGGCGAGCGCTGCCGCCCCGTCCTCGTCCATGTGCTCCAGGTGATCCGCCGACAGCGCGCCCCACTCGGCGGCCAACTGCGCCCCGCCGTTATGGGAAAGCTGATCGGCATGCAGCTTGACCGGCAGTCCCAGCTCGCGCGCGGCCCCGAACACGCGCGCCGTCTGCGCCGGGCTGAACGCGATCCCCTCGCAGAACGCATCCACGGCATCGACCAGTCCCTCGGCGGCCAACACCGGCAGCATGCCGCAGACCAGATCGATATAGCCGTCCTTATCCCCCGCAAACTCCGGCGGCAGCGCATGCGCCCCCAGAAAGCTCGTCGCCACCGCGACATGCCGCCGCTCCCCCAGCGCCCGCGCCGCCCGCAGCATCCGCCGCTCCGTCACGAGGTCGAGCCCGTAGCCCGACTTCACCTCGACCGTCGTCACCCCTTCCGCCAGCAACCGGTCCAGCCGCCTCAAGGCCGACGTCACCAGCCCGGCCTCGTCCGCCTGCCGCGTCGCGCGCACGCTAGAAACGATCCCGCCCCCGGCCGCCGCGATCTCCGCGTAGCTCGCCCCCGCCAGACGCTGCTCGAACTCCGCCGCCCGATCGCCCCCGAACACCAGATGCGTGTGGCAATCCACCAGCCCCGGCGTGATCCACCGGCCCGCGCAATCGACCGACCGCACCGCCCCCGGCGCCCCCTCCGCCGACCCGGCGTAAACGATCCGCCCCTCCCGCGCCGCCACCGCACCACCCAGCACCGGAGGCCCCGCCATCGTCAACAGCCGCGCATTCGTCCAAACCGTGTCGGCCAACATCCCCCCATGCCTGCACGGTTCCGCTGGCATGTCCACGCCCGCAATGCCACCAGTCCCGCATGACGACCCGCCGCCTCTTCCTCGACACCGCGCTGCTCCCCACCGGCTGGGCCGACAACGTCGCCCTGGATATCGAGAACGGGACCATTACCGGCGTCACCGCCAACGCCGCCCGCGAGGATCGCGAGCGCCTCCCCGGGATCGCGCTGCCGGGGCTTCCCAACCTGCACAGCCACACCTTCCAGCGTGCCATGGCCGGCCTCTCCGAAACCCGCGGACCCGGCACCGACAGCTTCTGGACCTGGCGCCAGGTCATGTACGCCTTCCTGCAGAAACTGACCCCCGAGGACGTCGAAGCCATCGCCGCCTTCGCCATGATGCAGATGCTCGAAGCCGGCTTCACCGCCCTGGCCGAGTTCCACTACCTCCACCACGCCCCCGGCGGCACGCCCTACGCCAACTCGGCCGAACTCTCCGAACGCATCGCCGCCGCCGCCGCCCAAACCGGCATCGGCCTCACCCTGCTCCCCGTCCTCTACAGCCACGGCGGCTTCGGCGCCCAACCCCCCAGCGAGGGTCAACTCCGCTTCGTCAACGACCTCGACGGCTTCGCCCGCCTCCTCGACGCCGCCAAGACCGCCATCGCCTCCCTCGACGACGCCGTGCTCGGCCTCGCGCCCCATTCGCTGCGCGCCGTCACCCCCGACCAACTCGCAACCCTCCCCACCATCGGCGGCCCGATCCACATCCACGTCGCCGAGCAGACCCGCGAAGTCGATGACTGCCTCGCCTGGTCCGGCCAACGTCCGGTCGACTGGCTGCTCTCCCACGCCCCGGTGGACGACCGCTGGTGCCTCATCCACGCCACCCAGACCACGCCCGCCGAACTCGCCGCCATGGCGAAATCCGGCGCCGTCGCCGGCCTCTGCCCCATCACCGAGGCCAATCTCGGCGACGGGATCTTCGACGCCCCCGCCTTGCGCGACGCCGGCGGACGCTACGGCGTCGGCACCGATTCCAACGTCGAAATCACCGCTCCCGGCGAACTCCGCCTCCTGGAATACGCCCAACGCCTGCACCGCCGCGCCCGCAACGTCATGCCCGCGCACAAGGGCGCCTCCACCGGCCAGGCCCTGTACGCCGCCGCCCTCGCCGGCGGCGCGCAAGCCCTCGGCCGCCGCCTCGGCCGCCTCGCCCCGGGCCACCGCGCCGACCTCGTCCTCCTCGACCCGTCCCACCCCGACCTGGCCGCCCGCACCGGCGACCACCGTCTCGACGCCTACCTCTTCACCGCCGGCGCCTCCGCCATCGACACCGTCCTCGTCGCCGGCCGCCCCCTCGTCACCGCCGGCCATCACCACGCCCGCGCAGCCATCACCGCCCGCTACCGCAAAACCCTCGCCCGGCTTGTGTGACCGCTTGCCGCAGCGCGTCATCCCCGGGCTTGACCCGGGGACCCAGAACATCGAGCCCGCGCTTGCGCAACCGTGGACCCCCGGATCAAAGTCCGGGGGTGACGGAACCACCCCCCATCGCAAATCCCCGGCATGAGCACCACGATCGACCTCTTCACCCCCGCGACCCTCGACCCGGCCCCCGCCATCACCGGCCTGCGCGCCATCGCCCGCGCCACCCGCACCAACGCGCTCGCCATGTGGCCCCGCGCGGCCTACCAGCAGGACATCTTCGTCCAATCCGACCTCCGCCGGCCCCGCTTCCTGCTCAACGGCGAGGCCGGCATCCACCGCGTCCTCGTCGCCAACCCGGGCAACTACCGCCGCACCCCTGCCAGCATCCGCGTCCTCCGCCCCATCACCGGCGACGGCCTCCTCCTCAGCGAGGGTGAGACCTGGCGCCGCCAACGCCAGATCGTCGGCCCCGCGCTCGCCCCCCGGGTCATGCCCCTGCTCGCCAGCCACGTCGTCGCCGCCGCCGAGCGCACGCTCAGCGGGCTCCAGCCCGGCACCGTGGACGCCCTCGCCTTGATGCAGGGCCTCACCCTCGACATCGCCTCGCGCTCGATGTTCTCCGTCGAGATGGACGACCACGGCCCCACCCTGCGCCGCATGATCACGCAATACGGCGAACGCCTCGGCCGCCCGACCCTGCTCGACTTCGTGCTTCCGGCCGCCATCCCGAGCCCGCGCGACCTGTCCCGCATCGCCTTCCGAGTCCGCTGGCTCCGCCTCATGGACCGCATCATGGCCGCCCGGCCCGCAACGCCGCCGGACGGGCAAGCCCGCGACCTGTTCGACCTGCTGCTCCAGGCCCGCGATCCCGAGACCGGCACCGGCTTCACCCGTCCGCAACTCCGCGACCAGATGGCCACGCTCATCCTCGCCGGGCACGAGACCACCGCGCTGACCCTGTTCTGGGCGCTCTACCTCCTCGCCAACGCCCCCGACATCCAGGCCCGCCTCGCCGACGAAGTCCGCGGCCTCGACCCCGCCGCCCTGCCGGCCACGCCGGTCCTGAAAGCGCTCCCCTTCACCCGCGCCGTCGTCCAGGAGACCCTCCGCCTCTACCCGCCCGCCTTCACCGTCGTCCGCAAAGCCGTCGAGCCAGACCGATTCGACAGCACCGACATCCCCGCCGGCGCCATCATCCTCATCGCGCCCTGGGTGCTGCACCACCACGAGCAATTCTGGGACCGCCCCAACGCCTTCGACCCAAGCCGTTTCGAAGGCGACCCGGCGCTGGCCCACCGTTTCGCCTATCTCCCCTTCGGCGCCGGCCCCCGCGTTTGCGTCGGCGCCCAGTTCGCCCTGACCGAAGCGATCATCGTGCTGGCCATGCTCATCCAGCGTTTCGAGATCGGCCTCGACGACCCGGCGCCCGTGCGCCCCGTCGCCATCATCACCACCCAGCCGGACCGCTCGCCCGCCTTCCGCCTCAGGTTCAGAGCAACGGGCTGATCAGCCGCGCCATATTCTCGGCGAACTTGCGTCCGAAGGAGCGCTGCCGCCAGACCGCCAGATCGATCGTGTCGCTATCGGCGATATACGCGTCCTGAACCGCCACCAGCGCCTGCACGCATGCGCCGCCATACAGCAGCAGGCTCACCTCCTCGTTGAGCTGGAACGATCGCAGGTCGACGTTGCTCGAGCCGAGGATCGCCAATTCGCCGTCGATGCTGACGTTCTTGGCATGGAGCAGGTAATCCCGATACGCGTGGATGCGGATGCCGCGCCCGAGCAGTTCCTCGTAATAGGAACACTGCGCGAGGTTCACGAGCAGCTGGTCGGCCACCGCCGACACCACCACGTCGATACACACCCCCCGCGCTACCGCGGTCCGCATCGCCCCCACCAGCCCGTCATCCGGGATGAGATACGGCGTGACCAGCACCACCCGCTTTCGCGCCGAGTGGATCTGCCACACCAGCAGCGACTCGAACCCTTCCAGCGGATAAGCCGCCCCGCTCGGCAGCAGCTGCCCGCAACTCTCGCCCGCCGCCGCCACGTCCGCACACGCCTGGGGCATGTCGCCGGTCTCCATGAACCAGTCGCCCCGGATCACCGCCTCCATCGCGGCGACCAGCGGGCCCTCGACGCGGGCCACCAGCTCGCGGTTGACGACGCCCGGCCGGAAGTTCTGATCGACGATGTTCTGCGACCCGGCGTAGCCGATCCGCCCATCGATCACGAACAGCTTGCGGTGGTTGCGCATGTCCCGCCGGGTCCGGCTGCGCAGCAGGTGGAAGGGGAGGGACCACTGCGCCGAGACGCCCGCCTCCGCCAGGTGCCGCGTCAGCGCCCGCCGCCACTGCTGCGATCCGACTGGGTCGATCATGACCCGGCAATCGACCCCGCGCGCCGCCGCCTCCCGCAGCGCCTCGACGATCACCCGCCCGGTCGCGTCGTCGGCAAAGATGTAGATCAGCAGCAGGACGTATCGCTCCGCGGCCCGGATATCGGCCGCGAGCTGCTCGATCACGCCGTCGTAGTCGTCCATCAGCCGCACCGCGTTGCCCGAGACCGGCGGCAACTGGCCCAAGCGCCGCGTCAGCGCGATCACGTCCTCGAACCGGTCGCCCCGCATCGCGCCATACGCGGTCAATCGCTCGCTGATGGCCGCGAAATACGGGGTCAGGACCTGGAAGCGCCGGACGCGCTCGGCCGGAAAACGCGGGCTGCCGATGACCGCGAACATCGCCATGCCGGCAATCGGCAGGAACATGATGAGCAGCAACCACCCCGCCGCCGCCGCCGGCCGCCGCCGCATCGGCACGATGGCGAGCGCGAACAGCCGGCAGCCCCAGTCGACCAGCTCGTATCCGATTTGCAGTGCCGGCCAGGAGGTGAACACCATCCCTGCCTAACGATGCACCCCGATGCTGTTCAAGCGCCCGCGCGCAGGACCGAGTGATGCCGTCCATACGCGGCGTAGACCCCCAGCCCGATCGCCATCCACACCACCAGCCGCAACCAGGTCGCCCCCGGCAGGCCCGCCATCAGCAACAGGCAGACCAGGATGCCGGCGATGGGGATCCACGGCACCGCGGGAACGCGGAACGGGCGCGAGGCCGCCGGGTCGCTGCGGCGGAGATACAGGACGGCCGCGCACACGAGGATGAAGGCGCACAGGGTGCCGATGCTGACCATCTCGCCGAGGATGTCGATCGGCACGAACGCGGCCACGATCGCCACCACTACCCCGATCATGATCTGGCTGCGGACCGGCGTGCCGAGCGTGGGGTTGACGTAGGCGAATAGCCCCGGCAGCAGCCCGTCCTCCGCCATGGTGAAGAAGATCCGCGTCTGCCCGAACAGCAGCACGAGGATCACCGTCGTCAGCCCGGTCAGCGCCCCGATCTTGACCATCAGCGAGAACCAACCGAGCCCGATCACGTCCACCGCCTTGGCGATCGGGTCCGGCACGTTGAGCTGGTCGTACGGCACGATCCCGGTCAGCACCGCGGCCACGGCGATGTAGAGCACGGTGCTGATCCCGAGCGAGCCGAGGATTCCCGCCGGCATGTCGCGCTGCGGATTGCGCGCCTCCTGCGCCGCGGTGGAGACGGCGTCGAAGCCGATATAGGCGAAGAACACGACGGACGACCCGCGCAACACGCCGCTGAGCCCGAAATGCCCGAACTCGCCGGCATTGGCGGGGATCAGCGGGTGCCAATGCGCCGGGGCGACGGAGAACACGCCGACCGCGATGAAGGCGACGACCACGACCAGTTTGATGGCAACCATGATGTTGTTCAGCCGCGCGGACTCCTTCGTCCCCGCCAGGAGCAGGAGCGTCAGCACCGCGACGATCGCCGCCGCCGGCAGGTTGACGTGCGTCGTGAGCGCCGGCGGGATGGTGATGCCGATGTCCTTGAGCAGGCTGACCGCGTAGCCGGACCAGCCGACGGCGACGGTGGCCGCGCCCATGGCGTATTCGAGCACCAGGTCCCAGCCGATCATCCAGGCGAAGATCTCGCCGAGAGTGGCGTATGTATAAGAGTACGTACTGCCCGCGACCGGCAGCATGGCCGCCAGTTCGGCGTAGCAAAGCCCGACCAGTGCGCAGACGAACCCGCCCAGCACGAACGACAGCATCACGCCCGGCCCGGCATAGCGCGCCGCCGCGGTCCCGGTCAGGACGAAGATCCCGGCCCCGATGATGGCGCCCACGCCGATGGCGACGATGCTCGGCAGCCCGAGCGTCTTGCGCATGCCGCTCTCGCCGGGTCCCGCCGCGAGGCTTTTGCGTGCGAAGATGGCGTTGCTACCCATGGGTCGACTCCGAGTCCGTAGAGGGCGGACAGGCGCAGCGCATTCCGCCACCGATACCGCAACCCGTTAACCGTTCTGAAAGAATGTCCTGGTCTACTGCACTATCATGGCGCGGTGGTGAGACCAATGACGGCCCTGACTGGAGTGATTACCCCCTTCTTTGCACAGTATCCTACCGGCTCCGGGTCTGTCGCGTCGGGTAGCGCGGCAGCCCAGTCGAACGCGACCGTGACGGACGTCGTCGACATCCGAAGCCGCATGACGGGCGTATTCACCGCCGCAGCGTCGGACACCTTCTCGGTGAACACCCTGTTCAAGGGCACCGCCCCCACCGGCGGCGGCATCACCGGCTACCAGGTCGCCCTGCGCAGTGACGGCAGCAACGGCCAGCTCACGCTGGACGGCAACGACGCCACCACCAAGCATAGCTTCACCGCCGACGAGTTCGCCCGCCTGCAATACGTGGCCGGCCCGGCCGGCAGCAGCGAAGACCTCGTGGTGGTGGCGCAAAGCGGCCAGCGCCTGGCTGACGGCACCATCGGCAACGAGGTCGACAGCCCGGCGGTCCAGATTACCGCCAACGTCACCGGCACCCGCTCGCTCAACGCGATCGCCGCCTTGAACACGCCGGTGACCGGTAGCGACGCCGGGTTCATCAGCATCGCCCGCCAAGCCAGCATCTTCAACGGCTACGGCGCCGCACGACCCGGCCTCAGCACCGTCGGCAACCTCACCGCCGCGGAGTCCGACACGTTCTCCGTCGGCAAGCTGTTCACCGGATCCGCCCCGAAAGGCGGCAGCATCACCGGCTACAAAGTGGCCTTGCGCAGCGACGGCAATAGCGGCCAGCTGACGCTGGACGGCAACGACGTCACCACCCAACGCAGCTTCAGCGCCGACGAGTTCGCCCGCCTGCAATACGTCGCCGGCACCGCCGGCAGCAGCGAAGACCTCGTCGTGGTGGCCCAAAGCGGCCAGCGCCAATCCGATGGCACCATCGCCAACGAGGTCGACAGCCCGGCCGTGCAGATCACCGCCAACGTGACCGGCACCCGCTCGATCAACGCCATCGCCGCCCTGAACACGCCGGTGACCGGCAGCGACGCCGCCTTCGTCGACATCGCCCACCGAGCCAGCATCTTCAACGGCTACGGCGCCGCCCGGCCCAGCCTCGGCACCGTCGGCAACCTCACCGCTGCGGCGTCGGACACCTTCTCGGTGAGCACCCTCTTCACCGGATCCGCCCCCAAAGGCGGCAGCATCGCCGGCTACCAGGTCGCCCTGCGCAGCGACGGCAGCAGTGGCCAACTCACGCTGGACGGCAACGACGTCACCACCCAGCACAGCTTCACCGCCGACGAGTTCTCCCGCCTGCAATACGTCGCCGGTGCGGCCGGCAGCAGCGAAGACCTCGTCGTGGTCGCGCAAAGCGGCCAACGCCTGGCCGACGGCACGCTGGGCAACGAGGTCGACAGCCCGGCCGTGCAGATCACCGCCAGCGTCACCGGCACCCGCTCGATCAACGCCATCGCCGCCCTGAATACGCCGGTGACCGGCAGCGACGCCGCCTTCGTCAGCATCGCCCGCCAGGCCAGCATCTTCAACGGCTACGGCGCCGCAAGGCCCACCCTGAACACCGTCGGCAACCTGACCGCGTCGGCGTCGGACACGTTCTCGATGCGAACTTTGTTCAAGGGCACCGCGCCCAGCAACGGCAGCATCGCCGGCTACAAGATCGCGCTACGCAGCGACGGCAGCAGCGGCCAACTCACCCTGGACGGCAACGACGTCACCACCCAGCACAGCTTCACCGCCGACGAATTCTCCCGCCTGCAATACGTCGCCGGTGCGGCCGGCAGCAGCGAAGACCTCGTCGTGGTGGCGCAGAGCGGCCAGCGCCTGGCCGATGGCACCATCGGCAACGAGGTGGACAGCCCCGCCGTGCAGATCACCGCCAGCGTGACCGGCACCCGCTCTCTCAACGCCATCGCCGCCTTGAACACGCCGGTGACCGGCAGCGACGCCGCTTTCGTCAGCATCGCCCGCCAGGCCAGCATCTTCAACGGCTACGGCGCCGCAAGGCCCAGCCTCAGCACGGTCGGCAATCTCACCGCGTCGGCGTCGGACACCTTCTCGGTCCGCACCTTGTTCAAGGGAACCCCGGCCAGCGGCGGCAGCATCGCCGGCTACAAGGTCGCCCTGCGCAGCGACGGCAGCAGCGGTCAACTCACCCTGGACGGCAACGACGTGACGACCCAACATAGCTTCAGCGCCGACGAGTTCTCCCGCCTGCAATACGTCGCCGGTGCGGCCGGCAGCAGCGAAGACCTCGTCGTGGTGGCGCAGAGCGGTCAGCGCCTCGCCGATGGCACCATCGGCAACGAGGTGGACAGCCCCGCCGTGCAGATCTCCGCCAGCGTCACCGGCACCCGCTCCCTCAACGCCATCGCCGCCCTGAACACGCCGGTGACCGGCAGCGACGCCGCCTTCGTCAGCATCGCCCGCCAAGCCAGCATCTTCAACGGCTACGGCGCCGCCCGCCCCAGCCTGACGGGTGTCGGCGGCTACATCGAGGCGGCCAGCACCGCCACGCAACTCGACACCTTGCTCGACGCGTTCAAGTCGAGCGAGACAGCCACGTCGAGTTCACCAAACCTGGACTCTGGCTTCGCTGGAGCCGACGGTCAGAGTGAGTCCTCGGCGACCACGACCGCCGACGCCACGGCGGCGGCTCTCACCTGGGCCTTGGCGCCTGTCGAGATCGGTGGCTTCCAGAGTGCCGGCAACTCCTTGGCCCTCCAGCGCATCGCCGCAGCCGCGTACCAATCGACCAACCTCTCCGCCTAGAGCCGTATCCAAGTCCGCTCGTGACGAGTTTGGGCGTGTATCCAGTCGACCCGACCCAAAACCGCCCTAAGCCGCGGCCAGGAGGTCCTTGCCGCCACCAAACAAATAGTCGAGGTCCTCCACTTCCAGCCCCGGGATGTCGCCCTCGGCGCTGAGCGCGATGTTGGCCAGGTCGGTCTTGCGCTGTTGCAGTTCGACGATCCGGTCCTCGACGGTGTCGGCGGCGATCAGCTTGTAGACGAACACCGACTTGGTCTGCCCGATCCGGTGCGCCCGGTCCGACGCCTGGTCCTCGGCCGCCGGGTTCCACCAGGGATCGTAGTGGATGACGGTATCGGCCGACGTGAGGTTCAGCCCGCGTCCGCCGGCCTTCAGACTGATGAGGAACAACGGCACCTCGCGGGCCTCGAAGGCGCGGACCGGCTCGGCCCGGTCGCGGGTGTCGCCGCGGAGCTCGACGAACCCGATGCCGGCCTCGTTCAGCCGCGGCTTGATCAGGTCGAGCATCGAGGTGAACTGCGAGAACACCAGGATCCGGCGCCCCTCCGGGATCATCTCGCCGAGCATCTCCATGAGGTCGTCCAGCTTACTCGACGTCTCGACCGCCCGGGCCGACGGCAGCTTCAGCAGCCGCGGGTCGCAACAGAGCTGCCGCAGCTTCAGCAACGCGTCCAGCACGACGATCCGGCCCTGTGCCGCGCTGAGGCCGCGGATCTGCTCGCGCACCTCCTCGCTGAGGGTGCCGCGGATGGTGTCGTAGACCTCGCGCTGCTCCGGCGCCAAGTTGATGCGGCGCAGGATCGTGTGCTTCGGCGGCAGGTCGGTCGCGACCTCTCCCTTGGTGCGGCGGAGCAGGAACGGCTTGATCCGCCGCGCCAACTGGACCCGGCGCACCACGTCGTTGTTCTTCTCGATCGGCGTGCGGAACCGCTTGACGAAGCTCTTTCGGTCGCCGAGCAGGTTCGGCATCAGGAACGCGAATTCCGACCACAATTCCTGCAAATTGTTCTCGATCGGGGTGCCGGACAGGCAGATCCGGTGCCGCGTATCGAGCCGGCAGACCGCCTTGGTCGCCTTGGAATCCGGGCTCTTGATGACCTGCGCCTCATCGAGCACCACGATGTGCCACTGCAGCGGGGCCATTACGTCGATGTCCCGGCTCAGCACGGTGTAGGTGGTGATGACGACGTGCATGGCATCGAGGCCGGCCCGGCGCTGGTGCCGGTCCAGGCCGTGAAGGACCTCGACGCGCAGATGCGGCGAGAACTTCTTGAGTTCGGCGACCCAGTTGCTCACCAGGCTGGTCGGCACGACGATCAAGGCCGGGCGGTCGAGGCGGCCCTCGTGATGCTCGATGACGAGATGGGCGATGGTCTGCGCGGTCTTGCCAAGGCCCATGTCGTCGGCGAGGAAGCCGCCCAGGTCGTGCGCCCGCAGGTGCTGCAGCCACGCGACGCCGAGCGATTGGTATGGGCGTAGTTCGGCGGTGAACGCGGGTGGGACGGTGATTTGCGGCAGTTCGGCCGGGCTGCGGAACTGCTCGGCGTAGGACGCGATGGCGGCGGAATCGTCCCACCGCGTGGTGAGCAGATCCTCCAGGTCGAGCACGGTCGGCGCTTCGCCGGCGGAGAGCACGAGCTCGTCATTGACGGTCCGATGGGCGGCGTCGATGAGGTCGGCCATGACGGCGAGCAGGCGGCGGATGCGCTCGGCCGGCAGCTTGAGGATCCGACCGTCCTCGAGGCTGGTGACCAGGTCGCCATCCTCGATCTGCGCCGCATCCATGCCGCCACGGTCCAGCAGGCGGGTCAGGATCGGCAGCAGCGGGACCCGGTGGCCGTCGATCTCGATGCCGAAATCCAGGGCGAACCGACCGCGCTCGGCGTCGCTGATCTTGACGTCGTATTCGCCGACGGACTGCACGCTGCGGGGCCCGAAATCCCGCTCGATCTTGTTGCGCCAGCCCAGCGCCTCGAGCGTGGGGATGCGTCCATGCACGAACGACTGCCACTTTTCGGCGGCGTCCCGGCCCCGATGGACATACACCATGCGGCCCTTGGCCGAGGTGGCATCGGCAACGCGCATCTGGGTGAAGCCGTCCTGGCGCAGCGCGGTCAGCGCCGCGGCCTCGCCCTCGCGGTCCCGGCGGACGAAGCTGCCGTCGCGCATGCGGACGAATTGCCGCTCGTCATCGGCCGGGACGGTCACGCCATCATAGTCGAAATCGATGATCAGCGCGTCCATCTGCGTCATGCGTCCGAAATCGTCCGGGCAGTCCATGCGGCGCAGCTGCAGCACCGGGGTCGCGGTGCATTCCAGGATGACCGGCTCGGCGGTTGCCGTCGGCGGCCCGGAGCGCGAGACCGGCCTGGCGACTTGCCGGATGGACGGGCGCGACGGCGGCCGCGGCTGCCCGGTGAAGGCGGGCCGGACCGGCGGCTTCGGGGCCGGCTTGGCGGCCAGGCGGGCCGCGATGTGCGGCGCCGGGCGGACGGGTGCCTGGGCCATGCTGAAGCCGGGCTTGGGCGCGGGAGCCGGTGCGGACTCGGCGATGGGGTGATTGCGCAGCCGCACGCGGCCGACCTGTCCGGTCGCGCCGTCGACATACCAGGGCCCGCTCTCGCCGAGGATCACGGCCGATTTCGGCGGCAGATTGGGCGGCACGTTGGCTTGGAACGCGCGCTCCTCGCCGAGCGTCAGCGTCTTGCCGGTCGCGTGCCAGCGGCCGCGGCCGATCCGGGCGAGTAGCCCGAGCACGGACGCGACCGAGCCCGGCGCCACCTCGACCCGGCCGACCTCGCCGCCGCCGAGCAACTTGGCCAGGATGCGGTTGGATTCCGGCCCGGTCTTGTCGAGCAGGATGCGGGCCGGGGTCGTGGCCTCCTGCTTCCCGGTGCGCTCGCCGATCAGGTAGGTGGTCACGGTGCACGCGGCCGGCGGCTCCGCCGGGGCGAGCTCGAACGCGAGGATCTGCTTCTCGACGCCCGAGGAGTCCGTCAGCGAATCCAGGAAGTTCTTCTGGGTCGCCTTGCGCAGCGACGGAAAACGGTCGAGCGCAGCCAGGGAGGCGGCGGCCAGATGAATGCAATTCGGCTGCCCGCACGTGCAGCTATTCTCGAACACGACCCGGTGCCCGAGGCGCGACGACACCGTCGTCGTGCGGCGTTGCAGGCCGGCATGGTCCACGGTGGCGGTGATGGCGGTATCGTCGAGCGCGACCTCGACGGCGCCGAGCAGCACGAGGCTGCGCCCCCGCGTGAGTGTGCGTGCGTCGAAAACGCGTCCGAGATCATCGGCCGAAAATGGGCTCAGCATGCGATACGTGTCGGTCCGTTCAAGTTGCCCGGCGAGCAAGGGCGATGGGGACCGACCGACATGCGGCGCCCCCGGCCGAAGAGCGTAGAGCTACCCCGAATGACCCCCCTGCGGCAACTACGCATCAATGCCTTGAGCGCAGATCGAGTGTGCAAGCGCAGCAATTTGCTGTGGGATGCGTCCGGTGTTATAACTTCCGTTATCACATCGCAGAGGCGGTCATGGTCGAGCTCAAGGTTCGCAAGTTAGGAAATTCCCTCGGCGTCGTGCTGCCAAAGGATGTCGTCTCACGTCTAGGCACCAAGGATGGCTCACCACTCTATCTCGTCGAGGCACCAGACGGTGGTTATCGGCTCGTGCCTTACGATCCGGGATTTGAGGCGAAGATGGCCAAGGCGGAAGACATCATCAGCCGCTATCGCAACACGCTGCATGTTTTGGCGCAGTGATCTGCGGAACTGCTCGTGACGATGTTGCAGCCAAATTGGGTCGAGGAGCGCGACGCGCTGACGCTGCACGACCGGCTGTTGGCGCTCCATGGCGGGGCGGCTGGCTTGCGCGACGAGGGATTGCTGCAGTCGGCCTTGGCCCGGCCGCAGCAGCATTTCGCCTACGGCGCCGAGACCGGCACGGTTGAGCTTGCCGCCCTGTATACGGCTGCCATCGTGCGTAATCACCCGTTCATCGACGGCAACAAGCGGACCGGCTTCGTCCTCGGCGTACTGTTCCTTGAGCTGAACGGGCATGTATTCACGGCGAGCGAGGAGGACGCCGCGAATGCGGTGGTCGGTCTTGCCGCCGGGACGATTGACGAAGCGGGATACACAGCATTCCTGATCGCAAACAGCCGCCCGGCCTGAAAAGGCCGGCTCAGGAATCTTGGGTGCGGCTCGGCGCGCTGCGGACGTTGCCGCCGTTCGTCGGGATGTTGTGGCGGACCGGGCCGGTGCTGACGGCCGGGTCGCTGGCGTTGCGGCTGGTGCGGGCCGGGCTGCCGATCGCGACGCTGTTCGTGGCCAAGCTGATCATCGACGAAGTGGTGCGGCTCGGGACGCATCCGGCGGCGCAGGCCCCATGGGTCGACGTGCTGGAGAGTCGGCTCGGGCTGCTGCTGTTGGCCGAACTTGGCCTGGCGCTCCTTGCCGACGCGCTGGGACGGGCGGTGACGCTGGTGGACTCGCTGCTGTCGGACCGGTTCAGCGACGCGACCAGCCTGACCTTGATGCAGCATGCGGCCACGCTGGATCTTGCCGATTTCGAGGATAGCGACATCCAGGACGGGCTGGACCGGGCCCGGCGGCAGGCGAGCGGGCGGACCGGGCTGATCACCCAGCTGTTCGGGCTCGCCCAGGACAGCATCACGCTCATCGGTTTCGCGGCCGGGATCGCCGCCTATGCGCCATGGCTGATCCTGCTGCTGGCGGCCGCTCTGGTGCCGGCGTTCCTCGGCGAGCTCCGGTTCAATGCCGAGAGCTACGCCCTGAACGCGTTCCGGACGGCGGAGCGGCGGGAGCTGGACTACCTGCGCCAGACCGGGGCGAGCACGAGCACGGCCAAGGAGGTCAAGCTGTTCGGGCTGCACGACTTCCTGATCGACCGCTACCGGGCGGTCTCGCAGACGATCCGGGCCGAGAACGCCGCCTTCGCGCGGCGGCGGGCGACCGCCGGGGCCGGGCTCGCCGCGGTGGGGACGCTCGGCTACTACGCCGCCTACGCCTACCTGGCGTGGCGCACCGCAACCGGCGGCCTGACCGTCGGCGACCTCACCTTCCTGGCGGCCTCCTTCCTGCGGCTGCGCGGATTGCTGGCCGGGTTGCTGAGCGGGGTGTCGACCCTGGCGAGCCAAGCGCTGTATCTGCAGGACCTGTTCGACTTCCTCGACGTGCAGCCCGCGATCACCTCGCCCCCCAACGGCGTGGCGTTCCCGACTGCGATCGTGACCGGGCTGGTGTTCGAGGATGTCGGGTTCCGCTATCCGGGCGCGGCGGGCTGGGCGGTGCGGCATCTGAGCTTCACGGTGCCGGCTGGCCAAGTGGTGGCACTGGTCGGCGAGAACGGCGCCGGCAAGACCACACTCGTCAAACTCATGACCCGGCTCTACGACCCGGTCGAAGGCCGCATCCTGCTCGATGGCGTCGATCTGCGCGACTACGACCTCGACGGACTCAGGGCCGGGATCGGCGTCATCTTCCAAGATTTCGTCCGCTACGACCTCAGCGCCGGCGACAACATCGCGGTCGGCCGCGTCGCGCTGCGGGACGACCGGGCGCGGATCGAGCAGGCGGCGCAGCTCGGGCGCGCGGACGAAGTCGTGGGGCGGCTCGAGCGCGGCTACGACCAGATGGTCGGGCGCCGGTTCAAGGGGGGCGTCGAGCTCTCCGGCGGCGAGTGGCAGAAGGTGGCGATCGCCCGGGCCTACATGCGCGACGCGACGCTGCTGATCCTCGACGAGCCCACGGCGGCATTGGACGCCCGCGCGGAGTTCGAGGTGTTCCAGCGCTTCAAGGGGCTGAGCGACGGGCGGACCGCGGTGCTGATCTCGCACCGGTTCTCGAGCGTGCGCATGGCCGACCGCATCGTGGTGATCGAGGGCGGGCGGGTGCTGGAAGAGGGAACCCACGCGGCGCTGCTGGCGCGGGGGGCGCGATATGCCGAGCTGTTCGAGCTGCAGGCGGCGGGCTACCGCTGAGAACGCTGTTCGTATCGGCGCATCGGCATGGCATCGATGGTCTCGAACAGGCGGTCGGGGCCGATCGGATCGGCCGAGGTCAGCTTCGCGCCGCCATCCTTGCCGACCAGCACGGCCTCGAACGCGGCCTTCTTGCCGATGACTGGAACGAGGACCAGGTCGCGCTCGTCCATGCCCGCTTTGGCCGGGTCGAGAAGTTGGCGTTGGCGCAGCAGGGCGGGGTCGTCGGCGGTCGGTGCGTAGGCGTAGAGCACGCGGCGGTTTCCGGCCGCGCTGGCCGTCGTCGCGATCAGGCTGGCGAGCAACAGCCATCCGAAGCGGCGCCAAGAGGGCGGCAACGGGGCCGCCCTCTCCCCCGGCGCCGGGGCGCTATTCGGTTTTGGAACGCTGGGGTTCACTAAACCTCCGGTTGAATCGGGGCAAGGGGGCCGGGCGGAGTGGCCGGCGCACGCCATCAACAACGCAGCGCGGAGGAGTTCGATGCGGGTGACCAGTTGCGGGGTGATCGTGCGGGATGCGGCCGGTCTGGTGCTGTTGGGGCAGGCGACTGGGTCGGCGCGGTGGGATATCCCGAAGGGAATCGCCGAAGCGGGGGAGGGGTTCGACGCGGCGGCGGCCCGCGAGTTGCTTGAGGAGACCGGCCTGGCCGTCGACCCGGCTGATCTCCGCGCGTTCGGGGTGCATCGCTACCTGCCGGCGAAGGATTTGGCGCTGTTCGGGTGGGAGGCCGGGACTATCGATGTCGCCTCGCTGCGCTGCACGTCGCTGTTCCGGGCGCGGGATGGGCGGATGGTGCCGGAGTTGGCGCGGTTTGCGCTGCTGGAGTGGGAGGCGGCGTTGGGCCGGGTGGGGAAGAACATGCGGCGTGTGCTGGAGGGGGTGGAGCGTTTTCGCCCCACCCTCTAAGGAAGCTACCGCTCGACGCACATGGCGACGCCCATGCCGCCGCCGATGCACAGCGTGGCGAGGCCCTTCTTGGCGCCGCTGCGACCCATCTCGTGCAGCAGCGTCGTCAGGATGCGGGCGCCGGACGCGCCGATCGGGTGGCCGATGGCGATGGCGCCGCCATTGACGTTCACCTTCGCCGTGTCCCAGCCCATGTCCTTGTTCACGGCGCAGGCTTGGGCGGCGAAGGCCTCGTTGGCCTCGATGAGGTCGAGGTCGGACGCCTTCCAGCCGGCCCGCTCGAGCGCCTTGCGCGACGACGGGATCGGGCCGGTGCCCATGATCGACGGATCGACGCCGGCGGTGGCGAAGCTGGCGATGCGGGCCAGCGGGGTCAGGCCGCGGCGTTCGGCTTCCTTGGCCGACATGATCACCAGCGCCGCGGCGCCGTCATTGATGCCGCTGGCGTTGCCGGCGGTCACGGTGCCGTCCTTGGAGAAGGCGGGGCGCAGCTTGGCCATCGTCTCGGGCGACGCGTCGTGGCGGATATACTCGTCGTCGGACACCACCGTGTCGGCCTTGCGGCCCTTGATGGTCACCGGGACGATCTCGTCCTTGAACTTGCCCGCCTTCTGCGCGGCGCTGGCCTTGTTCTGGCTGGCGGCGGCGAACTCGTCCTGCTGCTGGCGGGTGATCTGGAACTTGGTGGCGACGTTCTCGGCGGTGGTGCCCATGTGGTAGCCGTTGAAGGCATCCCACAGCCCGTCCTTGATCATCGTGTCGATCATGCCGAGGTCACCCATCTTGGTGCCCTGGCGCAGATAGGCGGCGTGGGTCGACTGGCTCATGCTCTCCTGGCCGCCGGCGATGACGATCTCGCTCTCGCCGGTCATGATCTGCTGGGCGGCGAGGGCGACGGTGCGCAGGCCGGAGCCGCAGACCTGGTTGATGCCGAAGGCGGTCGAGCTGTCGGGGATGCCGGCGGCGCGGGCGGCCTGGCGGGCCGGGTTCTGGCCCTGGGCGGCGGTGAGCACCTGGCCGAGGATGATCTCGTCGACATCGGCCGGGTCGAGCTTGGCGCTGGCGAGGGCGGCCTTGATGGCCTCGGCACCGAGCAGGTGGGCCGAGAGGCTGCCGAGGGCGCCGTTGAAGCTGCCGACCGGCGTGCGGACGGCCGAGACGATGACCACCTCTTCCATTTTGAGACCTCCCTGATTTCCTGGACGTTAAATAGAGCGCCGGGGGTGGCGCCACCAGTGCAACTTGCTCATGTATATGGTGGCTGCATTGCTCAAACGGACGCTTCGTTTGCTGCAACTGCGTGCTAATGTATTCGACCAACGCCCACGAGGTTATCATGGCTGACGCGCCGTCGACACCACCGGAGCAGACGGAGGCTTCGAACCCGGCTCCGGCCCCAAGCGCCGTGGTCGTGAAGAAATACGCCAACCGTCGACTCTACAATACCGAGACGTCGAGCTACATCACGCTCGAGAATCTGGCCGAGATGATCCGCGCCGGACGCGACTTCGTCGTGTTCGACGCCAAATCGGGCGACGACATCACGCGCGGCGTGCTGACGCAGATCATCGTCGAGGAAGAGAGCAAGGGAAGCGCGATGCTGCCCACCGCCTTCCTGCGCCAACTGATCGGCTTCTATGGCGGCAGTCTCGAAGGCGTGGTGCCGCGCTATCTCGAATATTCGATGAGCAGCTTCGCCCGCCAGCAACAGCAGGTGCGGACCGTCATGGAACGGACGTTCAGCCCGTTCCTGCCATCGGGCGTGGAGGAGATGAACCGCAACAACATGGCGCTGTTCGAGCGTGCCATCAGCATGTGGAATCCGTTCGCGCGCACGGGCGAGGCGAGCGCCCCGGGGCCGCAGGGCGAGCCCGGGTCGGGCGAGGCGATACCGTCCGCGGCCGAACACCCCGACGATGCCGAGATCCAGTGGCTTCGCAACGAGGTCGAGAGTCTGCGGCGGCAATTGGCCGTGGCGCATGCGGCGGTCGCCGTGCCTCCTCCGGTGCAGAAGCTGGCAATCCCGGAGAACGTTCGCCGCGACCCGGTGATGGTCTCCGCCGGCCACGGCAAGGCCGCCCGGCGAGTTGGCCGCAAGCCCGAACTCGGCAGCTCAATCCCATTGGAGCGGGGCGAGCCGTAACAGCGGGATCCGCGCCAGGCTGACGATCCCGTCCCGCAGCGCGACCGGTAAGGTGACCGGTCCGCCGCCGGTCGGGGCGGCGAGGATCGCCAGCACGCCTTGGGCCGCCGTGGCGGACGACCGGGTCAAGGCCCCGGTCTGCGCAAGCTGTTCGATCACGGTGGCCAGCCCGGTCGCGGTGATCTGGCCGGTGATGGCGGGCTGCAGCGCCTGATCGAGCGTGAGCGTGGCGCGGCCCGTCGCGGCGAGCGCGGCCCAGCGGAGCGACACTGCGCTCACCGTCAGCGTGCCGCCATGGGTGCGCCAGATTCGGGCGCTTTCGGACGCGGTGGGTTGCGGCTCGATCGGCGGGGCGATCTGGCCGTCGAACCGCAGCGCGTCGATGGGCGGCGTCATCGGCTGGCCGGCGCGGCCGGGCAGGGTCACGCCCGCGAGATCGACCGAGATGCCGTCCGGCAGCAGCAGGAGAGTGGCCGAGTCCATCCGCACCGGCCCGTCCGGTGCGGTCATCTCGAGCGCGGTCGCGGCAAGGCGGACCGGGTCATGCGCGGTCAGATCGATGGTGGCGGCCAGGGTCTGCGCCGTGAACGGCACGGGTGGCGCGGCGCCGATGGCGAGTGTCTGCGCACCGGCGGGCGAGACGGTCAGGATGGTCGGGCGCCAGGCGACGAGGCGGAGCGTGGTGCGACGTGCGGTCCAGACCAGTGGCGGGATGACGTCCGGCCCGGTGCGGAGCGCGCCGTCAGCCAGCGTGATTTCGGCCGCGACCGGCCATCCACCCCACTGGGTCGCGCTGGACGCGAGCGTCCATCCTGCCGCTTCCATGGTCTCGCGGACGCCGGTCTCCAGTCGGCGGCAGGCGACGAACCAGACGAGCGTGTCGGCGACGAGGACGGCGAGCAGGGTCGCCGCCGCGACCCGGTAAAGCGTCCGTGGGCCGCGCCGTGTTTCAGCCATCGACATGCTCCCGCTTTACTGTTGACTCGTCCAAATTCCTGACATTTGTCCACAGATGTGTGGGGTTACACGAATCTGTGAGGCATACGCGCAAATACCAAGCTGGAGATACTTCGCAAATCGTGATGAAATCCGTATTTATCTGAGCGTTTCCAACAGGTTGCGTAGCTTTTTTGGGCGAAGGGGCGCGGGGGCGGTGCCGCTTCGGGGCGCAGGACGGTTCGCCGGGGCAGGGTTTCGAGGTTATCCGCTCCCTGGAAAGACCTGATCCGTCCGCTGCTAAGCGAATTGATCCACGGGGTTATCCACAGCCGGAGCGGTCAAGCCAGCGTCCTTCCACCGCTGCTTCAGGGTCGCCACCAATTCGGGTCCGCGCAGCATGGGCGGGATCGGCTCGCCGATGTGGATTCGCACCCGGCCGGGTCGCTTGAGGAAGGAGCGGCGACTCCAATACCGGCCGGAATCGGTCGAAACCGGGTAGATCGGCAACCCGCTACGGGAGGCGATCAGGCTGAAACCGCCGCGGATCTCGGCATCGGCGCCGTGAGCCACGCGCGTGCCTTCGGGGAAGATGACGATCTGGCGCCCGGCCGCCTTGGCCGCCTGGGTGCCGCGGAGCAGGGAGCGCACGGCGGCGATCGATGCGCCGCGGTCGATCGGGATCTGGCCGGAGGCCGACAGCATGGGGCCGAATAGTGGGATATCGGCGAGTTCGGCCTTGTAGACATAGCTGCAGCGCGGAAGCTGGACGACCCAGATCAGCGTGTCGAAGGCGGATTGGTGCTGCGAGGCCAGCAGCGCCGCGCCTGCGGGCAAGCGCTCGAGCCCGGTGATCTCGACGTCGATGCCGACGATCCAGCGGGCGCCGAACAGCACGCTCCGCGCCCAGAACCGCGCAAACGCCAGCGTCCGCCAGGGGATGAAGCCACGCACGAAGATCCCGAGCGCGCCGAGCAGGGCGGTGACGCCGAAGAACCACGCGTTGAAGACGGCCGAACGCAGCACGATCACGGCCTCGATCCTTTGCTCATCATACGGTTGAAGCCGGACCAGACGGCGAGGAACTTGTTATACTCGACCGCCAGAAGCCGGAGCGTCGCGAGATCATAGCGGCTGCGCAGGGCGGGCGGGCGGACCGGCACCGGCCGCAGCTCGACGTCCGGCAACTCGCGCCCGATCTCGCGCAGCGCGCGGGCCATGTGATAGCCGGCGGTCACCACGATGATGGTGTGCAGATCGTACTGCCGGGCCCACGAAGCGGTCTCGGCCGCGTTGCCGACCGTGTCGGTGGCGGCCCGGCCGAGCGTGATTCGCGTGATCAGCAGGGCCGGATCGATCGGCATCCGGTGCAGGACTTCGGCAAGATCGGCGCCGGGTCCCACGCCCGACACCAGCAGCCGCGAGGCCTTGCCGTCGGCGAACAGCCGCAGCGCGGTCTCGATCCGGTCGGCGCCCCCCGTCAGGGCCACGATGCCGTCCGAGGTCGGCGGGGCCGAGACCACGCGTCTGGCATCGCGCTCGAATACGGTGAAGCCGGCCAGCCAGATCAGGGCGGCGCCGAACACCGCGAGCAGCGCCACGGTTGGCCAGCGCCATCTCAAGGGAGCCGACGCAGCCAGCGCCGGACGGTGCGCTGCGCGGTGATCCATCCGATGGACGCGGCCAGCGGCGGCAGGCACGCGACCGAGAACCACAGGCCGACCGGCGTCGCCGCCACCATCGCGAAGATCCCCTCCGGCGCCACGCCGGTGCCGAACGGCGCGGCCAACCCGGTCAGCCCGGCCAGCACCGGCACCGCGGCCAGCGCACCCAGCGCCGCCCCGGCGCCTGCCAACACCGTCGCGCGCTGGGCGAAGCTGCGCGCGATGTAACGGTCGGTCGCGCCGAGCCCGTGCACCGTCTCGATCGCGTCCCGCCGCGAGGACAGCCCGGCGCGCGTCGCCACCGCGATGACGGCGACGGCGACGAAGGCGACCACGGCGAGGGCCAGTCCGGCGCAGGCTTGCAGGCTGCGCGCCAAGACGGTCAGGCGGTTGACCCAGCGATCGTGCTCCTCGACCAGCGTGCCGGGGGCGGCGATCTCGAGTGCGGCGGTCATCGCGGCGCGGTCCGGACCGGTGCCGCCCAGCTGCACGTCGATCACCGCCGGCAGCGGGATCGCGATCTCGCCCGTGCCGGCCCCGAGCCAGGGGCGCAGCAGCGTGCGCAATTCGGCCTCGCTGAGCACGTGGGCGCCGGTCACCCCCGCGGTGGCGCCGAGGATGGTGCGGATGCGGTCGAGCCGGGTGCCGCCGCCAAAGTTAGCGCTCGGTGGCGCCGGGTCGGCGGGCTGCGGCACCTGGACGGTCATCATACCGCCGGCACCCTGCCGCCAATGCTGGGCGAGCGCGGTCGCGCCGATGGCGCCGGCGAGCGCCAGGGCGGCGAGGAACGTCATGGCCGCCACGAGCGAGGGCAGCAGGCGGTCGGACAGGGCGCGCTTGACGCCGAGGTCGTCGAAGCCCGGCGGCCGGAGCAGGCTTCTAGTCATCGCGGATCAGATGTCCCTCGTGCAGGCGGAGCGTATGCGCGGGGTAGCGATGCACCATGGCGGCATTGTGCGTGGCGACCAGCACGGTGGTGCCGAGCCGGTTGAGCTCCTGTAGCAGGCGCATGAGGCGCTCGGCCTGCTGCTCGTCGAGGTTGCCGGTCGGCTCGTCGGCCAGCAGCAGCAGCGGGCGGGCGACCACGGCGCGGGCGATGGCGACGCGCTGCTGCTCGCCGCCGGACAGCTCGGCCGGGCGGGAGGCGAGCTTGCGCGACAGCCCGACCCAGCCGAGCAGTTCGATGGTGTCGACCCGGATCTGGCCCTCCGGGCGGCCGGCGATGCGCAGCGGCAAGGCGACGTTGTCGTAGACCGAGAGGTGCGGCAGCAGGCGGAAATCCTGGAACACCATGCCGATCCGGCGGCGCAGCGGCGGCAGGTCGCGGCGGCGGGCGCGGGCGATCTCGCGGCCGAGCAGGGTGAGGCGGCCGTTGGTCGGCAGCGCGGAGAGCGACAGCAGCCGGAGCAGGCTGGTCTTGCCGGCGCCGGACTCGCCGAGCAGCCAGCGGAACCCGCCCTCCGGCACGTCGAAGCTCAGCTCCTGCAGCACCGCGGCGCGGGCTGAGCCCGTCCCAAATTCAAGCCCGACGTGCTCCAGCCGCACCATTCCCGTATCGTCGCTCTTTCGTCCTTCGGCGGGCGGGTTGTGCCACGGCTGACGCGGCAGCGGAATCCCGTCGATGCGCCGATGGCCGCATCGCGGCTATTCAGCATGTAGCGGGGCTAGTATCACGAAAGTATGAGGATCGCCTGCCCCGCCTGCAACGCCGCCTACGAAGTGCCGAACGAGAGTCTGCGCGAAGGCCGCATGGTGCGCTGCGTCCGGTGCGAGACGGACTGGGCGCCGATCGAGGCGGTCCCGGCGCCGGAGCCTGAACCGGAACCGCCTCCCGAGCCGGTGGCACCGGCCCCGGTGGTCGAGACGCAGCCGGAGCCGGTCATCGAGCCAATCAAGATGGCGGTCGAGGAGGAGATCCCGATCCCGCAACCGGTGCTGCTGCCGAAGCCGCCACCGGCCCGACGCGGACCGGTGTTGCTGGTGCTGGCCTGGGTGCTGAGTCTGGCCATCGTGGCCGCTGCGCTCGCCGCACTCTATGTGGGGCGCGAGCGGGTGATGCAGGTGTGGCCGCCGAGCGTTCGCGCGTATGCGGCGCTCGGGCTCGCGCCGCGGCCTTAGAACGGCGTGAGCAGACGGTCGATGTAGTCGAGTTCGTTCTGCTTGCGCGTGCGGTCGGCGCCGCGGCGGCGGAGCTCGTCCTGGATCTCGCGGGTGCGGGCCTGTTCCATCTCGTCGGGGACGCGGACGTCGCCGCTCTCGGCGCTGCCGGAGGTGCCCTGCTGCAGCGGGCGCCCGAGCGGGTCGCGGTTGGCCGAGCGGCGCTGGCCGGAGCCGGGGTTGGCGCCGGGGCGGGGGCCGGAGGTGCGGCCCTCGCCGTTCTCGGTGCTGCCGAGCGCCTGGCCGTCGCCATCCTGGCCCTCG
>CAZZVQ010000062.1:0-28808 GCA_964657565.1 uncultured Acetobacteraceae bacterium
CGCGTCCGGCACCCGCGTGACCGTGCCGAACTCCTTCTCGACGTTGCGCACGAACAGATCGACCTGGTCCGGCCGCGGGATCTGGCTCCGCGCCGGGATCAGGTGCCGCGGCGGGCGGGCCAGCCGGCCGCCGAGCATCGCCTGCTGATCGGCCGGCAGCTCGCCCCGGCGCAGGCTGCGCCGGATGCTGTCGAGCACCGCCTGCTTGGTCATGCGCGCGCCCGGGCTGCTTTGACCGCGGCACGCTGCTGCTTCTTATACTGCGCGAAGAACGTGTCCCCCTGCGGCGCCGGCAAGTCCCGCCCCCCGGTCCAGCCCCCGGCAAACGGCAGCGTGGCGAACCGCCCCCGCTTGCGCCCGAGCAGCCCGAGCCCCACCGCACCCAGCCGCATCGCCAGCCGATACCAGCCCGGCCGCCGCGCGAACCACGCCCACAGCGCCAGATTGCGCCGCGCCGCCTTCGGCGTGAGGTGCCGCTCGAATTCGCGCTCCCGCCAGTGCCGCATCATCTTCGGCAGCGGGATCTTCACCGGGCACACCGCCTCGCACTTGCCGCAGAACGTGCTCGCATTCGGCAGCTGCGCCGATTGCTCGACCCCGATCAGGCTCGGCGTCAGCACTGACCCCATCGGCCCCGGATACACCCAGCCATACGCATGGCCCCCCACCGCGCCATACACCGGGCAGTGGTTCATGCACGCCGCGCAGCGGATGCAGCGCAGCATGTCCTGAAACTCGGTCCCGAGCATCGCCGACCGGCCATTATCGACCAGCACGACGTGATATTCCTCGGGTCCATCGAGATCGCCGACCCGGCGCACCCCGGTGCTGAACGTGGTGTACACGGAAAAGTCCTGCCCGGTCGCCGACCGTGCGAGCAGCCGCAGCAGGCTCGTCGCGTCTTCCAGCGTCGGCACGCATTTCTCGATCGACGCCAGCGCCACATGTACCCGCGGCAGCGTCTGCGTCAGGTCGCCATTGCCCTCGTTGGTCACGATCACCGAGCTGCCGGTCTCGGCGATCAGGAAGTTGGCCCCGGTGATCCCCACATCGGCGGCCAGGAATTTCGAGCGCAGCCGCAGCCGCGCCTCGGTCAGGATGTCCCGCCGCTCGGCGAACACGCGGTCGATCGGCAGATCGGTGTGCGACAGCCGGAACTGCGCCTCCCAATCCTCGCGATTCAGGTGGAACGCTGGCGCGATGATGTGGCTCGGCGTCTCGTCGCGGAGCTGGATGATGTATTCGCCGAGATCGGTCTCGATCGGCACGATCCCGTGCTTGCTCAGATGCGCGTTGATCCCGAGCTCCTCGGAGATCATCGACTTGCCCTTGGTGACGGTCTTGGCGCCGGCGTTCCGGCAGATCTCCAGCACGATCGCCCGCGCCTCGTCGGCGTCGGCCGCCCAATGCACCTGCCCGCCGGCCTTCTCCACGTTGGCCGCGAACTGCTCGAGGTAGAAGTCCAGGTTCGCCAGCGTGTGGTTCTTGATGTCGCGCCCGATGTCGCGCAGCTGCTCGAACTCCGGCAGGTTCGCCACCGCCGCCGTCCGCCGGGCCATGAATTGCGGCTTGCTGAACGCCAGCGCCTTCTGCAGCCCGGCATCCGCCAGCGCCGTCTTGGCGTTCTGCTTGAACGTCGTCGACGTGATCTGCATCAGATCCGCTCCTCAGGCTGCCCGATCGGCGGCGCCGCATCCGTCATGTCCGCCAGCACCTCGGCCACGTGCCGCACCGCGATCCCGCTGCCCAGCCGGCTCAGCCGCCCTGCCATGTTGAGCAGACAGCCCATGTCGCCCGCCAGCAACGTGTCCGCCTCGGTCGCCATCACATCGGCCGCCTTGTCGCTGACCATCCGGGTCGAGATGTCGGGATACTTCACGCAGAACGTGCCACCGAAGCCGCAGCACACCTCCGGATCCACCATCTCGCGCAACTCGACGCCCGTGACCCCCCGCAGCAATGCCCGCGGTTGCGCCTTGACCCCCATCTCGCGCAACCCGGCGCACGAATCATGGTACACGACCCGGCCGGAATACAGCGCCTCCACCCGCGTGACGCCCATGATGTCGGTCAGGAAGCTGACCAACTCATAGGTCTTCCCGGCCAACGCCTCGGCCTGCATGCGCAGCTTCGGGTCCTCGCGCATCAGCTCCACCAAGTGATGCCGGATCATGCCGGCGCAGGAACCGGACGGCAGCACCACGTAATCGAAGCCGCGAAATGCCGTGATCACCTGGCGCCCGAGGTCGCGCGCCGTGGCGCGGTCCCCGCTATTGAAGGCCGGCTGCCCGCAGCACGTCTGCAGGTCGGGCACCTCGACGACGCACCCGGCATCCTCGAGCAGCTTGATCGCGGCGAAGCCGACCGCCGGGCGGTGCAGGTCCACCAGACAGGTCACATACAGGCCGACACGTGGTTTCGAGCTGGGCATGCCTTGATCTAGGCCCGGATCACCGCCTTCGGAAGAGCGTCACGACGCGGAACCGGTGGTTGGTCGATTTCACCATCCCGATCACCCCGTCGATGTCGAATGCCTCCTTGCGATACATCGGTAGCACCTGGTCCAGCCAGGCGACATGCGCCCCGGCCGGCAGCCGCTGTAGCGCGCGCATGACGACGTTCCGCTTGATCATCGTCGTCCGATACCGCTCCGCATCCTCGATGCTGTACGGCGGGTCCGCCAGGACCAGATCGTACTGCTGCAGCGGCACCGCTTCGAGGGTCTGCGCATCGTCGACATAAGTGGGGCTCAAGGCCGGGTTGATGTCGACGGTGTCGCCCGGCAGCGCTTCCGTATCGACCCGGCCGCTGAACAGGTGCAGCACCCGCCGCTTCTCCGGGAACAGCGCCCGGATCCGCCGCAGATACCCGGCCGGATACCCGCCATAATAGGCGCTGCGGACGGTGTAGTTATTTCCCATGATCCACGTCCCGACCAGCCGCCCGTCCTCACTGACGAACAACGACCGCGGGAACTTGGTCACCTCGACATAATGATCGACCCTCTGTTCGAGGGTGGGAGCATCAGCCAGAGCGCGCTTCCGTCAGTCTCCAGACCGGGTCGGACTGCGCCAGATCCCGCTCGAACGTCCATAGATCGGTGATTTCCGTCACCGCGTCGGACCCGTGCACCGGCTTGCCGTCCTTGTCGACCGTCTCCGACACCTGATCGGACACGAACTTGACCGTGATCGTCCCGACCGTGCCGGCCAGGTTGGCCGCTTCGATGCTGGCGTTCTCGATCGAGCGGATCTCGGTCCGCTGGGTCTCGCTCGCCGCTTCGCGGGCCGCGATCGCGGACTCGAAGCTGCGATACGTGTGGTCCCCGAGCAACGGCCGCAGCGCGACCCGGTCGCCCTCGGCGTAGGCTTTCACGATCAGGCGAAAGGCGGCGTCGGCGCCGTCGATGAAGCGGGCCGGGTCGAAATTGCGGTCGACCTCCCGCATCCGCTGCAGCGTCGCGGCAACCGGCGAGCCCGCCGCCGGCAGCGACCGCACCGGCGCGACGGGCTCGGCCTTCGCATCGATGGTCGGCGCGGGCCGGCCCATGCGGGGAACCGCGACCGGACCCCGCTGCGGCTGCTCCTGCCGTTCGAATCCGCTCCGCTTGCCAAGAATACTGCGCAGCCGCAGCACCAGAAAAGCAGCGATCATGCCGAACAGCACTAGATCGATCGGAAAACTTCCGGTTCCGCCCATGACACGTTCCTACTGACGCACTACACGTAAGCGCCCTGGCCAAGGGAAACAACGACGGCCAGCGCTCAATGTTGCCCCCGCCCGCTTGTGCGTCTAGCTGATGCTCATGATCCTGCTGCGCCACGGCCAAAGCGAGTTCAATCTCCACTTTACCCGCACCCGGGTCGACCCCGGGATCGAGGACCCCAAACTCACCCCGCTGGGCCACGAACAGGCCGAGCGTGCCGCGGTAGCGCTGGCCGGCGCCGGGCTGCGGCGCATCATCGTGTCGCCCTATACGCGGGCGCTGCAAACCGCCGCGCCGGTGGCCCGGGCACTCGGCATCCCCGTCATCGTCACCCAAGCGGTGCGCGAACGTTATGCGTTCGTCTGCGACGTCGGCTCGCCGCGCTCGCAGTTGGCGCAAACCTGGCCCGATCACGATTTCGCCGGCATCGACGAGCGCTGGTGGCCGACCGAGGTGGAGCCCACCGCCGGCGTCCTGGCCCGCGCCGCCTCGTTCCGCACCGAGTGGTCCACCCGCGACGACTGGGCCCACACCCTCGTGGTCAGCCATTGGGGCTTCATCCTGTCGCTGACCGGCCGCAGCGTCGGCAACGGCGAGCATGTCGCCTTCAACCCGACCGAACCGGCCCCGCTGGAGATCGTCTGGAAGCACTGACCGCGACCGCCATGGCGTGTTGTGCTATTGTCGCCGCGGAGGACCCATGGACGCAGTCGTCGAAATCCCGATTCCGATCGATGCAGCGGCGGCAAACGCTTTACAGACGCCGGAGCGCCGCGCCGCAGCCGGGCGATACCTCAGCTCAGTGCTGAAGGGCGGCGGTGCGCAGGACTTGGTCGCTAGATTGATCAGCGACATCAAGACCGAGGCTCATGCGAACGGCCTTACCGATGCGGATGTCGATGCCGAATTGGCACAATGGCGGAGTGAGCGCCGGCGTTGATCGTCGTTCTCGACGCGTCCGTCTTCATCTCAGCAGTCCTCAAGAAAGATAGTATGCCTGAGCGGGCGCTCCTTGCCGCCTTGGGTCCCGGCAACAAGCTTGCGATGTCGCAGGACGTCGAGGACGAATATCGAGAGGTGCTTGCCAGGCCCAAATTCGATCGCATCGTCACGCGTCAGCGCCGCCAGGAACTGCTGGACCTCGTCATGTTCGCGGCCGAGCGCTTCCACCCCAATGACCTGGTCACCGACTGCGCCGATCCCAGCGATAACCGATACCTCGCCCTGGCCCTGGCCTGCGCGGCAGCCGCGATCGTCAGTGGTGACGAAAAGCATCTGCTTCCGATGTCGCCGTGGCGCGGCATCCCCATCCTGCGCCCGGCGGAGTTTGTGATGGGCCAAGCACATCCGGTGTGAGTTCCGCTTTGTGACGTTGCGCTTCTGGCGCCCGCTCCGCACCCATGCTACCGCCCCGCGACCTGACCGCGACCACTCCGAGGAAGACCATGTCCGAAGCCCAGCAAGCCCCGACGTCGCAACAGATCCCGCCGCTGGTGGTCAACGCCCAATACGTCAAGGACCTCTCCTTCGAGGTCCCCAACGCCCCCGAAGTGTTCTCCACGCTGAAGTCGCAGCCGAACGTCAACATCAACCTCGACGTGCAAGCGCGTCGCCTGCAAGACGGGCAGGACGTGTTCGAGGTGACGCTGCAGATCAAGGCCGAAGCCATGGAGGCCCCCGCCGCCCCCAACGGCAGCGCCGGCAATGATGGCAAGCCCGTCTTCATCGCCGAACTCGCCTTCTGCGGCGTCTTCACCCTCACCGGCGTTCCGGCCGAGTCCATCGAGCCCGTGCTGCTCGTCGAGTGTCCTCGCCTGCTCTTCCCCTATGCCCGCAACATCCTCGCCGACATCACCCGCGATGGCGGCTTCCCGCCCGTCCTGCTGCAGCCGATCGATTTCGTCGCCCTCTGGCAGAGCCGCCGCACGCAGACCCAGGGTATCGCCACCGCCTGATCCCACTCTCCAGACCGGGAGACTCCACGTGAAAGCTAACAGCGTTCTCGAGACCATCGGCCGGACCCCGCACATCCGGCTCGCCCGCCTGTTCCCCGACGCGGAAGTCTGGGTCAAGTCCGAGCGCGCCAATCCCGGCGGGTCCATCAAGGACCGCATCGGCCTGGCCATGATCGACGCCGCCGAGAAATCCGGCGACCTCCAGCCCGGCGGCACCATCATCGAGCCGACCTCGGGCAACACCGGCGTCGGCCTCGCCATGGCCGCCGCGGTCAAGGGCTACAAGCTGGTCCTCGTCATGCCGGAATCGATGTCCGTCGAGCGCCGCCGCCTCATGCAGGCCTACGGCGCGACGTTCGAGCTCACCCCCCGCGAAGGAGGCATGAAGGCCGCCATCGCCAAGGCCGAGGAACTGCGCGCCGCCACCCCCGGCGCCTGGATCCCGCAGCAATTCGAAAATCCGGCCAATATCGACATCCACATGCGCACCACGGTGCCGGAAATTCTTGAAGACTTCCCTAACGGGATCGACGTCATCATCACCGGGGTTGGCACCGGCGGCCACATCACCGCCTGCGCCGAAGGCCTCAAGCCCAAGATGCCGGGTCTGCAAGTCTTCGCCGTCGAGCCCACCCTCTCGCCCGTCATCTCCGGCGGCAACCCGGCCCCGCACCCCATCCAGGGCATCGGCGCCGGTTTCATCCCCGGCAACCTGCACAAATCCGCCCTCGACGGCGTCATCCAGGTCGACGCCGAGGAAGCCCGCGAGATGGCCCGCCAATCCGCCTCGAAAGAAGGGATCCTCGTCGGCATCTCGTCCGGCGCCACCCTGGCCGCCATCAAGAAGAAGCTCCCCGACCTCAAGCCCGGCGCCGTCATCCTCGGTTTCAACTACGACACCGGCGAGCGCTACCTCTCCGTCCCCGACTTCCTCCCGCAATAACTAAGGAGCACCCATGAGCACCCTCAGCCTGCCCGCCGCCGCCAGCCATCTCGGCGTCCCCGTCCGTGTCCTGCGCCGCGCCATCCGCATCGGCAACGTCCCCGCACCGGCCCACCTGAACGCGCTCAGCCTGCTCTCGCAGGAGTGGTTCGCCAGCGTCCAGTTGGCCGTCGCCGCCAACCCGAAGGCCCTGAAGGTGTTTCCGCAGAAGATCCCCGCCTTCGCGCGCTACGAAGGCACCTCCTGCTTCCGCAAATACCCAAACCGCGTCCGCGAGTTCAACGCCCACAAAGCCAAGGCCGCCAGCTAACCACCATGAAAACCCTCTCCCTCCGGGAGAGGGTTGGGTGAGGGCCCTTGCCCTAGGACCCCGAGAACCAGTTGTACCCCTGGTCCTCCCAATAGCCCCCCTGCTTCTCGAGCCGATCCGTCACCTCGATCGCCTCGACGTTCTTGGCACTCTTGAACCCGAGCTTGACCGGGATACGCAGCCGCACCGGCGCCCCCCAATCCGGCGTCAACGGCTTGCCGAGGAAATCCAACGCCAGGATCGTCTGCGCGTGCAGCGCGCTGGCCATGTCGATGCTCGTCGAGTAGCCGTCGAAGCACTTGAACGACACATACGGCGCCCGCAAATCCGCCCCGACCCGCTCGAGGAACGCCCGCAACGGCACCCCGCTCCACTGCCCGATCTGGCTCCAGCCCTCGATGCAGATGTGCCGCGTGATCTGCCCCTCCTGCGGCAGCGCGCGCAGCTTCTCCAGCGTCCACGGACTCGTGTCCCCGACCCGGCCGCTCACCCCCAACTGCCAGCCCGTCGGCACCGGCCGCACCTGCCAGTCCTCGTAGAACGCATTGAACCGGAACGGCTGCGTGATCGCCGAGGGCGCATAGGTCGTCGCCAGCCGGTTCGGATTGAACAGCAGCGCTTGCACCCGGTCGTTGAACCGCATCATCGCCCACAGTGCGGCGTCCACGCCGGTATGGGTGCCGAGATCGCAACCCGTCAGCAGCGACAGCGCGCCCAGCGACATCCCCCGCCGGATCAGCCCGCGCCGCTCCAGCGACTTGAGTTCGGCCCGCACGCCGGCCGGGTCATGGACGCGCGTCACAGGTGGTCTCCCTCGCCCGGCCGGCTGACGACCATCGCGACCAGCGTCCGCGGGAACAGCGCCACCAGCAGCAGGTGCACCATCACGAAGCCCACGATCGCGACCATCAGCCCCAAATGGATCAGCCGCGCGACCGCGTAGCCGCCGAACAGGTCGGTGATGAACCCGAGCTGCACCGGCTTCCAGATGCTCAGCCCCGTCACCACCGCCAGCACCGCGGCCACGATGACGAAGATATAGAGGAGTCGCTGCACCGCGTTATACGCCCCGAGCCGATGCGGCAGCTTGAAGCGCAGCGCGAGCCGCGTGTCCCGCACGACCGCCCCCAAGGTCGGCCGCCCGAACGTATGCCGGAAGTGCCCCGTCACGAACCCGTAGATCAGATACGCCGCCCCGTCGGCGATCAGCAGCCACATCGCCGCGATATGCCACGCGATCCCGCCCGCCAGCCAGCCGCCCAGCGTCATCGCGTTCGGCACCGTGACCGGCAGGCTCGGCGAGGCGTTGTAGATCTGCCACCCGCTCAGGATCATGCAGAACATCGCGTAGGCGCCGACCCAGTGCATGACCCGCACCGGCCAAGGGTGGACGACCGGAAGCGGCCTCTGCAGGGACATAGACAAATGTGAAGCCTTTCGCGCGCTAAGGAGTTAGTGCTCCGTGACTATCGCAACAGCAAGGTAATTGCCCAGATGACCTTCCGTAAATTCCTGCTCACCGCGGCGCTGTTTGTCGCGCCCGCACTGGCGCACGCCGCCGCGCCCGCCCCGCATGTCCGCGGCACCGTCGCCGCCATCAAGGGCGACACGGTCGAGATCAAGACCGATGACGGCAAGACCGAGGCCGTGATGCTCAACGACAAGACCCGCTTCGTCGGCGTCACCAAGTCGAGCCTCGACGCCATCAACAAGGATTCCTACATCGGCACCGCCACCAAGGACGTCGGCAACAAGCTGATCGCGCTTGAAGTCGTCATCTTCCCCGAGGCCATGCGCGGCGCCGGCGACGGCCACTACGACTGGGATCCGTTGCCCGACCACACCTTGGCTGGCGGCGGCACCGTCTCCAGCACCATGACCAACGGCAACGTCTCCGTCGCGGCGCCGGCCGGCGGCAAGGTCAACAGCTCCATGACCAACGGCACCGTGGCCACCGCCGCGGCGTCCGGCGGCGCCAAGCAGCTCACCGTCACCTACAAGGGCGGCGAGCAGCAGATCCTGGTGCCGCCGAACGTCCCGGTCGTCATGCTGGCGCCGGGTTCGCGGGACGCACTCAAGGATGGCGCCGCGGTATTCGTCACGACCGCCAAGGACAGCAACACCGCGCTGAACATCGCCATCGGCGTGGACGGCGCCGTCCCGCCGATGTAACCCACTCTCTTCTAAGCCCTCTCCCCCCGGGAGAGGGTTGGGTGAGGGCTCTTACGCTGTACCTCCCCCGGCACGTTCGCCCGCAACTCCGCCAGCCACGCCGCCGCGTTCCCATCCGACGGCGCCCGCCAATCCCCCCGCGGCGACAGCGAGCCGCCCGCCACCACCTTCGGCCCGTTCGGCATCGCCGAGCGCTTGAACTGGCTGAACCCGAAGAACCGCTGCAGGAACACCTCCAGCCAGCCGCGGATCACCCCCAGCGAATACTCCCGCCGCGCCGTCACCGGGAAACCCGGTGGCCACGCGCCCGCTGCCCGATCCCCCCACGCATGCAGCGCCAGGAACGCGATCTTCGACGGCCGGAAGCCGTAGCGGAGCGTGTAGAACAGGTTGAAATCCTGCAATTCGTACGGCCCGATCTTCGCCTCGGTGCTCTGCAGCACCCCCGCCTCGGCCGGTACCAACTCCGGCGAGATCTCCGTCCCCAAGATGTCCCCGAGCGTCTCGCCGACCTCACCGGAAAACAGCTTCTCGCTGATCACCCACCTTATCAGATGCTGGATCAGCGTCTTCGGCACCCCCGCATTGACGTTGTAGTGCGACATCTGATCGCCCACGCCATAGGTGCACCAGCCCAGCCCCAATTCCGACAGATCCCCCGTCCCCAACACGAACCCGCCCCGCGCATTCGCCGCCCGGAACAGGTAATCCGTCCGCAGCCCGGCCTGCACGTTCTCGAACGCGATGTCGTACACCGGCTCCCCCCGCGCGAACGGATGCTGCAGATCCGCCAGCATCTGCCGCGCCGCCGGGCGGATATCCAGCTCCTCCGCCGTTACCCCCAACGCCCGCATCAGCCGCCACGCGTTGCTCTTGGTGCCCTCGCTGGTCCCGAACCCCGGCATCGTGAACGCCAGGATGTCCGACCGCGGCGCCCCCATCAGATCCATCGCCCGCGCCGCCACGATCAGCGCCTGCGTCGAATCCAGCCCGCCCGACACCCCGATGACGATCTTGCCCGACCCGGTCTCGCGGCGCCGCTGCACCAACCCGGCCACCTGGATGTTGTAGGCCTCGTAGCAGTCCATCGACAGCGCCGCCGGGTCGCTCGGCACGAACGGGAACCGCTCCACCGGCCGCCGCAGCCCCAAATTCCCGTCCGGCACGCCGGCCGCGAACGCGACCCGCCGGAACGCGCCGCCGACCACCAGCCGGTTGTCATCGAACGACCCCTGTCGCGCCCGCTCCTGCCGCAGCAGGTCGAGATCGACGTCCACGACCACACGCTGTGCCCCCGCCGGAAACCGCTCGCTCTCCGCCAACGCCACGCCGTTCTCGAACACCGACACCTGCCCGTCCCACGCCAGGTCCGTCGTGCTCTCCCCCACCCCCGCCGCCGCATACACATACGCCGCCAGGCACCGCGCCGACTGCGAGCGGCACAGCATGCGGCGGGTCTCGGACTTGCCGATCACGATGTTGCTCGCCGACAGGTTCAGCAGCACCGTCGCCCCCGCCAGTGCGCCGGCCGTGCTCGGCGGCGCCGGCACCCACACATCCTCGCAAATCTCCGCATGGATCACGAGCCCACGCACGTCGCTGGCCTCGAACAGCAGATCCGGCCCGAACGGCGCCTCGAGCCCGCCGACCCGGACCGTGCTCCCTTCGGTCCCCGCCCCCAACGCGAACCAGCGCTTTTCGTAGAACTCCCGATAATTGGGCGGATACATCTTCGGCACCACCCCGAGCAGCCGCCCCCGATGCACCACCACGGCGCAATTATACAGCCGAGCCCCATGCCGCACCGGCGCCCCGAGCACGATCACCGGCAACAGCCCGGCCGATGCGGCGACGATCGCGCCGATCCCCGCCTCGACCGCGTCCAACAGCGCGTCCTGCAGCAGCAGATCGTCGATCGCGTATCCCGACAGCGACAGCTCCGGGAACAGCGCCACCACCGCGCCCTCCGCCGAACACGCCGTCGCGGCCTCGAGGATCCGCGCCGCGTTCAGGTGAGGATCGCCCAACGCCAGCACGTTCGTGCACGCCGCGACCCGCGCGAAGCCGTGCCTGTAGAGCGAGTGGAAATCCAGCGTTTGGCTCCGTGCTTGACCAGCGTCCATGGCGCAACCCTACCGCCAACCCGGCCAGCCCCCAAACCGGCGCGGTGGCCGAATTTGCGCATGTCCGCCATAACACCATCGACATTGGGAGGCCCGACCATGACCGACGCCTACATCTGCGACTTCGCCCGCACCCCGATCGGCCGCTACGCCGGCGCACTGAAGGACGTCCGCACCGACGACCTCGCCGCCCACCCCATCCGCGTGCTCAAGGAGCGCAACGCCGGCGTCGACTGGGACCAGCTCGACGATTGCTACATGGGCTGCGCCAACCAGGCCGGCGAGGACAACCGCAACGTCGCGCGCATGGCGACCCTCCTGGCCGGGCTGCCGACCAGCGTGCCGGGCAGCACCGTCAACCGCCTGTGCGGCAGCGGCCTCGACGCCGTCGGCACCGCCGCGCGCGCCATCCGCGCCGGCGAGGCCGAGCTGATGCTGGCGGGCGGCGTGGAAAGCATGACCCGGGCGCCGTTCGTGCAGGGCAAGGCGACCGAAGCCTTCGCCCGCGCCGCCGAGATCTACGACACCACCATCGGCTGGCGCTTCGTCAACGGCCTGATGAAGTCGATGTACGGCACGGACTCCATGCCCGAGACCGGCGAGAACGTCGCCGAGCAGTTCCAGGTCACCCGCGACGCGCAGGACCGTTTCGCCCTGCGCAGCCAGCAGAAGGCCGGCGCCGCCCAGGCCAGCGGCTTCTTCGCCCGCGAGATCGCCCCGATCACCATCAAGGGCCGCAAGGGCGATATCGTGGTCAGCCAGGACGAGCACCCCCGCCCCGAGACTACTCTCGAACAGCTCACCAAGCTGAAGACCCCGTTCCGCAACCCGGGCACCGTCACCGCGGGCAACGCCTCGGGCGTCAACGACGGCGCCGCCGCCCTGCTCATCGCCAGCGCCGACGCCGCCAAGCGCCACGGCCTCACCCCGCGCGCCCGCATCGTCGCCATGGCCACCGCCGGCGTCGAACCCCGCATCATGGGCATCGGCCCGGCCCCGGCCGTGCAAAAATTGCTCGAGCGCACCGGCATCGCCTTGCGCGACATCGACGTCATCGAGCTGAACGAGGCGTTCGCCTCCCAGGGCATCGCCGTCCTCCGCCAGCTCGGCCTGCAGGACGACGACCCCCGCGTGAACCCGCATGGCGGTGCGATCGCCCTGGGCCACCCGCTCGGCGCCTCCGGAGCCCGCCTTGCCATGACCGCCGTCAACGCGCTGGAGACGACGGGCGGCAGCCGCGCCATCGTCACCATGTGCATCGGCGTCGGCCAAGGCATCGCCGCCCTCATCGAGCGCGTCTAACGGCCACTAAACAGACTGGAACCAGACGTCATTGCCGGGCTTGACCCGGCAACCCAGGACGTCCCCGGGTCGAGCCCGGGGGTGACGAGTATAGGAGTGGACGCGATCGGCTATTACTCCGCCGCCTGCCGCGCCCCCAACTCCGCCGCATACCGCGCCTTGGCGTCGTCCACCGCCTTCATGTGCACCTCCGCCAGCGCCGGCCGCGCCTTCTCCGCCCGCAGCGACGCCCCGAGCGTCGACGCATGCTGCCCCTGGAAATGCGGCATCACCTCCCGCGCGATCAGCCCATAGCTCTTCTTGGTCGCTTCGAAATCCGCCCAGTTGTGCGCCAGCATCAGATAGGCGCCGAACCCGCCGCTCGACTGCGCCCATAGACGCTCGATCTGCGCCTTGCACATATCCGGCGTCCCGATCGCGCCCAACCCGCTATCGTTGACGAAATCGATCATCTCCGCCGCGTTGGTCCCGTTCACCGCCATCTGCGGAAATGCCGCAACGTCCTGGAAATAGTGGAACCACTGCTCGATTCCGTATTTCACGTCCTCGCGCGCCTGCGCCGCGGTGTCGGCGCAGTGCACCATGCCGACCAGCCGCCACCGGTCGCGGTCCACGCTCTGCCCATGCGCCGCCGCCTCGGCCTCCACCACGTCCCAATGCAGCTTGAGCGCATCGAACCCGGCCGCCGTGGTCGCGCCGACCGACAGCATGCCGATCCCATAGCGTCCTGCCAGCCGCGCCCCGGTCGGCGACGCCACCGCCGGCACCGCCACGTCGAACTTGGAATACGGCCGTAGATGCAGCCGCGCCTCCTGCAGGTCCCAGCGATCGTTCTTGAACGTGACGGGCTCCTCGGTCCGCAGCAGCCGCATGATCACGTCGAGCCCTTCCTCGAGCAGCCGCCGCGTATCCTTCTGCGACAGCCCGATCATCACCCCATCGGTCGGCAGCGACCCGGGCCCGACCCCGAGCATGACCCGGCCCCGCGTCATGTGATCGAGCTGCACGATCCGCTCGGCGACCCAGAGCGGATTATGGTACGACACCGAGACCACTCCGGTCCCGAGCTTGATGTGCCGGGTCAGCGCGGCGCAATGCGCGATGAAGATCTCCGGGCTGGCACTGATCTCGCTGCCCGCCGAGTGATGTTCCCCGCACCACGCTTCGTCATAGGTGCAACGGTCGAGCCACTGCACCAGCTCGACATCTTGCTGGAGCGCCAAGGTCGGGTTGATGCCCGGCTTGTGAAACGGCGCCAGGAAAATCCCAAATCGCATCCGCTGGGTCACGTCCGCCTCCCTCATTGATGAGTTCTGCGCACGCTGCCACGGAATGCCGCAGCCGTTGAGCGATAAAACGCGAGAGGGGCGCCCCCGCCGGGAGCGCCCCTCTCAGTGAACCCCGTATGGGGAGATTACTACGCCGCGGCGGCGGTCTTCTCGTGCTTGGCCGCCACTTTCGCCGCCTTCTCGCCCATCTGGCTCGACATCTCGTCCGAGCCGTAGATGTCGGACACGATCTTGTCGAGCTTGGCCACATGATCCTTCATGCCCAATGCCTTGGCGATCGCCTTGGCCGAGCCGAACCCGGTGATGCCGTAATGGCACATCCGCTGATATTGCCCGATCACGACGATGTCCCGGAGGTCTTCGTTCTCCGGCGCTTCCTTGACACCGTGCTTGAGCGCCTCCTTGGCGAGGCCCTCCATGCCCTTGCAATGCTCCTTCTCGACCTCGGCGCCGGCACCCTCGAGCAGGTCCTTCAGCGTCTCGTTATGCGTCTTGATGCCTTTGACGGAGTCCGTGAGGAACTTCTTCAACTTCGGATCGTGCACGCCTTCGGTCATCGTCTGTAGTGCGCGGATCATCTGGTCGTTGGCGGACCACAAATCCTTGATCTCGTCGGTGTAAACTTCCTTCAAGCTGGTCGGTGCTGACATGGTCAGGCTCCTTGACTGTTAATACTGAGGTGCCAACGCCGCCAGAACTGAGTCCGTTGCCAAGAATCTTCTGGCTCGCGTACCCTTTACAGCGCGATCGCCACCCACGCCCTGCCCAGCGCGATCATGGTCGCACCCTCCAATTGGCCCCTCTCAATTGATTGTCCCCCCAACCCACCTTTGCGACGTGCGTTCGAACTGGCCCCGCCGCGGCCCCTCTGCGATAACGCATTCATGCCGACCGTCGCCCCTTTTTGGCAAACCAAGTCGCTCGACGAGATGTCTCCCGAGGAGTGGGAATCCGTCTGCGACGGCTGTGGTCGCTGCTGCCTGCACAAACTGCGCGACGACGACACCGAGGAACTCTCTTTCACCAACGTCGCCTGCCGGCTGCTCGATCTCGGCACCTGCCGATGCAGCAACTACCTGGACCGCCGCGACTACGTGCCCGACTGTGTCTCCCTCACCCCCGCGATGGTGCGCGAGATCGATTGGCTGCCGCCGTCCTGCGCCTACCGGATGCTCGCCGAGGGCCGCGACCTGCTGCCGTGGCATCCGCTCCGCTCCGGCGACCCCACCACCGTCCATGCCGCAGGCGCCTCGGTCCGTGGCCGCGCGATCGACGAACGCGAGGCGGGCGATCTGGAAGAGTATATCGTCGACTGGCCCGGCCGCATGCCGCGCCGCAACAAAGGAAAGCAAATCTGATGGAGAACGCACTGTATGGTGGCGTCAACGTCGCCATCCTGACCGCCATGCGGCCCGACCTCACCGTCGACCTCGACGTGATGGCCGCCCATTCGCGCTGGTTGCTCGAGCAAGGCGCCAATGGCCTCGGCGTGCTCGGCACCACCGGCGAAGCCAATTCGCTGGGCATCTCCGAACGCCTGCATCTGATGGAAGGGCTCGTCGAGCGCGGCCTTCCGGCCGACAAGATGCTCCCCGGCGTGGGAGTGCCGGCCATCTCCGACACCGTCGCCATGGCGCGCCGGGCTGCCGAACTCGGCTGCCGCGGGTGCCTCGTCCTGCCGCCATTCTTCTACAAGAATCCCAGCGAGGATGGCCTGTTCGCCTATTACAGCGAGATCATCCAGCGCGTCGGCGGCGCCCTCGCGCTGTATTTCTATCACTTCCCGGCGCAGTCCGCGGTCCCCATCACCGTCAGCCTGATCGAGCGCCTGCTGCGGGCCCACCCCGGCGCCATGCGGGGCATCAAGGACAGCACCGGCGATTGGTCCAACACCAAGAGCTACATCGACCACTTCGCCGCCGACGGCTTCGAGGTCTATTGCGGTGACGACGGCCACCTGCTGCAGAACCTGCAGGCCGGAGGGGCCGGGTCCATCTCGGCGGCCAGCAACGTCAGCGCCGCCATCAACGCGCGCGTCTACGCCAACTGGGAGAACCGCGAGGCGGTGTCGGCGCAGCAGACCTTGACCGCCATGCGCGCCGCGATCACCGCCGCGCCGCTGATCCCCGGCCTCAAGGCGCTGGTGGCGCGTCACACCGGCGAGGCGGACTGGGAGACGATCCGGCCGCCGCATGTGAAATTGAATTCCGAACAAAAGGCCAAGCTTTTCAGCAATTTCGACGCCTGTGGCGTCGAACTCGCCCGAGCCGCTTGACGGCAGGACCTCGTCCCGGCCGGGACGGGGTCCACCCATTTATCTGCGCGCCCGCTGTGCACAGCAGCCGATTGCCCCCCGCGCCCACCCGGCCTAGCCTCCGCCGAACATCAACGGAGGACGCCCACAGTGCCCAACAAGGTCAAGCAAGCCTGGAACGAGGGGAAAGCCACGATCAACGGCTGGCTCGCCATTCCCGACGGTTTCTGCGCCGAAGTCATGGCCCAGGCCGGCTGGGATAGCCTCACCGTCGACCTGCAGCATGGCGTGCAGGATTATCTCTCCATGGTCCGCTGCTTCCAAGCCATGCAGATCCACCCGGTCCTGCCGATGGTCCGCGTGCCCTGGAACGAGCCCGGCATCATCGGCAAGGTGCTCGACGCCGGGGCCTACGGCGTCATCTGCCCCATGATCAACACGCCCGAGGAAGCCCAACGCTTCATCTCCTATTGCAAATACCCGCCCACGGGCGCCCGCTCCAACGGCCCGATCCGCGCCGGCATCTACGGCGCCGTTGGACCCGGCGGCGGCTACCAGGCCACCGCGAACGACGAAATCCTCTGCATGCCGATGATCGAGACCCAGCAGGCCATCGACAATCTTCCTGCCATTCTCGACACCCCCGGCATCGATGCCGTCTACATCGGCCCCTCCGACCTCGGCTTCTCCATGGGACTGCCCCCGATACTCGACCGCGACGAGCCCAAGATAATGGGTATCTATGAAACAATCGTTAAAGAGACCAAGCAGCGCGGCCAAAAGGCCGGCATCCACTGTATGGCCCCGGCCTACGCGGCCAAGATGATCGACATGGGCTTCTCCATGGTCACCCTCGGCAACGACAGCGGCATCCTCCTCACCGCCGCCACCGCCGCCGTCAAAGCCGCCCGCCGCCAGTAACCACGCCGCCTTCCCCTCTCCCCGCGGGAGAAACTAGGGCCGTATCGGTGCAACTTGAACCGATACGGCCCTAATGCGCGATCTCGCGCGGCGCCGCCGTCCCCGACCGAAGCTGCAGGTCCTGCATCATCGCCGCGATCACCACGGCGACCAGCAGCAGAGCGAGGCATACGCCGAACGACAGCGCGAAGCCGCTCGCCAGCGCCGCCCGCGCCTGCGCCAGATGCGCCGCCGCGCCGCCACCGCCCCGCAACGACCCGAGATCGATCGGCGGCAATCCCGCCGCCGCCAGCCCCTCGTTGAACCGGGACGCCAGCAGCGATCCCACGATCGTGCTGCCGAACGCACCGCCCATCGAACGCAGGAACAGCAGCGACCCGGTCGCCGCGCCCACGTCCCGCCGCTCCGCCGCGTTCTGCACCTGCATCAGCACGCTCGGCATCGTCACCCCGATCCCCAGCCCGAGTAGCGCCGACATCGGCAACACCAGCCACAACACGCCGCTCGTCGCCTGCAACATCAGGCCGAGCAACCCGAGCACGCAACAGCCCAGCCCGGCCAGCACGATCCCCTTCGTCCGCCCCAGCCGGCGGGCGAACTGGCCGCCGGCAAAGGCGCCGACCACGCTCGAGGTCAGGAACGGCATCACCAGCAGCCCCGACCGCTCGGCGTCGAAGCCGAGCACGAGCTGGAAGAACAGCGGCAGCAGGAACGTCGCCCCGAACAGGCCCAGCGACGTGAAGAACGCGATCAGCACGCCGCACAGGAACGTGCGGTTGCCGAACAGCCGCGGCGGCAGCACCGGGTCGATCGCCCGCCGCTCCTGCCAGACCAACGCGCCGAGCATCAGCACCCCCGCCGCCCCCAGCGCGATCACCAGCCCGGAATCCCACGGCAGTTCCACCCCGCCCCAGCTCAGCATCAGCAGCAGCGACGTCACGCTCCCGATCAGCAGCGCCGACCCGGCGAAATCGATCCGCACCTCGCGCTTCTGCGTCTTGATCATCCGCAGCGCCCGCTCGCACAGCACCAGCGCCACCAGCCCGATCGGCAGATTGGCCCAGAAGATCCAGCGCCACGACAGATTGTCCGTCACCCATCCGCCCACGATCGGCCCCGCGATCGACGAGACGCCCCACATCGAGGCCATGTAGCCCTGATACCGCCCCCGCTCGCGCGGCGAGACCACGTCGGCGATCGACGCCTGCGCCATCGACATCAGCCCGGCGCCGCCCAGCCCCTGCACCGCCCGCGCCGCGATCAACTGCGGCAGCGTCTGCGCGAAGCCGCAGGCCAGGCTCGCCAGGATGAACACGATCAAGCTCGGGATCAGCAGCGCCCGCCGCCCCCAGATATCCGACAGCTTGCCGATGATCGGCGTCGCCGCCGTGGACGTCAGCAGGTAGGCGGTGACGATCCAGGCGAGATGGCCGAACGCATTGAGATCGGCCGCCATGGCGGGCACGGCCGGGATGATGACCGTCTGGTCCAGCGAGGCCAGGAAGATGCAGAGCATGATCCCGGTGATGACTCGCAGGATCTGCCGGTGCGTGTAGCTGGGCAGCTCGGCGGTGAGGTCGGTGGTCGGGGCGTCGGCCATGTTCTCCTGGATAGCATCCAGCTCCTCTCGAGGTTACGTCAGCGTCGACAAGCCCTGCCTGAAGAGTGCGTCCACGCGGACAGCCCGTTGCGCGTAGGTATGCCCGGCCACGATCCGGGCGCGCGCGGCCTGCCCGATCGCGCGGGCGCGCTCGGGCGTCAGCGCACGGAGATGATCGGCCACGTCCTGGCCGTCACGGGCGACGAGCACCTCGCGGTCCGGCTCGAGGAACAGCTCGATGCCTTCCCACGCGTCGGTGATGAGGCAGGCGCCGGCGCCGGCCGCCTCGAACACCCGGGTGGCCGGCGAGTAGCCGACCGCGGCCATGCTGTCCCGCGCCACGTTCAGCACGGCGGCCGCCGAGCAGTTGAACGCATTGTGGTCCGCCGTGCCGACATGCCCGAGGGCGCGCACGTTGGGCGGCATCGCCTTGTCGTGCCAGCCGTTGCCGCCGAGCAGGAACGACCGATCCGGCGCCAGCGAGGCGGCGCGCAGGAAGAACGCGTCCACCCGGGCCTCGCGATCGGGCAACCGGTTGGCGAGAAAGGCCAGGTCGGCGGCGAAGCGCGGCTGCGGCGGCTCCGGATGATGCGTGGCCGGGTCGAGCGCGTTGTAGATCGGCACGCATTGCCGCGCGCCGAAGCCGTGATACGCCTCGACCACCGGCGGTCCGCCCCCATAGGTCAGCACCAGGTCGAGCTGGGGCAGCGCCGCCCGCAGCGCGTGCGCCGGCTCGTGGCGCAGCCCGTCGAGCGTGGCGGCGGCGTCCACGTCCCAGAATAATTTGAGCGCGTTCGGCCGGGTCCTGGTCAGGATGCCGGCGAGCAGCTCATCGTCGAACACGCCGACGCCGCTGGCCTTGACGACGATATCGGCCGCCTTCGCCTCGTTCAGCACCGAGCGCAGCCCGTCCATCGTGGCCGGATACACGACGACCCGGGCGTATTCCGGCGGCTCGATGTCGCGATGGCTCTGGCGGTCGAACGCGTCCGGTTCGTAGAAGGTGATCTGATAGCCCAGCGGTGCGAGGGCCGAGAGGATGCCGCGATAATAGGTCGCCGCGCCGTTCCAATAGGACGACAGCAGGCTCGATCCGTAGAAGGCGATCCGCATCATGCTTTCAGTCGTTCGACGATGCCGAGCAATTCTGCCACGCGTGCGGCGCAAGTATGGCGCGCCCGGATCGTCGCCAGACCATGCGCGGCCAGGCTGTCGCGCAGGTCGGGATCAGCACGCAACCGGGCGAGTTGGCGCCGCATCTCCTCCCCGTCGCGCGCGACCAGGAAGTCCTCGCCCGGCGTGAACAATCCTTCGGCATCGTCCCATGGAGCCGAGACCAGCGGGATGCCGCAGGCCAGCGCCTCGAACACGCGGATGGTCGGGATCCCCGGCAACTGGCTCGCGTAGAACCGGCGGGGAACGTGGACGGTCAGCAGATGCCGCGCGAACACCTCGGGCGCGCGGTGGTTCGCCAGCCAGCCGCGGTAGTCGGCCCCATAGCGGTCGAGCAGCGCCCGGGCTTCCACCGGGTAGCGCACCCCGTGGATCGTCAGTTTCAGGTGTTCGGCCGCGGCTGGCCGCAACAGGAACTCCTCCAGCTCCGCCGTACGTTCGCCGTCACCCCAATTGCCGATCCACACGGCGCCGTCGCGCTCGCCCTCTTGGGAAGGCGGGTGGAACAGGCGGATATCGGCCGCCTCGTGCCAGACGAAGACCCGGTCGTCCCACCCCCAGCCGCGATAGATGTCGGCCAGCGTGCGCCCGAAGGCGAGCACCCCGTCATAGCCATCGAGGTCGTAGGCCCGCATGGCGGCGGGATCGCTGACCGCCCGGTGATGCGTATCGTGGAACAGCAGCGTGAACCGCCCCCCGCCCCGCCGCAGCGCGCCGAGTTGCGCGACGAGCGCCGGGTCGGTCCACTCGTGCACCAGCACGAGGTCGGCGCCTTCGACCAGCGGCGCCGGGTCTGCGCCGGCGGCGAAGTGGCGGGCGCGCAGCTCCGGGTAGGCCGCCTGCCACGAATCGGCGGCCTCCGGGCCGGCGTCGCGCAGCAGGTTCTCCCGGCTCCAGCTCGCCTGCGGCTCGAGCGAGACCACGTCGTGGCCGAGCGCGATCAGCTCGCGCAGCACGCCACGCAGGAAATGCGCGTTGCCGTGGTTCCAGCAGGAGGACAGCGCGTGGCTGAAATAGACGACGCGCATCAGACGCGGACTCCGATCTGCTGATGCACCGCGAGCGTGCCCTCGATCATTTTTGCGATGGTGTAGCGCGAGGCCCGATCCGCAGCGCCGCCATCGCCGCTATCGGCCAATGCCGCCCGCAACGCCGGCGCCGGGTCGTCGCCGACGGCAACGAAGCGCGCCACCCCATCCCATAATTCGCGGAACGACGGGATATCCGACAGCACCAGCCGCAGCCCGGCCTGCGCCGCTTCGAGCACGGAGAGGCCGAACGGCTCGTAGTGCGCCAGCGAGGCGAACACGGTGGCCTCGGCATAAGCGCGCCGCATGGCCGCGTGGCCGAGTGTGCCGAGCAGATGCAGGTTCGGCAGCTCGATGCGCGCGCCGTTGGGGCCGTCGACAGGCCCCGCCGCCCGCACCGGCACCCCGAGCGCCGAAGCCACCCCGTCCAGCGCGGCCGCATTCTTCCCCGCATCCCAAAGCCGCCCCGCCGTCAGAACCGACCGCTCCGTATGTCGCCCTCTCCCTCCGGGAGAGGGTTGGGTGAGGGTCTTTCCGTCTGGACAACCCTCACCCCGGCCCTCTCCCGGAGGGAGAGGGAGAAGTAAGGGAGCGCCATTGTGGACGACGGTGATCGGCACATCGCCATAGGCGCGACGGACCGCGTCGGCATGCGCCCGCGTCGGCGCGATCACCGCATCGGCCGTCCGCAGCCCGGCCCGGGTGGCATCCGTTCGCCAGGCGAAGTCTGCCGGCAACGGACCGCCCCGTACCTGTGCCCACCACGTCGCCACGCAGGAATGAGCCACCGTCACCACCGGCACCGCCCAGCCCCCGGCGCCGGCCAGCGCCGGCGCATGCAAATGAACCGAGTCCGCTCTCTCCTGGGCGGCCAGACGCTGCAGTGCCGATGCCACCGCGCCGAGCTCGGCCGCGTTGTCCGCGGTCCAGTCGAGCGGCAGGCCCGTCTCGATCAGCCGCAGCCCGGCCGCCTCCTCACGCTGTTCCGCCGACGGCGCCGGTCCCAACACGGCGACCACCGGCTCCACCCCAACGTCCGCCACACCGCCGGCCAAGTCGAGCGAGTAGCGCCACACACCGCCCACCGCGTCCGTCGTCAGCAAAAGGCGAAACGGCTGCGGACGGGTCAGGCGGCCCGGCACGCCTGCTCCAGCTCGGGCAGCGGCAACGGGCGCTCCTCCTGGATGTCGGAGAAGCTGGTGAACTGCGCCAGATAATGCTGGTGCGCCCGCTCCCAGGCGGCATCGTCGGGCAGGCCGAACAGCTTCCGGTAGTCGGGCGAGCTCGGATACGGATACAGCGGCACCGGGTCGTTGGCCCACACGCCCTGCGCCTTCAGCCCATCGCGCCATGCCGCCACCATCGCCGGGTCGTCATCGGCGACTTCCAGCAGATTGGCCTGCACGAACGGCACATGCCGCCGCGCCAACACCAGCAGCGCCGCCAACTCGTCGGTCGACAGCTTGCACTTCTTGTCCAGCGCCGCCCGTCCGTCCTCGGTCAAGCTCTCGACCCCCGCCTCGATCGACACGCAGCCGGCACGCCCGAGCAACTCGATCATCTCCGGCTTCCATAGATCGATCCGCGTCTGCACGCCGAACTCGATGCGGCGCTCCACCAGCGCTTCGAGCAGCGCCCGGTTTGGGAGGAAGATCTCGTCGATGAAATAGACATACTCGACGCCCTGCGCGATCAGGCCGTCGATCTCAGCCAGCACCGGCGCCAGCTCGCGCCGCCGGTACTTATCGCGAAAATCGATCTTCGCGCAGAAGCTACACGTATAAGGACATCCCCGCGACGCCTCGACCTCGGCCCCGAGCCCGGTCGGCGCCCGGTCATACCGATGATGATGGTGGTGATGCCGGCGGACCCACTCGTCCGGCCAGCGCAACGCCTCCTGGGTGATGAACCGCGACGCCTGCGGCCCGCCCACCTGCAGCAACGCGCCGTCGCGCAGCACCGCCGTGCCCGGCACCACCCCGGGCTGCCCGCCATTGGCCAGCCCGGCCACCACGTCCTCGCACTCGCCCATCACCACCACGCCGACACCGAGCTTGTGCAGCGTCGTCGCCGGCGTCGCCGACCCGTGCGGTCCCACCGCCACCGTCAGCCCGCCCGCGTCTTCCAGCGCGTCCAACATCTCGCGCGGCACCCGCAACTCCGGCGGCGCACAGCGCCAGAACAGATAGGACGGCGCCGTCGTCACCACCGTCATCGCCGGGCCGAACGCGCGGATCTGCGAGGCCAGCTCGGCGTAGCTCTGGCACATCAGATGCCCGTCGAGCAGCAGCACCTCATGCCCGTCCCGCTCCAGCGCCGAGCGGCAATAGCCGAGTTCGAGCGGCAGATGCGGCTCGCGGCAGCCGAAATAGATGCTGCCCTCGAAGGTCCAGGGTGGATTGACCAGAGCGACCTTCAAAGCGAGGCCATCTCCATTTCCTGCCGCTCCGACGCGATCCACTCGGCCAGCCGCGCCAGCCCGTCGCGCCAGCCGAGCGCATCGGCCAGGCCGAGCGTCTGCTTGATCTTGCTGGTATCGGCGACGAAGTAGCGCTGATCGCCCGGACGCCAGTCGGCGAAGCGCAAATCCGGCGTCCGCCCGGTCAGCTCGCCGATCCGGTGCAGCACCTGCAGCAGCGTGACCGCATTGCCCGGGCCGCCGCCGAGATTGAACGCCTGCCCCGACACCGCATCGATGTGCGCCCAAGCGGCGACGTAGGCATCGACCGCGTCGTCGACATACAGCACGTCGCGGACCTGCCGCCCGTCGCCATAGATGCTGATCGGCTTGCCCGCCCGCACCGAATACAGGAAATGCGCCAGCCAGCCCTGGTCTTCGGTCCCGAGTTGCCGCGGCCCGTAGATGCAGCTCATCCGCAGCACGCAAGCCGGCACCCCGTAGCCGCGCGCGTAGTCCAGCACATACTGATCCGCCGCGCCCTTGGAGCAGCCGTACGGCGTGTAGAAGCTGAGCGGCCGATCCTCGCCGATCCCCGCCCCGCGGAGCGCGGCATCCTCCGGCAGATAGGCCTCGCCATTCCGCGCCAGCCGGATATCGGCGAGGTTGCCGTAGACCTTGTTGGTGCTGGCGAAGATCACCGCCGGCGCCCGCTTCTGCCGGCGCGCGCCCTCGAGCACATGCAGCGTCCCGCGCAGATTGACGTCGAAATCGCCCTCAGGATCCTGCAGGCTCGTCGTCACCGCCACCTGCGCGGCCATGTGGAAGATCACCCCCGCCCGGTCGATGGATTCGTCGAGCCGGTCCCGGTCGCGCAGATCGGCCACCACCGCCTGGATCTTCGACCCGTGCCGCGCCTGCAGCCATTCGAGGTTGGCGCCGACGCCGGGTCGGCTGAGCGCGTCGAACACGACGACCTGATGACCCAGCCCGGCCAGCCGGTCGACGAGATTGCTGCCGATGAACCCGGCCCCGCCCGTCACCAGCACCGGGCGGTCATCGCCGGTCGGCGGCACCGCACGCGCCGCCGTCATGCCACCAGGCCGCGCTGCTCGAGTTCGCGCCGGGCGTCATGCACCCGATCGCGCGCCTCCTGCCGCTGCACCCACTCGGCCAACTCGCCGAGGCTGTCCGCAAAGCTGCGGCGCGGCGCGAAGCCCAACACGTCACGCGCCAGCGAGATGTCCGCGAAGCAGTGCCGGATATCGCCGGTGCGGGCCTTGCCCATGATTTCCGGCGTCAGATGCGGCACGCCCATGGCGCCGGCCAGCGCGGCGCCGACGTCGAGGATGCTGACATCCTTGCCGCTGCCGATGTTGAACACTTGGCCCGGCGCGTCCGGATGTTCCAGCGCCAGCAAGAAAGCCCGTGCCACATCCTCGACATGCACGAAATCCCGCCGCTGCTCGCCATCCTCGAACACCATCGGCCGCTGCCGGTTGTGCAGCCGCGAGGCGAAGATCGCCAGCACGCCGGTATACGGGTTCGAGAGCGCCTGCCCGGGGCCGTAGACGTTGAACAACCGCAACGCCACGCCCTGCATCCCATAGGCCGGCGCGACGGTGAGCGTCAGCCGCTCCTGCACGTATTTCGTCAGCGCATACACCGAAGCAAGGTTCGGCCGCTTCCACTCCGGCGTCGCCATCGGCGTCAGCGGCCGCCCATCCGGCCCCACCGCATCCCAGCCCCCACTCCCGCGCTGCGCCGGGCGGACGACGTCATCCATCCGCTCGCCGGCCGCCGACCGGTAGAGACCCTCGCCATAGATGCTCATCGAGCTCGCGACCACGACCCGGGCCACGGGCCGCTCGATCAACGCCTGGAACAGCACGGCCGTCCCGCCGTCGTTGACCGACACATAGCGGTCGATCGCATACATGCTCTGCCCAACGCCGACTTCGGCCGCAAGATGGATGACACTATCGACGTCATCGAGCGCCTCGGTCACCCGATCGAGATCGCGCACATCGGCGCGGATCAACTCGACCTCGTTCAGCACGGGATCGCGGGACGCGACGTCCCCATGAACCTGGTCGATCAAGCTATCCAGCACGCGCACCGCGTATCCGCACTGGACCAACATTCGAACGACATGACAACCAATGAAGCCTGCGCCGCCGGTAACGAGAACCCGCTTACTCATACCGACAACATCCGTTCACCTCTTTCCTGTTTTCGGCGTTCGCCCAGGTCAGCCCAGGTTCAAAGAACGCCGCAGCACCGTGTTTGTAGCCATCTTATTTCAAAGATGTGACGGGCCGACAGGCACAAAAATATGTGAGGTCAAGCGGCATGGCCGGTGATGACAAGCTGCGCCTTGACCAGCGCTTCGGCGAACACCTCGGGCGGAACCGCGCCCGAGAACAGCACGTGCCGCTCCAGCACGAAGGTCGGAACCCCGGTCAACCCGGCTTGGCGCACCGCCTGGTCCTCGTCCTGGACCTCACGCGCCAAGCGCCCGCTGTCCAGGAAATCGCCCACCACGCCCCGGTCCAACCCTGCCCCCTCGGCGATGTCGATCAACGTCTCGCGCGCGCCGATATCGCGGCCCTCGACGAAATAGGCGGCGAACAGACTATCGACCACATCGTCCTGCCGGCCGCGTTCGGCCGCGAACTGGATCAGCCGGTGCGCCGCCAATGTGTTGGGCGTGCGCTGCATGAGATCATGCCTGATCTGCAGCCCGGCTTCCGCCGCCGCACGCGCCACCTGCGCATCGAGCTCTCGCGACCGCTCCAGCGTGCCGAACTTCGCCCGGCGGTACTCGTCGCGCGCGACGCCGTCCAACGGCATCTCCGGATTGAGCTGAAACGGTCGCCAACTCACCGTAAAGGCATGGCCCTCGGCCGCGACCCGGCCCAGCGCCACCTGCATGTGCCGCTTGCCGATGTAACACCAAGGGCAGATCACGTCGGAATACACGTCGAGCCGCGACATACCGGACTCCAGCCAATCCAGCCCGGTCTAGCTTGAGAATCGCCCTTCGAGCAATGCACGTGCCACGACCGAGAAATCACGCGCCCCCAGACCAAGCTCGTTGAGCCGCGCATAGACGGATCGCGCGGCCTCGCCGAGCACCGAAGCGGCCCCGCTGTCCCGCTCGGCATCGGTCGCCAGGGTCAAGTCCTTGAGCATGAGATCGACGGCGAACCCGGCGGCGTAATCGCGATTGGCCGGGCTGGCCGGCACCGGGCCCGGCACCGGGCAGTAGCTCGTCAGCGCCCAGCACTGGCCCGACGAGGTCGACGCGATGTCGAACAACGCCTGCTTGTCGAGCCCGAGCCTATCCGCCAACGCGAACGCCTCGCCGACCCCGGCCATGGTGATGCCGAGGATCAGATTGTTGCACACCTTCGCCGCCTGTCCCGCGCCGGACGGGCCGGCATGGACGATGTTCTTGCCCATGCTGGCAATGAACGGCTTCGCCTGCGCGAAGGCGGCGGCCTCTCCACCCACCATGAACGTCAACGTTCCCGCAGCAGCCCCGGTCGTCCCGCCCGACACGGGGGCGTCGAGCATCGCTAAGCCGCGGGACGACGCCGCCTCGGCCATCTCACGGCTCGTCCGCACGTCGATCGTCGAGCTGTCGATCAGCAACGCGCCCGCCGCGGCATGGGCGAACACGCCGTCCTCGCGCGTGAGCACGTCTCGCACATGCGACCCGGCCGGCAACATCGTCACGATGATCGACGCGTCGGCCACCGCCTCGGCCACCGAGCCAGCCGCCTGGCCCCCCGCCGCCGCGAACTCATCGAGCGCCGCCCGTACCATGTCGAAGCCGCGGACCAGATTGCCCGCCTTCACGAGGTTGACCGCCATCGGCAACCCCATCTTCCCCAAGCCGATGAAACCGATGTTCGCCATGGGCCTACCTGACCAAATCGAGCGTCGTCGTCAACGTGAGCCCGCCCCTGCGACGCGCCACGGATGGGTGAACACCTCGAACCCGTCGCGCCGGGCGATCCCCACCAGGGTCATTCCGGCCGCCTCCGCCACCTGCAGCGCCAGCCGCGTCGGCGCCGAGACCGCCACCAGGATCGGCGTGCCGACGACCGCCGCCTTCTGCACCAGTTCGACCGAGATCCGGCTCGTCATGACGACCATGCCGTCATTGCCCTCGATGCCGCCCCGGGCCAATGCGCCCGACAGCTTGTCCAGCGCATTGTGCCGCCCGACATCCTCCCGCAACGCCACCAGCCCCGCCTCGCGCGTCCAGAACCCGGCCGCGTGCACCCCCCGCGTCTCGGCGTTCAAGGTCTGCCGCGCCGGCATCGCATCCATCGCCGCCTGGATCTCGGCGGCATCGACCGCGAACCCCGCGCCGACCGGCGGCGGCAGCCGAACTGCCTCGGCCAGACTCTCCAGGCCGCACAGACCGCAGCCGGTCGGCCCGGCCAATGACCGGCGACGCTGCTCGAGCCGATCCAGCAGCGCAGCGCCGACCCACATCCGGCACTCGACGCCGGACTCGGCCGCAACGATCTCGAGTTCCTCGATCTCGGCTGCCGTGCTGACGATACCTTCACTCTTGCTGAACCCGACCGCAAAATCCTCGAGGTCGGCCGGCGTCGCCATCATGACGGCGTGCGTCAACCGATTATACGACAGCGCAATCGGTGTCTCCTCGGCGACCGCCCGGTCCTGCTGAAGGAACCCGCCCCGCCACACCACCGTCGGGACCCGGCGCGCGCCGCCAGGGATCACGCCCCCAGCCGCTTGAGCATCGCCCTTGCCGAGTCGGGCGCGCGGACCTTATCGCCGCTGATGAAGTAGATGAAGCACGGCCGGGCCTGCGCCCCCACCGCTGGCCCGACGCAATGGAGGTCGGTGACCGCGTCGCCGGTCGACCAACGCCGGATCCGCTCCGCCCACTGATCGAGCGAAGCGCTGTCATAGCCTTCGGGCGCGTCCAGCGCGTTCCGCTCCAGCCGCGCATAGACGAACGGGGCGGTGAGATCGGCGAACATCGTATGCTTGTCCGATTCGACGATGGCGTGGGCGATTCCGAACTCGCGCAGGAGCGCGACCCAGGCCGGATCGGCGAAGCTGGGATGGCGCGCTTCGACCACGTGGCGAAGATCGGTTGGAAGGGCCGCGAGGAAGGGGCGCAGGGCGTCATCGTCGAACTGCCGAGTCGGGGGAAACTGCCACAAGACCGGGCCGAGCTTGTCTCCGAGCTCGCGGATGCCGGACGTAACGAAGCGCTCGATCGACTCCGCGGCCCCGGAGAGATCGCGCCGGTTGGTCGTGAAACGAGGGCCCTTGACCGAAAACACGAAGCCGTCGGGGCTCTGATCGCGCCATTTCCGGAAACTCTCCGGCTTCTGCGATCCATAGAAGGTCGAGTTGATCTCGATCGACGTGACCGCCCGGCTGGCGAACGCCAGTTCTTTGGCCGCGGAGACATCTGCCGGATAGAAGGTGCCGCGCCAGGGCGCGAAATTCCAACCGCCGATACCGACGTGAATGCTGCTCATGGCGACGACGTAGGAGATTTGCGCTGGTGATACCAGCATGTGCTTTGGATTGTGTTTTTTGTGCCTTGGAGGACCTGGCGGCGACCGACTTTTCCGC
>CAZZVQ010000063.1:0-4317 GCA_964657565.1 uncultured Acetobacteraceae bacterium
GGTGGCGGAGGGATGTGCGTTGGCGGCGGGCGTGGCCGGGTCGCGGCTGGTGTTGGCGCGGATCGCGGGGGCGCGGGCGACGTGCGCGCTGGCGGAGGCGCCGTGACGGTCCATTTCATCGGGGCTGGGCCGGGGGCGGCGGACCTGATCACGGTGCGCGGGCGGGACCTGCTGGCGCGGTGTCCGGTGTGCCTCTATGCGGGATCGATCGTGCCGCGCGCGTTGCTGGACTACTGCCCGCCGGACGCCCGGCTCGTCGACACGGCGCCGCTCGCGCTCGACGCGATCGAGGCGGAATACGTCCGCGCCCATGCAGAGGGGCACGACGTGGCCCGGCTCCATTCGGGCGACCTCTCTTTATATAGTGCGGTCGCCGAGCAGGTGCGCCGGCTCGAGCGGCACGGCATCCCGTATACGCTGACCCCCGGCGTGCCGGCCTTTGCCGCCGCGGCCGCGGCCATCGGACGCGAGCTCACGGTGCCGGAGGTGGCGCAGAGCGTCGTGCTGACGCGCGTCTCCGGCCGGGCCTCGGCGATGCCGGCGGGCGAGACGCTGGCCGCCTTCGGGGCTACCGGCGCGACGCTGGCGATCCATCTGGCGATCCATGCGCTCGACCGCGTCGTCGCCGAGTTGGTGCCGCTGTATGGCGCGGACTGCCCGGCCGCCGTGGTGGTGCGGGCGAGCTGGCCGGAGGAGCGGATCGTGCGCGGCGCCCTCTCGGCCCTGCCGGACCTGCTGCGCGACGACCCGGCCGAACGCACCGCCCTCATCCTCGTCGGCCCCGCTCTGGCTGGCGACGGGTTCCGCGATAGCGCGCTGTACGATGCCGGGTATCAGCGGCGCTTCAGGGGGGCCGCATGAACCGGGCGGAAAGGCTGGCGGCCGGCGAGCGCGCCGGTGCGGTCGAACAGCACGATCTCCAGTTCGATCGCGGCGGGCTGGAGCACGGCGGCGGCGGTCTGCCAGGCCGCGGCCGCGACCGTGTCGCCCAGCGCCTCGCCGCGCGCGGCCGCATGGGCGAAGGCTTCGGCGACGGTGTTGGAGGCGGCGATCTCGGCCTGCAGCGCCGGGTCGGTGGTCAGGGCGGCGAGCGCGGCCAGATCGGCCTCGCCGCGTTTGGAATGCAGGTCCAGCCGGCCCTGCGCCAGCTTCGTCATCTTGGCGACCCCGCCGGCGACCGTGACCCGGGGGACGGGATGCGCGCGCAGATATTTCAGCATGCCGCCGGCGAAGTCGCCCATTTCCAGCAGCGCGACGTCCGGCATGCCATGCAGCGTCTGCACCGCCGCCTCCGACGTCGACCCGGTCGAGCCGGCGACATGATCGATCCCCATCGCCACCGCGACGTCGATGCCGCGATGAATGGTGTCGATCCAGGCGGCGCAGGAATACGGCACGACGATGCCGGTGGTGCCCAGGATCGACAGGCCGCCGACGATGCCCAGCCGTCCGTTCAGCGTCCGCTCGGCCAGGCGTTCGCCGTCGTCGACGCCGATGGTCACCTCGGCATCGGCGCTGCCGAGCGCGTCGCGGATCATCTGGCGCGGCACCGGGTTGATGGCGGGCTCGCCGGGCGGGATCGGCAGGCCGGGCCGGGTCACGGTGCCGACGCCGGGGCCGGCCACGAACACGATGCCGCAGCCCGGCGGCAGCAGGCGGACGCTGACGCGGATCAGCGCGCCATGGGTGACGTCGGGGTCGTCGCCGGCATCCTTGACGACCGCGGCGCTGGCGGAGTGGGTGCCGAGCGCGGTTTCGGCCAGGGCGAAAGCGGCGCGGTTCCCGCCGGGGAGTGCGATGTCGACCGGGTCGGGGAAGCTGCCCGTCTGGAGCGCGGCATAGGCCGCCTTGGCCGCCGCCGTCGCGCAGGCGCCGGTGGTCCAGCCGCGGCGAAGGGTGATGGCGTCCACGTGCAGGTATATAAGTGAGCGCCATCGAGAAGGCGATGCGCGGGTTCCCGGAGTTGCTGCCCGGCCATGTCTGGCTGGCTGGCGCGGGCCCGGGTGACCCCGGGCTGCTGACGCTGCATGCGCTGTATGCGCTCGGCCAGGCGGACACGGTGGTGTTCGACGCGCTGGTCGATCAGCGGATCGTGGATTTCGTGCGGCCCGAGGCCGAGAAGCTGTTCGCCGGCAAGCGCGGCGGACGGCCGTCGGCGATGCAGACGGACATCACGGCGCAACTGATCGACCTGGCCCGCGACGGCAAGCGCGTTTTGCGGCTGAAGGGCGGCGACCCGTTCGTGTTCGGCCGCGGCGGCGAGGAGGTGCTCGCGCTGGCCGAGCACGGGATCCCGTTCCGGGTAATCCCCGGCATCTCGTCCGGGCTGGCGGCGCTGACGGCGGCGTTCATCCCGGCGACGCTGCGGGGCGAGAACCAGGCCATCGTGCTGGCGACCGGGCATAGCGCGGATGCGGCCGAGGTGCTGCCCGGCGACGTCGATTGGGCGGCGCTGGCGCGGCTCGGGCAGCCGATGGTGCTGTATATGGCGGTCACGCACATGGCGGCGATTACGTCAGCGCTGATGGCGGCCGGCATGGCGGCCACGATGCCGGCGGCGGCGATCGTCTGGGCGACGACGCCGAAGCAGCGCGTGCTGGTGACGACGCTGGGTGGGCTGACGGAGCTGGTGGACCGCGAGGGGCTGCGCTCGCCGGCGATCGTGGTGATCGGCAGCATCGTGCAGACACGGGCGCGGCTGCTGTCGCTGCTGCCGCAATTGGAGGAGTGCTGCGGGTGGGCGCGCGCGGGTTGATTCTGGGAGCGCCACGGTCGGGCTCCGGCAAGACGACGCTGACGCTGGCGCTGACATGCGCGCTGCGGCGGCGCGGGCTGCGGGTGCGCGTGGCCAAATCCGGGCCGGATTACATCGACCCGGCGTTTCATGCGGCCGCGTCCGGCGCGCCGTGCCCCAATCTCGACGCCTGGGCGATGCCCCCGGAGCAGCTCGACGCGATCTTGGCCGTGCTCGCGGCCGAGGCGGACATCGTGCTGATCGAGACGGCGATGGGGCTGTTCGACGGGGTCGAGGCGGCACCGGGGCGGAGCGGGGCCGGGGCGGAGCTGGCGGCGCGGTATGGGCTGCCGGTGCTGCTGGTGTTGGACGTGTCGGGCCAGTCGCAGAGCGCGGCGGCGGTGGCGCGGGGGTTCGCGGGCCATCGCGAGGGGGTGCGGATCGGCGGGGTGGTGCTGAACCGGGTCGGCAGCGAGCGGCATCGGGACCAGGCGGCGCGGGCGATGAGGGTGCTGCCGATGCCGGTGCTGGGCAGTGTCGGGCGGGATGCGGCGATCGCGCTGCCCGAGCGGCATCTCGGCCTGGTGCAGGCGGGCGAGCATGGCGATCTGGAGCGGCTGTTCAGTGCGTTGGCCGACATGGGCGAGCGCAGCCTGGACCTCGATGCGATCGTGGCGCTGACCGCGCCGTTGGAGATCGGAGCAGGTGTGGCGGCCGGGTTCCGCCCGCCCGGGCAGCGCGTGGCGCTGGCGCAGGATGCGGCGTTCAGCTTTTTCTACGCCCATCTGGCGGAGGCGTGGCGGCATGCGGGCGCCGAGATCGTGCCGTTCTCGCCGCTGGCGGACGAGGCGCCGCCGGACGTTTGCGACTCCTGCTGGCTGCCGGGCGGCTATCCGGAGTTGCATGCGGGCGCGTTGGCCGGCGCCGCGCGGTTCCGCGACGGCATGACCCGGTTCGCCGCGACCCGGCCGGTCCATGGCGAGTGCGGCGGCTTCATGGTGCTCGGCGCCGCGCTCGAAGACGCGGCGGGGACCAGCCATCCCATGTTGGGCCTGCTCGGCCACAGCACGAGCTTCGCCCGCCGCAAGCTGCATCTCGGCTATCGCGAGGCGCGGCTGCTGGTGGACGCGCCGATCGGGCCGGAAGGCTTGGCGATCCGCGGCCACGAGTTCCACTATGCCGTGACCACAGATCCGGGCGACGACGCCCCGCTGGCCACGCTGACCGACTCCGCGGGCCGCAGCCTGGGTCCGGCGGGCGGCGTGCGTGGCCACGTCTCCGGCTCGTTCTTCCACGCGATCGCCGCCGCATGACGATGGACGAACTCCGCGCGCGCTGCCTGGCGCTGCCGGCGGGGGATGCGGCGGCAGCGGCGGCGGTGCGCGAGCGGCAAGGGCAGTTGACCAAGCCGCCGGGTAGCCTGGGGCGGCTCGAAGCTCTGGTGGCGTGGCTGGCGACCTGGCAGCGGCGGGAGATGCCGCGATTGGACCGGGTCGAGGTGCTGGTATTCGCCGGCAACCACGGCGTGACCGCGCGCGGCGTGTCGCCGTACTCGGTCATCGACGCGCTCGTCGCCACCGCCG
>CAZZVQ010000063.1:4327-24006 GCA_964657565.1 uncultured Acetobacteraceae bacterium
TATCCCAGCGCGGTCACGGCGCAGATGGTGGCCAACTTCGAGGCGGGTGGGGCGGCGATCAACCAGCTCGCGCGTCAGGCCGGGGCGGTGTTGCGGGTGGTGCCGCTGCGGCTCGACCAGCCTACGGCGGATATGACCGCAGCGCCCGCGATGGACGAGGGTGGGTTTCTCGAGGCCGTTGCGGCCGGGTTCGATGCGGTGGTGCCCGGCACCGACCTGCTGGCGCTCGGCGAGATGGGGATCGGCAATACGACCGCCGCTTCAGCCTTGGCCGCGGGGCTGTTCGGCGGCGCGGGAGCGGACTGGGCCGGGCGCGGCACCGGCGTCGACGACGAGGGTTTGAGGCGCAAGCGGGAGGCGATCGACGCGGCGCTGAGGCGGCATGCGGGGTTGGACCCGCTCGGACTGGCGGCGGCGTTGGGTGGGCGTGAGTTGGCGGCCATTCTCGGGGCGACCTTGGCGGCGCGCCTGGCCGGCGTGCCGGTGCTGCTCGACGGCTTCGTGTCCACCGCCGCCGCTGCACCGCTCGCCGCGCTGGCGCCGGGCGGGCTCGACCACGCGATCGTCTCGCATCTTTCGGCCGAGGCCGGCCATCGTGTGCTGACCGAGGCGCTCGGGCAGACGCCGCTGCTCTCGCTTGGGCTGCGGCTCGGCGAGGCGTCCGGCGCGGCGCTGGCGATCCCGCTGCTGCGCGGGGCGCTGGCCTGTCACACGGGGATGGCCACTTTCGCTCAGGCGGGCGTCAGCGACCGGTGCTGAAGGCCGAACTCGGGGCCGCGGTCATGCTGCTGACGCGGGTGCCGGCGGGCTGGCTCGCCGGGCCCGAGCCCATCGACCCGGCGCGCACGGTCTGGGCGTTCCCGCTCGTCGGCGCGGCGATCGGGGCGGCCGGTGGTCTGGCGGTCGCGCTTTGCGTCGCCATCGGCATGCCGCCCCTGCTCGCCGCCGTGTGGGCGATGGCGGTCATGGCGCTGCTCAGCGGGGCGCTGCATGAGGACGGGTTGGCCGACATTGCCGATGGGTTCGGCGGCGGCCACACGGCGGACCGCAAGCTCGAGATCATGCGCGATAGCCGGATCGGCAGTTACGGGGCGCTGGCGCTCGTGCTGGCGGTGGCGATCCGGATTTTTGCGCTTGCGGCCCTCGCGGGCCGTCCGATCGCGGGGCTGATCGCTGCGGGCGCGCTGTCGCGGGGCAGCATGGCCATCCCGTTGCTGCTGCTCGGCCCGGCCCGGCCCGGCGGATTGGGGTCGCTGGTGATCGGGGCCGGCGGGCGGCGGTGGGTGTGCCTGGGGCTGGCGCTTATCGTGGCGGCGATGGCGTTGCCGCCGGGTCAGGCGCTGGCTGCTTCTGGGGCGGCGATGGCGGCGGCCCTGGCGGTCGCCGGGCTCGCGTGGCGTCAGATCGGCGGCTTCACCGGCGACGTGCTCGGGGGGTGCGCGGTGGCGGCCGAATGCGCCGGGCTGACGGCACTGGCGTGCGTCGCGTGAACGGGGATCATGGCCCCGATCGGCGGCGCGGGCGCGAGCAGGTCGGGCGCCTCGCCGTGCAGCAATGCCGGCATCAGCCGCAGCGGGCCGCCATGGGTGATGACGATGCCGTCGTCATCGACCGCGCGCAGCGCGGCGCAGGCGAGCCGCACCCGTGCGATCAGGTCGGCGCCGCTCTCGCCGCCGGGCGGTGCGAACCCAAGCGGGTCGGCGGCCCAGGCATCGAGCAGATCGCGCGGCACAAGGTCCCAGCTCAGGCCCTCCCACCCCCCGAAATCGAGTTCCTGCAGCCGCTCGTCGATGAGCGGGTCGGCGGCGATCATGTGCGCCAATCGCAGGCAGCGGCGTGCCGGGCTCGTGACCACACGGCGGATGCCGCTTGCCGCCAGCGCCGCCCGCATCGGGTCCAGCGCCGCCAGGCCGACCGCGCTGAGACCGACATCGAGCCGGCCGTAGCACACGCCGGGCGCGATGTCGGGCGCGGGATGGCGCACCAGGATCAACTGCATGCGCGAGCATAGCGCGTTCGACGCCGGCTTCGAGGCCGACCTGCTGCGCCTGTTCCGCTGGCGCCGCGACGTCCGCCGCTTCCGCGCCGACCCGGTCGACGACGCCCTGTTCCACCGCATCATCGACGCCGCCTGGCTCGCGCCGTCGGTCGGGCTCAGCCAGCCCTGGCGCTTCGTCACCGTCGACGATCCGGCCCGGCGCGCCGCGATCCGCGCCAATTTCGCCCGCTGCAACCAGGCGGCGCTCGAAGCGCATTCCGGCGACCGCGCCGCCCTCTATGCCCGGCTCAAGCTGGCCGGCCTCGACCAGGCGCCCCGACACCTCGCCGTCTTCGCCGAACATGACCCGGCGCAAGGGCATGGCCTAGGACGCCAGACCATGGCGCAAACCGTCGCCTACTCCGCCGTGCTGGCGATCCATACGCTCTGGCTTGCCGCACGCGCGGCCGGGCTGGGCCTCGGTTGGGTGTCCATCCTCGACCCGGCGCAGATCCACGCCGCGCTCGATGTCGATCCCGGCTGGCAGTTCGTCGCTTATTTGTGCCTCGGCTATCCCGAGGCGGATAGCGACGTGCCGGCGCTCGAGGATGCCGGCTGGGAGAGCCGCCGCTTCTCCACCCCGGAGACTTTGCTCAAGCGGTGAAATGCTTATCGCCCTGCCCGGGCGTGCACGGTATGCAGACACTCAGGTTTGGGAGGAAAGAGTGTCTGCAACGACCTATCAGCCGGTGATGGACCAGGCGGTCCGTTACCTGGTCACCAATTACAATCCAAAGGGCAACCGCACCGGCTGGCTGATGATGGCCTCGATCCTCGTCGAGGCCTGGGATCTCTACTCGATCGCGTTCGTGCTGATCTTCATCAGGGAACAATACAATCCGGACCCGCTGATGCTGGGCCTGGCGGCGGCGGGCACGCAGGGCGGCGCGCTGGTCGGGGCGCTGCTGGGCGGCTGGCTGTCGGACAAGATCGGGCGCCGGGTTATGTTCCTGACCACGATGGTGCTGTTCATCGTGCTGGCCATCGCGCAGGCTTTCGTGACCAGCGTCGCATTGCTGGTCGTCGTGCGCTTCCTGCTCGGGATCCCGCTCGGGAGCGACATCTCGAACGGCTACACCTACATCATGGAGTCCATGCCCAAGGGCGAGCGCGAGGTGATGGGCAACCGCTGGCAGTTCATGTTCGCCGTCGGCGAGGTGCTGACGCTGGCGGTGATCTGCCTGTTCATCGTCATGAACCTCGACCACGAGTTGCTCTGGCGCGTCACGCTCGGCCTCGGCGCGGTGCCGGCGCTGGTGATCCTGCTGATGCGGCACGACCTGCCGGAGACGGCGGTGTGGCTGATCCGGCACGGGCGCTTCCGCGAAGCCAAGCAGGTCGCCATGACCATGTATTCGGACAATCTCGCCATGCTGCCCGACCAGGACATCACGATCGAGAAGCCGAAGCCCAGCGCGTTCCTCGCCGACCTCCAGAAGGACCCGATCCGCTGGCGGGCCACGATCTACGGCTACATCGCCTGCTTCTGCCAGGGCGCGGAGTTCTCCACCTTCGCCTTCTACTTGCCGGTCATCTTCACGCTGGTGGGCGTGTCGACGCTGCTGGGCAACAACCTGGTGCTGATGGCGCTGTTCACGCTGGCGGGCATCTCCGGCTGGGTCGGCCCGATGATCACGCCGCGGATCGGCCAGCGCGGCATCGCGCTCGCCGGGTTCGCGATCGTGCTGGTCGCGCTGATCACGGCGGCCTTCGCGCTGTATGCCGGCATCAACTGGCTGCTGCCGATCGCGGCGGCAGCGATGTTGTGGGGCCATTATTGGGACGCGTCGAACTGCATGACGATCCCGACCGTGGTGGCCAAGCCGGAGTATCGCGGCACGGCCAGCGGGTTCGCCTACATGTTCGTCAAGCTGCCGTCGTTCCTGGCGATCTTCCTGTTCCCGTCGCTGTTCGCGGCGGTCGGGCAGGCGACGGCGACGCTGCTGGTCGCCATCTTCCCGCTCGTTGGGTTGCTCTCGGCGATCTTCATCCTGCCCGAGATCTACGGTTACGAGGCGGATAGCTGAACCGCTCCTCCATGGCCCGGCGCGCTTCCGCCGCCGGGCTCGTGAGCGCCTCGACGTCGTCATAGGTGACGGCCTCGCCACTCGCGACGTTGCGGATGAGGCGGACGCCGTGCGCCAACCCCATCGGCAGCGCGCCCAGCGCGAGACTGTCGGCTGCCGGCATCAGCCGGCCCCACACCGTGTAGCCGCCCTCGCCATCGAGCATCTCGCCGGCGCGCAGGTCGCGCTTGGCGGTGGCGGCGACGTCGCCGCGGAAGGCGTTGGGCTGCCCTGTCGGCTCGCCGCGCAGGGCGGCGGAGAGCACCGAGATGTTCAGCTCCAGGCCGATCAGGTGGTAGGGCTTGAACATCGCCGCATACCGCCCGCTTGCGTCGGTGCGCAGGCCGTATTGCTTGAAGCAGGCGGCGGCGTAGTCGTTCGGCGCCTCGAACACGGCATAGACGCCCCAGCGCAGGTCGCGATGCACCGGCCGCCCGTCGCGCTCGAGCGAGGAGACGACTTCGACCATGCCGGACCGCTCCAGAATGCCGCCGGCCTCGCGCGGGCGCAGGATGTGCGGCAGATCGTCGGCGCCGCAGGGTGGGAAGGCCAACCCGGCGGAGGGCACGTCGAGGTCGCAGGCGTTGGCAATGGCCGCCATCTCGATCGCCGATTTGGTGCCGTCGAGGAAGGAGTTGAACATTTGCGGGTTCATGCCGGCCGCCTTCGCCTCCTCGGCGGAGAGCCCGTAATGGCTCCAGACGTCGTCGGGTGTGACGGCGTGGTAGGCCGGCAGGTATTTGGTGCCCTTGCCGGCGCAGACGACGGTGAAGCCGCAGGCGCGGGCCCAATCGACGATCTCGGCCGTCAGCGCGGGCTGGTCGCCGTAGGCGAGCGAGTAGACGATTCCGGCCTGCTGCGCCTCGGCGGCCAGCAGCGGGCCGCAGAGCGCGTCGGCCTCGACGTTGACCATGACGACGTGCTTGCCGGCGGCGAACGCGGCGCGGGCATGGACGATGCCCGCGGCCGGGTTGCCGGTGGCCTCGATGGCGACCTCGACATCGTCGCGCCTGATGGCGGCGGAAGCGTCGTCGGTGAACGCGGTGGCGCCGATCCGGGCCGCGTCCCAACCCACGTTGCGGCAGGCGGCCCGGGCGCGGTCGGGTGACAGGTCGGCGATGACGGCGATCTCGAGACCCGGCGTCGTCGGCACTTGCGCCAGGAACATGGAGCCGAACTTGCCGGCGCCGATCAGGGCGACGCGGACGGGGCGGCCGGCCTGGACACGCGCCGCGAGCATGCGGGATAGGTTCATCTCTGTTGGCCTCTTTTTCTGTAAACTTGAACTGCTCGGCCGCGCAGGGCAATCCGCAGCGAGCCACCCGTCTCTTTCGAGGAACCCCACCATGCACCGGACGCCGTATCCCGTCATCGCCGCCGCGATCCTGCTCGCGATGCCTGTTTCAGCATGCGCCCAGGCGACCAGCCCGGACGAGATCGGCGCCAAGCTGGACGTGCTGCACCAGGATATGCAGGCGATCCTGAGAGCGCTGCAGGCCGGCGGCGTGCGGGCGCCTTCTGCCACCGGAACTGCGGCCCCCGGACCGGCGGCCGCCGCGTCCGCAGCGGCGGCGGTCGATCCGATCACCGCCAAGTTCTTCCCCGCCGATCCCGGCCTGGCCGCGTTCCCGTCGCCTGAGAACAGCCGCATGGTCCGCTCCGGCTCGGGCGTCGGCGGGCGTCCCTACCTGCTCGACAGCAGTGGCGTCGTGCACAAGCTCGTGCCGGTCACGGAGGCGGTGCCCAACGGCTACACGGTCAACGGCGCCTGGGGGAAGGGCGGCGGCAGCGACCACTCGCCGGTGCCGCAACTCCTGGTGCGGCAGGGCAAGGTGTTCGCGCAGGCCAATGGCGGCCCCTGGCAGTTCTACAACGGCGCCAGCGGCAGCCTCTACAATGCGGGCCTACCCGACGCCTTCCAGACCGATGCCAGCGGCCAGACCACATCCAACGTGGCCGCAAGCGGGGTGTCGGCGCCCAACAAGCCGACCCGTCAGAGCCCGGCCCCAGGCACCTCGGGCCGGACCCTGAAAGTCTGTGCCGGGTGCCAATTCCCGACCATCACGGCAGCGATCAAGGCCGCCAACGCCGGCGACACCGTCGACATCGGCCCCGGCCGCTACAAGGAAGCGCCACCAGCCTGGACGGTGCCGCTCAAGATCGTGTTCCAGAACGGCGCTTCCATGGACCTCACCGGCCTCACGGCGGCGCTGGCGTTTGGCAAGGGCGCTCTGGTGCCTGCGGCGGACAGCATCATCGTCAACCCGGTGATCACCGGCACGGCCATGGACCAGAAGGTCGCGCAGAGCACGGCGGCCATCCGACCGGAGAGGGGCGCCGGCTACGTCGACATCATCGGGGGCACTCTCAGCGGAAACCAGAACGGCATCGCCGGCGGCGACGTGCCGGTGGTCATGACCGTCACCGGCACCAAGCTGTCCAACAACGGCCTGGGCGACGGCTACACGCACAACATCTACATGTCGCACGGGACGCTGTCGGTGACCCTGAAGGATGTGCAATCCACCGATCCCAATGGCGGCCATGCGGCCAAGGTCCGCGCCTTCGACTTCGCCGTCAGCGGTGGCAGCTTCGAGGCGTTCTCGGCGGCGGCGATCGACGTCCCGGACGGCACGGTGTCGCCGGCGATCATCGACGGGGCGACCATCATCAAGAAGGCCGGCGCCTACAACCACACGGTGCTCGACTACGCGACCGAGGACACGTCGAGCGGCAATGGCGGGATGATCCTGCGTAACGTGACGATGGATCTGTCCTGCGACAATCCGGCGATCATGATCGGCGGCGGCTCCATCGTCACGGTCGAACCCAGCAGCAAGGTCGTCGGCGCCAAGCCCGAGGGCAAGGGAGGCACGGTCAAGGGGCTCTGAGCCCTGCGTGGCGCGCATCTTCTTCACCGCCGACACGCATTTCGGTCATGCCGGCGCGCGGGCGCTGTATCGGCGGCCGTTCGCGACCGTGGCGGCGATGGATCAGGCGCTGGTCGCCGCCTGGAACGAGCGCGTGGGTCCGGCGGACACGGTCTGGCATCTCGGCGACTTCGCGGTGCGGCATCCGGACCCGGCCGGGCTGCTGGCGGCGCTGCACGGGACCAAGCATCTCGTGTTCGGCAACAACGACCCCGCCGCGATCCGGGCGCTGCCGGGTTGGGCCAGCGTCGGCGGGCTGGTCGAACTCGTGGTCGACGGGGTGCCGCTCATCCTGTGCCACTACGCGCTGCGGACCTGGCCGGATCAGGCCAAGGGGGCGCTGAACCTGCACGGGCACAGCCATGGCCGGCTGAAGCCGATGCCGGGTCAGTTCGACGTCGGCGTCGACGCGCGGGAGTTTCGCCCGATCGAGCTAGCGGAACTCAGTCGAAAACTGCTCTCTTAGTCTCAACAAGGTTGAGGGAGGACGGCCGGATGAAGAATGACGCCACGCCGCGGCTTGAGATGCGGGGCATCTCCAAGACGTTCCCGGGCGTCAAGGCGCTGAACGGTGTCGACCTGAAAGCCTGGGGCGGCGAGGTCATGTCGATCATGGGCGAGAACGGCGCCGGCAAGTCGACGCTGATGAAGATCCTGTCGGGCGCCTACCAGGCCGACCCCGGCGGCGAGATCCTGATCGACGGCAAGCCGGTGACCATCACCGACCCGATCGCGGCCAAGAAGCTCGGCATTTCGATCATCTATCAGGAGCTGGCGCTGGCGCCGAACCTGACCGTGGCCGAGAACATCTTCCTCGGCAACGAGCCGACCCGGTTCGGCATGATCGACCGGGCCGCCATGGAGCGGGATTGCGCCCCGGTGCTCGAGCGCCTGGGCGCGCCGTTCACGCCGAAGACCCCGGTCGGCACGCTCTCGATCGCCGAGCAGCAGCTCGTCGAGATCGCGCGTGCGCTGCACGCCAAATCGCGCATCCTGGTGCTCGACGAGCCGACCACCGCGCTCTCGGGCCGCGAGACGGAGCGGCTGTTCGCGCTGATCCGCCAGCTCCGCGCCGACGGGATCGCGCTGCTCTACATCAGCCACCGCATGGCCGAGATCTACGAATTGTCGGACCGGGTCTCGGTGCTGCGGGACGGCGCCTATGTCGGCACGCTGGACCGCGAGGGGCTCAGCGCGGAATCGCTGGTCAAGATGATGGTCGGGCGCGACCTGTCGAGCTTCTACACGAAGACGCACGATCCGAGCGCCGTGCGCGGCCAGGTGGTGCTCGAGGTGCGCGGCGTGACCGATGGCGGGCGGCGGGTGCAGCCGTGCAGCTTCACGCTGCATCGGGGCGAGGTGCTGGGGATCGCCGGGCTGGTCGGGTCGGGCCGGACGGAGTTGGCGCGGCTGATCTACGGGGCGGACCGCAAGACCGGCGGCCAGGTGATCCTGGACGGCAAGCCGATCGAGATCACGCAGCCGTCCGAAGCGCTCGACCACGGGCTGGCCTACCTCACCGAGGACCGCAAGGCGCTCGGCCTGTTCCTCGACCTCTCCTGCGGCACCAACATCAACGTCGGCGTCATCCAGCGCGACGCCAGGGCGGGCGGCACGCTCGATCTGGGGGCGGCGCAGCGGCGCTCCGAGCAGGCCTTCGCGGCGATGCGGGTCCGCGCGGCCAGCCCGGCCGTCGCCGTGGGCAGCCTCTCGGGCGGCAACCAGCAGAAGGTGCTGCTGTCGCGCTGGCTCGAGATCGGGCCGCAGGTGCTGATCCTCGACGAACCCACCCGCGGCGTCGATATCGGCGCGAAATCAGAAATCTACCGCATCATCGACGAGCTCGCGAAGCGCAACATCGGCATCATCGTGATCTCCAGCGAGCTGCCGGAGATCATCGGCGTGTGCGACCGCGTGCTGGTGATGCGCGAGGGCCGCATCGCCGGCGAGGTCGGCGGACCCGAGGGCGAGCCGATCACGCAAGAGAACATCATGGCCTACGGCACCGGCTTCGCTGCCGCCGCCTAAGAAGAGACGGAGGAAACAATGGACAAGGTCGAAACGACGGCCATCGCGGGGAGGCCGGCAGGCGGTGCCGGGCTCTCCAGCAAGCAAGTTCGCTTCCGCAGCACGCTGCAGGCGCTCGGCATGTTGCCGGTGCTCGTGATCCTGGCGATCGCGTTCCACTATTTCAGCGACGACCGGTTCCTGACCTCGCAGAATATCGGCATCGTCCTGCAGCAGGCGGCGATCAACACCGTGCTGGCGGCGGGCATGACGTTCGTCATCCTGACCGGCGGCATCGACATCTCGGTCGGCTCGATCCTGGCGGCCTCGGCGATGGCGGCGCTGCTGGCCTCGTTGATCGATGGCTGGGGCTGGCTCGGGCTGCCGATCTCGCTGCTGACGGGGCTGGGGTTCGGGCTGATCAACGGCGGGCTGATCGCGTTCGGCAAGCTGCCGCCCTTCATCGTGACGCTCGGCTCGCTGACCGCGGTGCGCGGCATCGCCCGGCTGATGGGCAGCGACACGACGATCTTCAACCCGGACCTCGCCTTCGCCGTGATCGGCAATGCGAGCATCCCGCTATTCCCCGGCTTCGGCATCCCGATGCTGGCGATCATCGCGCTCGTGGTCATCCTGATCTCGTGGTGGGTGCTGCGGCGGACCGTGCTCGGCGTCTGGATCTACGCCGTGGGCGGCAACCCGGCGGCGGCACGCCTGTCCGGCATCAAGGTCTGGCAGATCCTGCTGTTCGTGTATGCGGTCTCGGGCCTGTGCGCCGGGTTGGGCGGCGCGATGGCGGCGGCGCGGCTGTTCGCGGCCAACGGGCTGCAGCTCGGGCAGAGCTACGAGCTGGACGCGATCGCCGCGGTGATCCTGGGCGGCACCAGCTTCGTGGGCGGCATCGGCTCGATCTGGGGTACGCTGGTCGGCGCGCTGATCATCGCGGTGCTGTCCAACGGGCTCGTGCTGGTCGGGGTGTCCGACATCTGGCAGTTCATCATCAAGGGCTTGGTGATCATCGGTGCCGTCGCGCTGGACCGGCTACGGCTGCAGGGCGGCGCGCGCACCTAACGCCCCGCGGGGCACAAACAGGGAGAAGACGTTCATGTTGAAGACCATTCTGTTGGCCGGCGTTGCCATGTTGGTTGCGGGGGCCGCGACGGCCAAGGATCTGAAATCGATCGGCATTACGGTGGGTTCGCTGGGCAACCCGTATTTCGTGGCGCTGTCCAAGGGGGCGGAAGCCGGGGCCAAGGCCATCAACCCGGCCGTCAAGATCTCCACCGCTTCGGCGGATTACGACCTCAACAAGCAGTTCACCCAGATCGACAACTTCATCTCGTCCGGCGTGGACCTCATCCTCGTCAACGCCGCCGATCCGCGCGCCATCGCGCCGGCGATCAAGCGGGCGCAGGCGGCGGGTATCGTGGTCATCGCGGTGGATGTCGCGGCGGCCGGGGCGGACGCGACGGTGCAGACGGACAACGTCAAGGCCGGCGAGATCTCGTGCCAGTACATGATCGACAAGATCGGCGGCAAGGGGGACGTGGTCATCGAGAACGGGCCGCAGGTCTCGGCGGTGATCGACCGGGTCAAGGGCTGCAAGGACGTGTTGGCCAAGCATCCGGACATCAAGGTCCTGTCGTTCGATCAGGACGGGAAGGGCTCGCGCGAGGGCGGGATGGCGACGATGCAGGGCTACCTGACGCGGTTCGCGAGCATCAACGGCGTGTTCACGATCAACGATCCGCAGGCGATCGGCACCGATCTGGCCGCCAAGCAGCTCAACCGGAGCAACATCACCATCGTCTCCGTCGACGGGGCGCCGGACATCGTCGGTGCGCTGAAGGGCAACACCCAGATCCAGGCCTCGGCCAGCCAGGACCCGACGGAGATGGGCAAGCTCGCGGTCAAGACCGGGTTCGACATCATGAACGGCAAGAAGCCGGAGACGCCGGTGATCCTGCTGGCGCCGCAACTGGTCACGCGCGACAACGTCGCCCAGTATCCCGGCTGGTCGCACTAGAGGGTCGAACGAATTGGCCGAAATCGTCTGTCTGGGTGAGTTGCTGATCGATTTCGTGCCGACCGTGACCGGCGTCGGGCTGGAGGGCGCGGACACGTTCCGCAAGGCCGCCGGCGGGGCGCCGGCCAACGTGGCGGTGGGGATCGCGCGGCTCGGCGTGAGCAGCGCGTTCATGGGCAAGGTCGGCGAGGATGGGTTCGGCCACTTCCTTGCCGACACGCTCACCCAGGCGGGGGTCGACACCGGGCCGCTGCTGTTCGCGGCGGGGGCGCCGACCTCGCTGGCCTTCGTGTCGCTGGCCGCCGATGGCGACCGGCAGTTCCTGTTCTACCGGCACACTGCGGCCGATACGCTGTTCGCGCCCGAGGAGGTGGACGACGCCGCGATCCGGGATTGCAAGATCCTGCATTACGGGTCGATCAGCCTGATCACCGAGCCGTGCCGGAGCGCCACGCTGCACGCGATCGAGCGGGCGCGGCACTACGGGGTGCGCCGGAGTTACGACCCCAACCTCCGCCTCGCGCTATGGCCGGACGCGGCGGCGGCGCGAGAAGGTCTGCTGCTCGGGCTGCGCCACGCCGAGATCATGAAGATCGGGGCCGAGGAGGTCGAGTTCCTGACCGGCGAGGCCGATGTGACGCGGGGATTGCGGGCGCTGTGGCACGACGACCTGCTGCTGGTGGCGGTCACGACCGGCAAGGACGGGTGCATCTGGTTCACGCGCGAGGCGAGCGGGGCCGTGCCGGGCTATGTGGTCGCCGCGGTGGATACGACCGGGGCGGGCGACGCGTTTACCGCGGCGTTGTTGGCCGAATGGGTCCGCACGCCGGAGCCGCTGGCCGATCTCGACCGGATTTGCCGTGTCGCCAATGCGGCCGGGGCGGTGACGACCACCTCGCGCGGCGCGATTCCGTCGCTGCCGGACCGGGACGCGGTGGAGCGGCTGATGGCGTCTATGCCGGCCTAGGGTTTGCCGAGGACGCTGCCGCCCAGCTTCTCGCTGAGCTGCGCGATCGCCGTGTGATCCTGACCCGGCCCGAGCAGCGCGGCGGCGCTGGCCCACATCTCGCGGCACAACGCCGCGAACGGCGTCGGCGTGGCGGTGTCGCGACCGACTTCGAGGGCGATGCCGAGATCCTTGGCCATGAGATCGAGGCCGAAGCCGGAGTCGAACGAGCGCGACAGGACGAACTGCTTGAATTTCTTCTGCGTGCTGTTGTTCATGCCCGTCGAGGCATTCAGCACGTCGACCATCAGGTCCGGGTCGAGCCCGAAGCGCTGGCCGATCAGCAATGCTTCGGCGGCGATGAGGAAACCGCCGGCGGAGACGAGGTTGTTGAGGGCCTTCATCGCCTGTCCGGCGCCGATGCCGCCGCAGCGATGAATGGACGAGCCCATGGCCCGCAGGAGCGCGTCGGCACGGTCGAGATCGGCGTCGGCGCCGCCGGCGAGGATGGCGAGTTCGCCGGTCTTGGCCCGTGGGACGCCGCCGGAGACGGGGCAGTCGATCATGGCGATGCCGGCGACGGCTAGTCGCTCGGCGAGCTTGCGGGTGGCCCCGGGGATGCCGGAGGACATCTCCACGACCAAGCTGCCGTGCGCCAGATGCGGGGTGATCTGCTCGACGACGGCGGTGACCTGCTTGCTGGTGGGCAGCATGGTCACGATGGCGTCTGCGCCGGCGACTGCGGCGGCCGCGTCGTGGTAGCTGGTGCCGCCGATCTCGGCTTGGAACTGGGCGGCGCGGTTAGGCACCGCATCGGCGACCGCGACCTCGAAGCCGGCTTTCAGGAGGTTGGCGGCCATTGGCCAGCCCATGTTGCCGATCCCGATGACTGCTACACAGCGGATCGGTGTGTTGGGGGTTACATCGGCAGCGTTTTGCATGAGCCGATCCTATCGGCCGGGGCTCGCCGGGACAATTGAGCCTGGTAAACCCGTCACGCCATCGTCCGACTGTGCTCCCTCTCCCGCTGGCGGGAGAGGGCCGGGGTGAGGGTGGTCGGTCCCGCAAACCCAACGTCGCCGCATACGGCCCCACCCTCACCCAACCCTCTCCCGCCAGCGGGAGAGGGCTTTTAGGCCGGTCGTACGACCCGGAAGGCGGAGCCGGTGTTGGCGGGAGCAGCGCCCGGATTGGACCAGGGGATCGTGCGTACCGCGGCGCTGCTGCCGGCCCATTGGTCGAGCACGACCATCCCGTGCTGGTCCTGCCCGAGATAGATCGCGGCATGGCTGCTGCCGTCGGTCGCGTTGGCGTAGCGGTCGTTGCCGCCGAACGTGGCGATCGGAGTACCTGGCGTGAGGCTGGTGTTGCCCTGGACCGCCGCGCCGCCGGTCCACCCGGAGGCCGGTCCGAGCGACGGGTTGGCCGCCTTGACCAGCGCGACGCACTGCCCGGTGCCGACGGATTTGCCGATGAAACTGGTGAGATCGGTGCTCGGCGCGGTCGGGGCGGCGCTGTAGGGGCTTTCGGCGACGCAACTGGGCGCGCTGGGCAGCGACACGGGCTGCATGTCGCCCAGTTCCGGCATCATCGGCACGCTGAACGCCGGGCCGGATGCGGCCGAGCGGGTTCGCTGCCGTTGACGCTCCTGCTCCTGCACCGCCGTGATCATGCTGCCCCCCGGTCCATAGCCGGACCTTACCGGCGGAAGGTTACCCAGGGCTTAACGGGGCAGCAAAAGTGACGAGTTCGACGCCTTCATCGACGAGGTCGCCGGGTTGGGCACGGATGCTCGCCACGGTCCCGTCGCGGGGGGCGGCCAGGCGCATCTGCACCTTCATCGCCTCCAGCAGCACCAGGACGTCGCCCTTGGCCACCGTCGCGCCGACGCTCGTGTGCAGGCTCACGACCCGGCCCGGCATCGGCGCCACCAGCCGCTCGTCGCCCCCGCCGGCGCCGGAGGGGGGCGCGAGCCGGTCCACCACAGCGAGCGGCCAGGTGGTGCCGCCGAGGAACACGGTCAGCGCCGCGTCCGACCCGGCGGCCGTGGCGGCCGTGCGGACCCCGTCCAGCCACGCCGCGCCGGCTTCGAGCCGGACGACGATGGTCTTGCCGCCGGTCTCGACGGACAGGGCGCCGCCGGGCTGGGGCGAGCAGTGGAGCGTCGTCTCCTGCTCGCCGTCACGCAGCACCAGCTCCTGCGCGCCGACGCCATTGAGCCGCCAGCCGGACGTCGCGGCCCAGGGGCTGTGCGGGTCCGCCCGGCAGGCGGCGGCGGCGGCTGCCGTCTTTGCCCGCCCCTCCAGGATCGCGGCACAGGCGATTGCCAGCGCGGCCAAGGGCGCGGCCGGCTTGTCGGCGCCGAGCAGGTCGGGGTGCTTGGCCAGGTAGCCGGTGTCGAACACGCCTGCCGCGAAGCCGTCGCTGGCGATGACGGCGCGGAGTAGGTCGAGATTGGTCTGCACGCCGGCCACCTCGTAGTCCGCCAGCGCCGTGCCCATGCGGCGCAGCGCTTCGGCCCGGGTCGCGCCGTGGGTCACCAGCTTGGCGATCATGGGGTCGTAGTAGATCGAGATCGCGTCGCCCTGGCGCACGCCGGTGTCCACGCGGATGCCGGGGCCGGGACTCGGCTGCCGGAGATGGTGCAGCGTGCCGGTGCTCGGGCGGTAGTCGCGGGCGGGGTCCTCGGCGTAGAGGCGGACCTCGATGGCGTGGCCGTCGATCGCCAGCGCGTCCTGCAGCAGCGGCAGGGGCTCGCCGGCGGCGACGCGGAGCTGCCACTCGACGAGGTCCTGGCCGGTGATCGCCTCGGTGACGGGGTGTTCGACCTGGAGGCGGGTGTTCATCTCCATGAAGAAGAAGTCGCCGCCCTCGACGATGAACTCGACGGTGCCGGCGCCCTCGTAGCCGATGGCGCGGGCGGCGTCGCAGGCGGCGCGGCCCATGGCGGCGCGACGCTCGGGGGACATGCCGGGCGCGGGGGCTTCCTCGACCACCTTCTGGTGCCGGCGCTGGATCGAGCAATCGCGCTCGAACAGATGGACGGTGTTGCCGTGGCGGTCGGCGAAGACCTGGATCTCGATGTGGCGCGGGGCGGTGAGGTAGCGCTCGATCAGCACCTGGTCGTCGCCGAACGAGGCGCGCGCCTCGCCTTGGGCCAAAGCGAGGCTCTCGGCGAAGGCTGCGGGGGCGTCGACGACGCGCATGCCCTTGCCGCCACCGCCGGCGGAGGCCTTGATGAGCACGGGATAGCCGATGCGGCCGGCTTCGGCGGCGAGCAGCGCCGGGTCCTGTCCCTCGCCGTGGTAGCCCGGCACCAGCGGCACGCCGGCCTGCGCCATCAATGACTTAGCGGCGGATTTGCTGCCCATCGCGCGGATCGCGGCCGGGGGTGGACCGATGAACACGATGCTGGACGCGGCACAGGCATCGGCGAATTCGGCGTTCTCGGACAGGAAGCCGTAGCCGGGGTGGATCGCCTGCGCCCCGCTGCGGCGGGCGGCGTCGAGCACGTGGGCGGCGTCCAGATAGCTCGCGCGCGATGGCGCCGGGCCGATCGGGTAGGCCTCGTCGGCGAGCTCGACGTGCAGCGCGGCGCGGTCGGCGTCCGAGAACACGGCGACGGTGCGGATGCCCATGCGCCGGGCGGTGCGGATGACGCGGCAGGCGATCTCGCCGCGGTTGGCGATCAGGATTTTGTTAAACATTCTGGGTTACATCCGGAACACGCCGAAGCGTTTGCCGTCCGCCCAAGGCTCGGCCGGCGCGTTGAGGCTGGCGGAGAGGGCGAGGGCGAGGGTCATGCGGGTGTCGGCGGGGGCGATGACGCCGTCGTCCCAGAGGCGGGCGGAGGCGTAGAAGGGGTGGCCTTGGGTCTCGTATTGGGCCTCGATCGGGGCTTTGAAGGCGGCTTCGTCTTCGGCGGGCCAGGTGCCGCCGCGGGCTTCGATGCCGTCGCGGCGGATTTGGGAGAGCACGCTGGCGGCTTGCGGGCCGCCCATGACGGAGATGCGGGCGTTGGGCCACATCCAGAGGAAGCGGGGGGAGAAGGCGCGGCCGCACATGCCGTAATTGCCGGCGCCGAAGCTGCCGCCGATGATGACGGTGAACTTTGGGACTGGGGCGGTGGCGACGGCGGTGACGAGCTTGGCGCCATCCTTGGCGATGCCGCCGGCCTCGTATTTGCGGCCGACCATGAAGCCGGTGATGTTCTGCAGGAAGATCAGCGGGATGCCGCGCTGGGCGCACAGCTCGATGAAGTGGGCGCCTTTCTGGGCGCTTTCGCTGAACAGGATGCCATTATTGGCGACGATGCCGACCGGGTAGCCCCAGAGGCGGGCGAAGCCGGTGACCAGGGTGGCGCCGTAGAGGCGCTTGAACTCGTCGAACTCGCTGCCATCGACGAGGCGGGCGATCACCTCGCGGACGTCGTAGGGCTCGCGCGGGTCGGCGGGGACGAGGGCGTCGAGCTCGGCCGGGTCGAAGCGGGGCGGGACCGGGGTGTCGAGCGCGAAGGGGGGGCGCTTGGGGCGGCTGCCGAGGTTGCGAACGATGGAGCGGGCGATGCCCAGCGCGTGGGCGTCGTTCTCGGCGAGGTGGTCGGCGACGCCGGAGGTGCGGGCGTGCAGGTCGCCGCCGCCGAGGTCTTCGGCGCTGACGATTTCGCCGGTGGCGGCTTTGACCAGCGGCGGGCCGCCCAGGAAGATGGTCCCCTGGTTGCGGACGATGATGCTCTCATCGGCCATGGCCGGCACGTAGGCGCCGCCGGCGGTGCAGCTGCCCAGGACGGCGGCGATCTGCGGGATGCCGGCGGCGGACATCTGGGCCTGGTTGTAGAAGATGCGGCCGAAATGGTCGCGGTCGGGGAAGACGTCGTCCTGGTTGGGCAGGTTGGCGCCGCCGGAATCGACGAGATAGACGCAGGGCAGGCGGTTCTGCAGCGCGATTTCCTGGGCGCGCAGGTGCTTCTTGACGGTGATGGGGAAGTAGGTGCCGCCTTTGACCGTCGCGTCGTTGGCGACGATGACGCATTCCTGGCCTTCGACCACGCCGAGGCCGGTGATGATGCCGGCGGCCGGGATCGGTTCGCCGTACATGCCGTGCGCGGCGAGTTGGCTGAATTCGAGGAACGGGGAGGCCGGGTCGATCAGCGTGCGGACGCGGTCGCGCGGCAGCAGCTTGCCGCGGGAGAGGTGTCGCTGCCGAGCCGTCTCGCCGCCGCCCTGGCGGATGATCTCCGCCGCGTCGCGCAACCCGGCGACCAGCCCGCCCATCCGCTCCCGGTTGGCCCGGGTCTCCGGCGACCGCTCGTCAAGTGGCGTTCCGATTGTTGGCATCCGTATCCTCCTGCCCGGCAGCATAGTCGCGCCGCAGGGCAGGGGAAGGTATGGTCAGCGGCGGCGGCGCAGCGCCAGCCCGGCCAGCCCGGCGCCGAGCACCAGCAGCGATGCCGGCTCCGGCACCGGCGCGAACGCCACGCCGCGGACATTGGTGCCGGGTGCGGCGGTGTAGATGGTGGTGAACACGTCGCTGCCGGCGGCCGCGCCGCGCGAACTCTGGGCGATCGGGTCGGTGACGCTGAACAGATACGTCTGGTCGAGGTCGCCGAGCGTGGCGTTGGTGGCGTAGAAATAGGCTTGGCCGTTGATCAGCATGCCGGTGAGGCCGATCAGGCCGCTGGTGCCCGCCGTGGCGCTGGTGCTGCCGCTGAAATTGGGGACCAGCGGGAGGCCGGAGTAGATGTCGTATTGGAACGTCCAGGTGCCGTTGACGAGCTCCCATTTCTGCAGCCCGCCGACGCCGACGGCCGCCTTGCCGACGTTGCCGTTCTTCGGGTTGCCGGTGTCGGCGATGTAGACATACTGGTTGCCGGTCGCCGGGTCCGTCAGGAAGACGTAGTCCTCCGGGCTGAGATAGGCCGAGTTGCCGGGGCCGCGGCTGTTGTTGACGCCGTTGAACGACGAGGCGCCCAGGTTGATCGACGGACCGATGCCGGGGAGCGCCGTCGGCGTGCTGGAGCCGGTCGGCAATGCGGTCGCGAAGCGGTCGATTTCGGTGTTCTGGACGCCGTTGGCGCCGTTGACGTCGCGCGAGGCGTAGAGCGTGCCGTTCTGGATGCTCACGCTGCGGTAGTCGGTGGTGCCGCTGACGTGGGTCGGCGCGGTCGAGGTGGTGCCGTCCTTGACGTAGAACACGCCCTGGGTGGCGGTGTCCGTCTTGGAGGCACCCTGGCCGGCGATGTAGAAGCTGGAGCCATCGACGGTCGCGACACTGCGGGGGTTGTTCTTGTCGAAGGCGTCGAACAGCGCGGTGCTGGTGTCGACCGCGCCGTTCACGTTGATGTCGGCGATGACGCGCGCGACGGCGGGGACGCTGCCGCCGGGGACGCTGGTGGTCTGCGCGAGCCGGGCGTCGCCGTAAGTGGCGGCGCCGCCGGCGTTGTAGGTGGCGGCGTTGATGCCGTAGCCGGCGATGACCAGGGATTGGCCGTTGCCGGACAGATGCAGCAGACCTTCGGAGGACGAGCCGTATTCGCCGGAGATCGCGTAGTTGCTGCCCGACGCGGTCTGCGGCAGCAGCATCGAGCCGACCACCTTGCCCGTCGTGGTCAGTTCGAGGAGTTGGATCGGCGCGGCCTGGTTGTCGGTTGGCGCGGAGCCGTCGACATTGCCGACGACGCTGACGATGAGGTCGCCGGTGTTGAACGGCAGGGCGTCGGCGTGGCTGGCGCTCAGGAGTGCGCACCCGGCACAGGCGGTCGCTAAAATCGTGCGGCGGTTCACAAGCAAGGTTCTCTCCGATCGGCGGCGTGTGGCCGTCGCTTAACCGGCTTCACGAAACAGTGACAGTAGCCGAACCATGACGGTTCGATGACAGCGTCAGCCGCGCCCGCCGGCGAGCCTGGCCGCCTCTGGCGCGCGCTGCAGCGCCAGCATCGCCCAGATGCCGAGCAGCGGGCCGGCGGCCAAGATGGTGAACGCGCCGCCCCAGCCGGCCAGGTCGATGAACCAGGGCATGAGTTGGATGCCCAAGAGCGTCAGCGTGAAGCCCAGGCAGACCTGGACGGTCAGCAGCGTTCCGGTCAGGCCGGGCGGCGCCAGTTCGGCGATGCAGGCCGAGAACTGGGCGGAGTCGGCGACTACCGCGACGCCCCAGACCAGGCCGAGCGTCACGGTGACGGCGGGCGGCGCGCCGAATAGCGGCCCGGCCAGCAGGCAACACGCCGCCGAAACCAGCATCGCCGCGCAGGTGACCCGCACGCGCCCGACCCGGTCCGCCAGCAGCCCGGCGCCCACCGACCCGGCGGCGCCCGCCGCGATCACCGCGAAGGTGGCCAGCGAGGCCAGACCCGGGGATGACGCGCCGCCGCGCGCGGCCGCGAAGCTCGCGCCGAGATAGGCGCCGATCCAGGCCCACATGGCGTAGAGTTCCCACATGTGGCCGAGATAGCCGAGCGTCGCCAGCCGCGTACCGCGGTCGCGCAGTAACAGGAGCGCCTGCGCGGGTCGGAAGCGCGGTGCGGCCGCATGCAGCGGGCCCAGCGAGGCGCGCCCGATGACGATGGCGGCGATGACGGCGCATCCGGACGCCGCGCCGATCGTCAGCCGCCATCCGAGGCCGCCGAGCGCGTTGACCAGATGCGGCAGGGCCGACCCGAGCGTGAGCC
>CAZZVQ010000063.1:24016-28475 GCA_964657565.1 uncultured Acetobacteraceae bacterium
GCCGACGAGCAGCCCGACGACGAGCCCGGTGTCATTGCGATTGGCCCAGCCGGCCGCGAGCTTCATGCCGACGGGATAGATGCCTGCCAGGGCCAGGCCGGTCGCGACTCGGCAGAGGAGATCCCCGATCCCGCCGGGCGGCAGGGCGAGGATGACGGCGTTGGCGGCGGCCCCGACCAGGCAGGCGAGGCCGAACACGCGGCGGGGATCGAACCGGTCCGGCAGCGCCAAGGCGGCGCTGATCAGCGTGCCGGCGACGAAGCCGGCCTGCACCGAGGAGGTCAGCCAGGCCTGGAAGCCGGCGACCGGCGCGTGCGCTTCGGCCAACAGGCCGGGTCCGGCGGCGGTGCCGGAAAACCAGAGCGACAGCGCCAGGACCTCGGCCAGGGTGATGACCGCGAGGTTGGATCGTTTGGCGCGTCGCTCCGGTCGATCTGACACGCTGGCGCTTTCGGCGTTCCCTCACCCCGGCCCTCTCCCGGGGGGAGAGGGGGAAGGAGGCGGGTTAGATGTCCTTGTCGTCGGTTTCCGGCTCGACCTCGATGTCGGTGCCGATCGGGTCCGCCTCGTCCTCGAGGTCGGAGGTGTCCTCCAGGACGTCCTCGGCCTCCTCGTCGTCGGCGACCTCGACGTCGGTCTCGGCATCCTCGAGTCCGGGGGCGGGGACCTTCTTCAGGACCCGCTTATCTTCCAGGACGTTGCCGCCGGCCCGGCGGGGGCGCGGCTGCTCCTGCGGCTGCTCGGTGCCGCATTTGGGGCACACGGCGGGCACCTTGTTCAGATCGTAGAAGCGGATGCCGTCAGTGACGCAGGTCCGCTTCGTGCCGAGTTCGGGCTTGGCCATCTCGCTCTCGCACGCTTTCAATAGAATGAGGGGGCGGCCCATGCCATTGCCGGGGCGTGCTGTCAAACAGGCGGTGTTGCGATGGGGCCACCCATGATAAGCGCGCCGGCATGGATATCGCCCTCCGCCCCCTCTCCGCACACCGCGCCGAGACGCCGTTGCTCGGCACCATCACGGTCCCCGGCGATAAAAGCATCAGCCACCGGGCGCTGATGTTCGCCGGGCTGGCGGTGGGTGAGACGGTGATCACCGGGCTGCTGGAAGGCGAGGATGTGCTGCGCACGGCGGCGGCGATGCGGGCGCTGGGGGCGGAGATGATTCGCGAGCCGGGCCGGTGGCGGGTGGCCGGGCGTGGCGTCGGCGGGCTGCGCGAGCCGGAAGACGTGCTGGACATGGGCAATTCGGGGACGGCGGCGCGGCTGCTCTGCGGCATCCTGGCGACGCATGACCTGTTCGCGGTGATGACCGGGGATGCCAGCCTGCGGCGGCGGCCGATGCGGCGGGTGACGGAGCCGCTGGCGCAGTCGGGGGCGGTGTTTTCTGGACGCGAGGGGGGGCGGCTGCCGCTGGCCATTCGGGGCGCGCGGTCGGCGATGCCGCTGGACTACGTGCTGCCGGTGGCGTCGGCGCAGGTGAAGTCGGCGGTGCTGCTGGCGGGGCTGAATGCGCCGGGCTGGACGCGGGTGGAGGAGCGCGAGGCGACTCGGGACCATACCGAGCGGATGCTGCGGCATTTCGGGGCGGAGGTGACGGTGGAGCCGAAGGGTAGGGGGCGGATCGCGTCGGTGCGGGGGCAGCCGGAGTTGCGGGCGGCGGATGTGGGGGTGCCGGGTGATCCGTCGTCGGCAGCGTTCCCGCTGGTGGCCGCGGCCGTTGTCCCGGGGTCGCGGGTGACGGTGCGGGGGGTGGCGCTGAATGCGGCGCGGACGGGGCTGTTTACGACTCTGCAAGAAATGGGCGCTAGCCTGACGATCGGCGAGCGCCGGGTCGAGGGTGGCGAGGATGTGGGCGATGTGACGGTGGTGCAGAGCTTGTTGCGCGGGATCGAGGTGCCGGCCGAGCGGGCGCCGAGCATGATCGACGAATATCCGGTGCTGGCGGTGGCGGCGGCGGCGGCGGCGGGGGTGACGCGGATGCACGGGTTGGGCGAGCTGCGGGTGAAGGAGAGCGACCGGCTGGGGGCGACGGCGGCGATGCTGGCGGAGAACGGCGTGCGGGTGGAGATCGAGGGCGATACGCTGATCGTGCATGGGCAGGGCACGCCGGCGGGGGGCGGGCTGGTGATGACGCAGATGGACCACCGGATCGCGATGAGCGCGGTTGTGCTGGGGCTGGTGACGGCGGCGCCGGTGCGGATCGACGATTCGGGGTTCATCGCGACAAGTTTTCCGGGGTTCGTCGAGCTCATGCGGGGGTTGGGCGCGGCGATCGTCTGATGGGCGCTGTGGTGATCGCGATCGACGGGCCGGCGGCGGCGGGCAAGGGGACGCTGGCGCGGCGGCTGGCGGCGGCGTTGGGGTTGCCGCATTTGGATACCGGGTTGCTGTATCGGGCGGTGGGACGGCGCGTGCTCGACGCCGGGGGTGACCCGGCCGACCCGGCGGCTGCGGAACTGCAGGCGCTCGCGCTGGATGCTGCCGATCTGGACCGGGGTGATCTGCGCGGGCCGGCTGCCGATGCGGCGGCGAGCGCGGTGGCGCGGCATCCGGAGGTGCGGGCGGCGCTGCTGGCGTTCCAGCGGCGGTTTCCGGGGGAGCGGGGCGCGGTACTGGACGGGCGGGACATCGGCACGGTGGTGTTTCCGGATGCCGACGTGAAGCTGTTCGTGACGGCGGCGCTGGAGGCGCGGGCGCGGCGGCGGTGGGTGGAGTTGGGCGGGGTGGCGCCGCTGGCGGAGATACAGGCGGAGATGCGGGCGCGGGACGAGCGCGATAGCACGCGCAGCGCGGCGCCGCTGGTCCAGGCGGCGGATGCGGTGGTGCTGGATACGACGTCGCTGGACCCGGAGGCGGCGTTTGGCGCGGCGATGGCGGCGGTCAGGCGCGGCCGGGTGGGTTGATTGGGGAAAATAGATTAGTGCTTCGCTGACTCAGCCGACGCATCTGGTGACGGTGCGGCGTCAGAGTTCGAGCAGCAGCTCTCCGCGGCTGAGCCCGCTTGCGTTTCCTCCGGTCTTGCAGAAGATCGACCACGATGTTTGAGCCGGGTCCCGGTCTGGTCGAATGGTCAGCGTTTCGCCGAACCCGACACTGAAGATGCTGCCGCTTGCCGTCGCTTGCACGTCGATCAGGCGCGACCCGGCGAGGCGTTCAAGCCGTTGCCCCATGACGAGAGGTTCATCGCTGGAGCTTGTTGGCCAAGTCGGTGAGTCGAGCGTCCAATCATCGGCCTGGATCCACAGGTGCTGCTCACCTCTGACCGTCACGCGCCTTCGTGATAGACCTGCCGGAATGGTAGCCAGGCTATTTGTCCTACGAACGTCGCCAGGACTTCTTCAAGCGTCATTATGGCCAGCGGATTCGCTCGTTGGAGCTAACCAGCGTTCGAGTTGCTCGATCGTTGCTGACATTGCAGCAGAAAAATCCGCGCGGGGGACACGGTAATCGCGAATGTCATGTTCGGCGTCGGCGATCAACATCCTAGTTATCGCATCATCCTCAATACAATAAATTCTGTAATCTTCGAGTCCATCGACTTCGAGAACTTCGAACCGGCTCGGTTTATCAACGAGGATGAGGTGCAAATTTGATGGGATTTTGGTAGCTAAGTGATCGAGTCCGTAGAGTGCTGACTCGATACTCAGAAAGGTGGTCCGAGTGTCGGCATGCATGAGAGCAGACGAGTTCCGTTGTCCTATCGTTTCTCTCCACCACCCGAGGCCGGCTTCGATGTCATTCAGCGTCACCTGATACAAAGGATTGCCAATCCGAGTTCGGTGAACGAGCAAAGAAAAAGTCCCAAAACGATATAGTTCGCCGGGGACGAGTGGGAGACAAGTTGTCTCGATTGCAAAGGTCTCTCGACTGCCGAACAGAGCCATTTTCATTCAACTCGGCGTATCTCTATCGGCACTCGTCCCGCCCAACTCAACGACGACAGCGTCGGCGACACCTCTCGCGACCGCCTCGCCGTTCGCTGCGGCGGTGGGGGCTAAGAATGGACGCGGCGGAATGCGGGATGTGCCCATCTCTTGCGGGGCCGCCGCGGGATCGTTGCTGCCGACGGCGGCTTCCAGGCCGTTGGCGGTGGCAGAGATGCTGTCGCGGAGCGCGCGCCGGTGCGGACCCAGGGCGTGTCATGCGACCCGGCGCCTTGCGGTTCGGAGAGGTTTTCCTGCACCGCCTCGGCCAAACGTTGCGCCTGTTCGGCGAGGGCGCGGGCCATGATCTCTTCAGGGCGAATTTGCGCGAGGCGTTGCCGCAGTTCGGATAGACCCTTGATCTCGATGCGCATGCGACCTCCGGCATGGTTTCTCGATTTGTTCGATTGCGTTTGCAAGCACATCCGCGCTTGACGGGTCCGGTCGCGGGCCGTAGAGGGTGCGCCCTGCCGCTTGCGGGTGTAGCTCAGTTGGTTAGAGCGCCGGCCTGTCACGCCGGAGGTCGCGGGTTCGAG
>CAZZVQ010000064.1:0-28411 GCA_964657565.1 uncultured Acetobacteraceae bacterium
CTTCGCAAAACTTGCCTCAATCAGGCAATGGATCAGCTTTGTCCACGCTACCTAGAGCAGCCTGTGACTACTTCTTGTGAGCCGGAAGTAGTCCGTATTGAGCCGCATGAGCGGCTGGTCGTGCTGGCGCAGACGCTCGACACAAAATCAACAGGCGCCATGGAAGCGCTCGAAAGGGCAGCGACCGAATGGAGCCAGTTCGGGAACACGTGCCTGGGCCGCTCACTCTATCGCCACAGCTCGATCTTCAAGAGCCAATCGGCGGCGCCCGTCTGGAGGCATGCCGAATTCGTCTACTTCCGTTCCCCACGACGTCGTCGATCAACTCGTCAGTGTCCCACAGTCGCAAGGTGTGCAACTGCTACGGGCCGAGATGCTCGTGACGACGCCACAGTCCTTTGTCTTTCCGCGGGGCTGGACAGGATCAGGCCATCGTCCAGACCGAAAGCCGTCGCTTGAGTACCTCGACGTCGATCCATCGCATCTTCAGGACTATCGGGAGATCATGAGGCGCTACATCGGGCCGGCCGCATCCAAGCTGGTTACCATGGGAAAGCTCGGGACCTTCCGTACGATGGAGACGGCCGCTGTCCTCTTCCAGGAAGCCTTCCTCGGCGCGAATTGGAACCAGATCCATCTCAGCGAGGTGGTGTGGCTGGACACCGCGAGGGCAAGCTGTTCCGGTCCGTCGGCAAGGGGGGCAGGATCGGCGGCCCGCTCGATCCGGGCGACGTGGCTCCGGTGTTCAAGGCCATGGCGACGGCGGCCGGGGTGGTTGCCGCGATCAGCGGGCACAGTAGCCGGGTGGGCGCGGCCCAGGACCAAGTGCGCTACGGGGTGGAATTACCGGCCGTGATGCAGTCCGGAGGGTGGAAATCGCCTGCCATGGTGGCCCGCTGCACCGCCAGGTTGGACGCACGGCGGGGTGGGGCGGCGAAACTTGCCATGCTGCAGAAACGGATCTGAACGCCGGCACCGCGAGCCGGTCTTTGCTGGGACACTCGCGGCGATGGGGATCTTTATAAGCCGATCTCGCTTTGGTGCATCATCTGTGCGGTGAGGTACCGTCATGCAGGCGGGCCACATCGTCGACACACGCCGCCTGTGACGCCAGACTTCAACGGCCGGGTCCGGTCACAGCGGGGGAAGAGGCTATGGAAGAGTTCGATGTCGCGATAGCGGGCGCCGGGCCTGCCGGTGTGGTGGCGGCGGTGCATTTGGCGCAAGCAGGCGTGCGGGTATTGCTGCTCGAGGCAGCTTCGGCACCGGCACAGGATCTGCGCGCATCGACCTTCCATCCGCCCACGCTGGAATACTTGGCATCTCTTGGATTGAGCCAGGCGCTGCACGCGGCCGGGTTGCGTGCGCCGGAATACCGTTGGATCAACCGGCAGACCGGGCACCAGGTGCGGTTCGACTTTTCCGAACTGGCGGATGTGACGGCATTTCCCTACCGGTTGCAGGCCGAGCAATGGAAGCTGACCGGCCACGCGATCGAGGTGCTCGAGGGCCTGCCATCGGCCACGGTGCGGTTCTCCTGCCGGGCGGTGGGATATGCGGAGACCGGCACGCATATCGACGTCCATGTCGAGACGCCGCATGCGGTCGAGACGGTGCGCGCCCGCTACCTGGTGGCCTGCGACGGGGCGAATTCGATCCTGCGCAAATGGACCGGAATCGAATTCGAAGGCTTCACCTATGAGGAGAAGTTTCTCTGCCTCTCCACGATCGAACCGGTCGAGCAGCGGCTCCGAGACGTCGGCCTGATCAACTACATGGCGGATCCTGCCCAGTGGATGGTGCTGTTGCGCGCACCCACGGCCTGGCGCGTGCTGGTCGCGGCAGATGCGGCCACGCCCGATGCGGAATTGCTGACCGATGCGCGCAAGGACGAGGTTTTCGCGCAGTTGCTGGGGGAGCCGGCCCAGATAGCGACCACGCATCGGACAATCTATCGAGTGCATCAGCGCGTCGCCCGGCAATATCGGCGCGGGCGGGTGATCCTGGTCGGCGATGCCGCCCACCTCAACAATCCGCTGGGCGGGTTCGGAATGAATTCGGCGCTGCACGACGTGCGCAATCTCTGCGGCAAGCTGGTGCCGATCGTCAGGGAGGGAGCCGAGGCGGAGCCGTTGCTCGATGCCTACGAACGGCAGCGCCGGACCGTGATGCACGAGTTCATCCAGGCCCAGTCGATGCAGAATAAGCGGTTGATCGAGATGTCGGGAGGCGACCGGCAGGTGGCGCAAGAAGCCGAGCTGTCGGCCACGGCAGCCGACCCGGTCCGGCGGCGAGCTTATCTGCTGCGACAATCGATGCTGTCCGCGGTGGCGCGGGAAAGGGAAATCGCATGAACGGAGCGCAGACCGTGCCCCGCGATGCCCTTGGCTGGCGGCACAAATTCGGAGTCATGGGTCCGTCCACCAACACCGTGGTGCAGCCGGATCTGGAGGCATTGCGGCCACCGGGGGTGACCAACCATTACAGCAGGATCTTCACGCCCGATGCGAAAGCGATCAGCAACGAGAGCTTCATGGCCGGCGCCCGGCTGATCGGGGAGAACACCATCGATGCAGTGCGCAGCGTCATGACGGCGGCGCCGGACAGCCTGGTGATGGGGATGTCCGCGGTGACGTTCTTCGGCGGCCTGAAAGGCGCCGATGATTTCCAAGCCTCGATCGAGGACGCGGCGGGGGTGCCGGTCACGTGCGGGTCGCATGCGGTGGCGGCGGCGCTGCGTGCCTATGGCGGGGTTCGGCGGATCGCGTTCATGTCGCCTTATTTTCCGGCGGCGAACGACGAGGTCCGGCGGTACTTCACCGAGGCCGGGTTCGACTGCGTCCGCGATAAATGTCTGCGCTGCCCCAGCTGGACTGGCATCGCCGCGGTGCCGGCTGGCATCGTGCGCGATACGTTTCGGGCCTTGGATGGCGATGACGTCGACGCAATCGTGCAGGTCGGGACGAACCTGAGCGCGGTATCGGTGGCCACGGCCGCCGAGTTTTGGTTGGGCAAGCCGGTGATCGCGATCAACGTGGCGACGTATTGGCATGCGCTGCGGCGGGCAGGGATCGCGGATCGGGTGGTCGGATTCGGCCGGCTGATGGAGGCGCTTTGATGCCGCAGGCGGCCGCTGGCCTATTGCAGCCGGCCGCCTCCGCGCGCTCGGAATGGCGGTCGGCGTGGACGGTGGTGCTGGCCGCCGCGGTTGGGGTGGGGCTCGGCATCACTGGGCTGCCAATCTACACCACTGGGCTGTTCATCCGGCCACTGGAGCAGGCCTTCGCCTGGCCGCGCGCCACGATTACCGGCGGGCTGCTGTTCCTCAAAGTGGGGGTGACGTTGATGGCGCCCCTGGTCGGATTACTGGTGGACCGATTCCCCGTGCGGCCCGTCGCGGCGCTGGCGATGGTGGGGTTCGCGCTGGGGTATCTGGGGCTGACGATCCATGGGGGTTCGGTGCCGCTATGGTATGCCGGTTGGGCGCTGCTGGCGGTGCTGGGGGCAGCGACGTCACCGATCGTTTGGACGCGGGCGGTGGCGAGTTGGTTCACCGTCAGCCGCGGGTTGGCGCTCGGGACCACGCTGTGCGGAACCGGGGTGGTCGCGGCGATCGGCCCGACGGTGGTGGGCGGCATCATCGCCGATTATGGATGGCGGGCCGGGTTCTACGCCCTGGCAGCCGCGCAGGTGGTGGTGGGGCTTCCGTTGGTGCTGTTATTCCTGCGTGCTCGCGGAGAGGGCCTGGCTGGCGACCCGGCCCGGGCGGCCCTCCCGGGCATGACAGTGGGAGAGGCATTCCGCACCGGTGTGTTCTGGCGGTTGCTGGCGGCGTTCTTCCTGATCTCTGTCGTGGTGGGCGGATTCATCGTCAATCTGCCAGCGATGCTGGGAGACAGCGGGCTTTCGTCCACACAGGCTGCGCGCGCGTTGGGGCTGATGGGGATCGCGATCATCATCGGCCGGTTGACCGTTGGGGCGCTGGTCGACCGGTTTGCGGTGCGGGTGATTGCGCCGCTGTACATCCTGTTGCCCGCGGCGAGTTGCCTGTTGCTGGCCCGGGGCGATGCGGCACCGGTCGCGATCGTATTGGTGGGATTGGCGGCGGGAGCGGAGGTGGATCTGCTGGCCTATCTGATCGGGCATCTGTTCGGCATGCGCCAATACGCTCGGATCTACGGCTGGGGGTTGGCGGCGTTCAGCGCGGGCGCTGGGGTGGGTCCGGGTTTCGCCGGCTGGGTGCATGATGTGAGCGGCAGCTATGTCGATGCGCTGTATGCGTTCGCGGCAATGATCGCTGTGGCGTCCGCATTGCTCACAACCCTGCGCCCGGGTTCACCCGCGCCATGCATGAAGCACTGATGCAGCCTCCAACCTCGGACGTCAGTGCCACAAACCAGCGGGCCGCATCTGATGATACGCTTTGCCTGGTGTAGATCAGGTCGACGCCGAACGGCGGGACTTCGATCGGCAGCGGAAGCACGGCGATGTCGGCGAGATTGGCAAGAAGTTGCGCCACGCGCTCGGCGACGGCGGCCACCAAGTCGGTATGAGCGACAGTAAAAGGCAGCGCCATGACATGGGGCAGCGTCACGACGACACGGCGAGACAGTTTGTGTTTGAGCAGGATGGCATCCATTTCGGCGGGACCACCGTCCCCGCCCGAGGACGAGAACAGAGCATGTGGCAAAGCGGCATAACTGGCGAGGTCTAGCGCGGGGTGAGTACCCGCGTGCCGAGTGGCGCGGATGCACACGAAGCGCTCGTCGCAGAGACGCTGCCGAAAGCCATCGCGAGGAAGCGGCAGGTGGCCACCGATCATCGCGTCGATCTTGCCGCTCTCCAGTTGCTCGATGGCCATCGCCGGGTTGCCGATGGGGTGGATTTGGAGGTCAACCCCCGGCGCCTGGATCCTCAGTGCCTGAACCAGCGCGGGTACGACGATCAGGTCGCCGTAATCTGTGACCGCGATCCGAAATCGATGGCGCGACGTCGCAGGATCGAAGCTCCCCTCCCGTTCCAAGACCAAGCGAACGTGCCGAAGCGCCTCCCGAACGGGTCCAGCCAGTTCAAGGGCTCGGGGGGTTGGCAGCATTCCGCTGGCGCTTCGGACAAACAGATCGTCGCCGAACAAGCCCCGCAGCCGGTTCAAGGCACTGCTCATGGATGGTTGCGCCAAGCCGATGCGCTGTCCGGCCCGGGTGACGTTGCCTTCGTCCAGCAGTGCCTCGAACGCGACCAGCAAGTTCAGGTCGATCGAAGCCAAATTCGGCTGAACAATTCTCATCATTACAATTATCTATTTAGAGGATGATCGGGCGAGCGCCTATACCTGCCTTTCGAACCCGCGGGTAGAGCCATGGAACGCGTCGTCGTTGCCCTGATGAAGCTGGGCCCCAGCCTGCTGGCGATGGGGGTGGGTGTCGGCTTGCTCTGGCCGTGGCTGGCCGAGCAAGCTCGCCCGGCGATGCCATTCGCCGTCTTCGTTCTTGTCCTGGGCACGTTGCTGCGCGTGGATACGCGAGAGATCGGTGCCACCCTGCGACGGCCCATGGCGGTCATGGCACTGCCGCTGATCGCCATGGTTGGGTGCCCCTTGGTCGTCGGAGCGCTGGCTCACGGCGCCGGGCTGCCGCCGGAAGTTTCGGTGGCGCTGGTTCTGGCTGTTGCCGCCCCGCCCTCGAGCGGCAACGCCGCTGTGGCGAGGATGCTCGGACTCGACCCGGCGCTCGCGTTGGTGGCGACGTTCGCGGCCATGGCCATCGCGCCACTCAGCATACCCCTGCTCGCCGCGCTGTTTGGTGGCGTGAGCATCGATCCCGTTGCCCTGGCCTGGCGGCTGGCGCTGCTGATCGGCAGCGCCGAGGGCGTCGCCCTGCTGCTGCGTCACCGCGCTGCTGCGCTGCTGGTCCGGCATCATACGGGCGTGGATGCCATGGTGCTGGCCGGGCTGCTGGTGTTCGCGCTGTCCACGATGGCAGGCATGCAGGCCCGACTTCTGGCGGACCCGGCGACGGCGTTGACGGCGGTGGCACTGGCGTTCGCCGTCAATGTCGCCCTTCAGGGTGTTGGCCTTCTTTTACCGGGCAGCGTCGAGAGACGGGCAACGATGGGCCTGATCCTGGGCAACCGAAACGTGGGGCTGGTGTGGGCAGTGCTGGGCGCAACCGTGTCGCCGCCGATGGCGCTTTTCTTCGCCGCCACGCAACTGCCCATCTACATGCTGCCCCGCTTGTTGCAGGCCGTTCTGGTTCGCCTGCACGGGCGCCTCCCCGCAGATGCTACGCAGCCCGCTGGAGACCTTCGATGACGCACATCCTGACACCTGAGATTGCCGTCCGCTTCACGGCCACCGCGCTGGCCCATGTCGTGCGGGAGTATCCCAACAAGCTGACCCACGGCCTGTCCGGGCCGGATGACGCGCGCACACCGTCGGAGCTCCACCCGATCTTCTACGGCAGCTTCGATTGGCATTCCTGCGTGCACGGCTACTGGCTCTTGGCCCGGCTACTTCGGCAGTATCCCACCGGGCCGCAAGCGGAAAGCGTCCGAGCCCTGTTCGACCGCCAGATCACCCCGGCGAAAGTCGCCGGTGAAGGTGCCTATTTCCAAGCGCCGACCGCGCGCGGCTTCGAGCGCCCGTACGGGTGGGCATGGCTGTTGAAACTGGCGGACGAATTGTCGTCCCTCCCCGAGCCGAGATGGGGCCTGACCCTGGCCCCTCTCGCCGAGATCATCGCGCAACGCTTTCGAGACTTCCTGCCGATCGCGGGCTATCCCGTGCGGGTTGGAACGCATTTCAACACCGCCTTCGGGCTGCGGATGGCGGCCGACTATGCCGAGGGGACGAACGACTCAGCCTTCACCACGCTTCTGCTCCGGACTGCGGAGCGCTGGTATGGGGACGATTTGGATTGCCCCGCTTGGGGCGAGCCGGGCGGCGACGATTTCCTATCCCACGCATTGATCGAAGCCGAGTGCATGCGCCGCCTGATGCCGCCGGAGCGCTTCCTATTTTGGTTCAAGGGATTTCTGCCGCGCCTGGGCACTGGCCAACCGGCGAATTTGTTGACGCCCGCCGCCGTCACCGATCGGAGCGACGGCAAGATCGCGCATCTGGACGGTTTAAATCTTAGCCGAGCTTGGTGTTTTAGGGCATTGGCTGCAGCTTTGCCGGAAACTGATGAGCGTCGCCTTTTGATGCAGCATGGCGCCGAGTTGCACCTTACCGCGAGCCTGCCCCATGTGACCGGGGATTACGCGGGCGAGCACTGGTTGGCGAGCTTCGCGCTGCTAGCCCTGACGACGTAACGGCGCGCGCCAATGCTTGCTTGCGAAGCCAGCAAAGTCCGGCGGCTCCGCTATCGGGCTTCGATTCGGTCAAGAAGCGATCGGTGCGCTGTGCTCCTCGTCGATGCTCCTCGTGTCGCCCGTTTCAATGAGAGTGCGCGTAGCGTCGATGGAGGCGTAGGTCCAAAGAATGCGCATGCCCTCGGTCGCGGATACGTTGCGGAAACGGTGGGGTATACCCGCTGGAATGAACGTGATGTCACCGGCGTTGACCGGGTAGTCGATCCCGTCGATCTCGGCGACGGCGCTGCCTTCGAGCATCAGAACGCTTTCTTCGCAGTTATGCTTGTGCATCTGGATGGCGGCGTTAGGCTCGAAAATGGTGATCCCGTTGATGAAGCTGGTCGAGCCCGTCCTGCGGGTCACCAGCGGGATCGTTTTGGCTCCACCGCCGCGCTGGCGAGCTGGGATTTCGGATGGGCGCAAAACAACAGGCTTCTGCATGGCTGCGTCGGTCATGATCAATCTCCCTTGGTCCGAGGAAGTGAAGACTCCGCCTGGGCTCGACCAATCCAGACAGTCTCGATGTTGACGAACTCCTTGATCCCGCAGGTGCCGAGTTCGCGGCCGTAACCGGACCGTTTGATGACGGCAACCGGCCCAAGCATATTTTTCGATCTCGCCTTCCGCCTCCGGCAGGCCTGTGCTTTCACCGCCGCCGTGAGTGCGCCGTCGATTTCAGCAGGCGAGTGGAGGTCGAAGCGTGCAAGTTCGACCTCTGTGGCCGGGTTGATGGATGCGATCGTGGCCGAAGCTGTTTCGGGCCGATGCAGAACCTCGCTCACGCTGCGATGCTCCCAGCCAGAGTGTCGTGCATCGCGGCGATGACGGCAGTCGTGAAGGCATCCGTGCCGAGGGTGCCGCCGATGTCGGGGGTCCGGGTGATCGGATTATCGAGTACCCTTTCTACGGCGCGCTCGATCAACACGCCGGCTTCGACCAGCTTGGCATTGCCGTCACGCCGGCCGCGCCAGTCGAGCAGCATGGCGGCAGAGAGGATCAGCGAGGTTGGGTTGGCCAGGTTCTTGCCAGCGATATCTGGTGCCGACCCGTGCTGCGCTTGAGCCACGCAGATGGTATCGCCGACGTTGATGGAGCCGCCCAGGCCCAGGCTGCCGCACAACTCGGACGCCTCGTCCGAAAGGATGTCGCCGAACATGTTGGTCGTCACGACGACGTCGAAGCGATCCGGCGTGCGGATCAGCAGCGCGGCGGTCGCGTCGACGATCAGCTCTTCCAGCTCGACGTCGGGGTACTCTGCAGCGACCGCACGAACCTCGCGCAAGAACAGGCCGTCGGACAATTTGACCACGTTCGCCTTGTGGACGGCCGTGACCTTCTTGCGGCGGCCTCTGGCCAACTCAAATGCGGCTCGGGCGACGCGGGCGGATCCTTTCGCGCTAATCTTGCGGATGGAGAATGCCATGTCCGGGTCCGGCATGAACTCGCCACTGCCGGCGAACATGTTGCGGTCGGAGTAGAAACCCTCGGTGTTCTCGCGGACGATCACCAGGTCCATCGGGCGGCGGAGGATGGTCAGTCCTTCCCGCGAGAGGCAGGGACGGATATTGGCGTACAGCTCGAATTTGACACGTAGCTCGCCGGACGGGTTGATGCCGCCCTTGTCGCGGCTCGGGTATTCGTAGTGCGAGACCGGGCCGAGGATGACACCGTCGACCTCCGGTATGCGGGTCATCACCTCTTGCGGCAGGGTGGTGCCCCGCGTTTTCAGGGTCGCTAGCCCGATCTCTCGGGTTTCGAACTCCAGTCCGAGGGACAACGCCGCATCGGCGATACGAAGTACCTCGAGGGTGGACTTGGTGATGTCGGGCCCGATGCCGTCGCCGGGTAGAACGAGGATTTTCATGCGAGTTGCTCCTACGTGATCAGTGGGCGAAGTAGGCCATGGCGATCAAGGCGATGGTCACGGTGATGCCGCCGCCAATGCGCGTGGCGATCTGTGCGAAGGGCATCAGGCGTAGGCGGTTGCTGGCGGTCAGGATCGCGATGTCGCCCGCACCGCCCATGCCGCTATGCGTGCTCGTGACGATCGCGCTCTCGACCGGGTAGAGATCGACCCACCGTGCGACAAGAAAGCCGGTCATGACCATCGATCCGACCCTGGCGACAATGGTGAGGAGGTTCGCAGGGGCCAGCCCGGCGACCAGCTTCTCCCACGGCGTCAGCACGACGCCGAAGGCGAACAGCATCGGATAGGCAACTGCGGTCAAGCAAAAGCGATACACCGTGTAGGAGCCAGCCTGGAGCCGGGGCGACACGCCGTGCGCGAGCTTCAACAGCACCGCCAGGAACAACATGACCACCGGGGCCGGGAAGCGCAGGAACTGGAAGGCGAGGACGCCGCACAAATAGAGCGTCACGGCGATCATGGAGGCCGCGGCGATATTCTGGACGTTGCCGTCCGGCTTGGCGCCGTCGAGTGCGGCAACCAGGTCCACCTCTCCGCCGGGTTGTAGGCGGCCCTCGCCGGTAAGGCCGGGACGCTTCTTGCCCAGATGGTTGAGGGCGCCGGACAGCACGATCGCAACCAGGTTGCCGACCATGATGGCGGGCAGGACGCGCGCGAGAATTTCGCCTTGCGGCGCGCTCGTAACGGCCGCGTAGCCGATGGAAAGTGGGATGGCGCCCTCGCCGACGCCGCCGCTCATGATCGGGGCGACGATGAAGAACAACGTGTCGAAGGCGCCGAGTCCCAGGGCGGCGCCGACCGTCGTGCCGACGACTGCGCCGACCATGCTGCCGGCCAATAGCGGCACGAAGATCTTGGCAAAACCCTTGATCAGCATGGAGCGGTCCATGCTGAGGATACTTCCGACAATGACGGCGGCGATGAACAGGCTGAGGATGTTGGTCGAGGTGAAGAAGGCGCCCACGACCTTGGCCGCCGGTGCCGGGATCCAGCCTTTGTAGACCAGATAGGACGGCACGAACGTGACCAGCACCGCGCCAGCTCCCAGGTTGCGGATCACCGGTAGCCGCTTGCCGATCTCGCCAAGCGTGAAAGCAAACAAGGTCATGATCGCGATGACCATGGCGATCTCGCCACCGACATGGCCGGTGAGCGTGAAGGTCACGACGACGCCCAGCAGAACCACATAGATCGGCAGGGGAATGATGCCGATGTCGGTGTCCATCAGCTTCCACCAGCGCTCGCGAGCCATGGTCGTCCCGGTCTGATGGCTGCCGTTGCCGTCCCGTGTGCAATAACTGCAATCCGGCGGCGGCTGATGGTCGGCTTGGTTGCAATCCCAGACGTCCACGTTTCACCCCTGTGCTGCCCAAGTGATTTCGTTTTGAGCTTAGAAGCGGCCTAACAGGGCATGTGGTATCTTACAAGTTCAAAATACCAAACGATACTGATGGCCCGATAGCTCCCGTGGCGCGCCTGCGGCAGCGCAGATAGAACGGCGTCGGCCGAGCGCATGCTCGAGCAAGGAGGGGCGATGCCACCGACTGAACTGACGACCCAGCTTGCGGCTCAGATCGCCGACCACATCCGTACCGGGAACGCTCCAAAAGGCACACGGCTCGTCGAGCGGGTGCTCGCCGAAACGTTGCGCGTGTCGCGTTCCCCGATCCGCAGCGCCCTGCGTATGCTTGCCGAGGAGGGGGTGGTCGGCACCACCGAGGGCGGTGGCTTTGTCGTGGCGCAGGGTGGCGAGACCGTGTCGGCTAGGCCTCGGCCGCCGCGAAGCGATGACGATGTCTACCTGGCATTTGCCGAGGACCGGCTGCGGGAAATCCTGCCCGAGAGAGTCACGGAGAACGCGCTGGCGCGGCGATACGATCTGACCAAGGGACAGCTTGCGCGGGTCCTGCGCAGGATCGTCGGCGAGGGTTGGATCGAACGCCTGCCTGGGCATGGCTGGGCGTTCCTGCCGGTGCTGACGTCCATGCAAGCCTACCAGGACAGCTACCGCTTCCGGCTCGTGATCGAACCAGCCGCCATCCTGGAGCCGAGCTATGAGTTGAACCGCCCGGCCCTTGAGGAGTGCCGAGCGCAACAGCAACGGCTGGTGGATGGCGAGATCTGGACTGTCTCGAATGATGTTCTATTCGACATGAACAGCCGGTTACACCAGGCAATCATCGCCTCCAGCGGAAACAGCTTTTTCATCGATAGCCTGAGACGGATCGACACGCTCCGGCGCTTGATGGAGTACCGGCAGTCCCTTGACCGCAAATATGCAATCGTCCGGTGCCGCGAGCATGTCCAACTCGCGGACATGCTGCTCGCGGGTGAACGCCGGAAGGCGTCAGATTTCCTCAGGCAGCATCTATCTTCGGTGAGTCTGGAGAAAACGATGGTGAAGACATCTGCCGCCGAACGAGCCTGAGCAGGTTCAGGATCACCAGATCGACGCGCTCAACCAGATTTTTCGCTCCCCGGTCCGAGCGCACGGCTTTCGTCGAAGTCGATCCGGAGCGTGATTCGCGTCATCGCCGCAAATTAGCACCAGAGATGAACGAGGACATCACCATCGAAGGATGGCGGACCCGGCCGAGCCTCTGGACTTCCGCCCAGGCCTGTCGTCATATCTGATGAGATATAGCGAGGGAGCAAAGCCATGAAGGGCATTGTGGCGCTGCCGTGAGTGCGACGGCCCATCCGGCGGTGTTCCTGAGGAGGGCTGATCCGGTCAGCCCATCCTATCGAAAGCTGTCCGTCGCCAATGAAGCGCTCCGGCCGCCGAAGCCTCAGCGCGCCAAATTGTGGGATTTGAACGAGTCGGTTCACTGCTCGATCATCGGCACCTGCCTCACGACGGGCGAGTTGCGCCGGGTCATGAGCAAGGCGATCCGCGAGGATATCGCCGGTATGAGCGATCACGACTTGCACTCCCAGGCGGTCGGGCTCTGTAACCGCCACACGCCGGCCGCGAAATTGTTGAACAAGGCGCTCGATCAGCGCCACGAGATCGTCATCAAGCGATTCGCCAAGCTTCAGGGCGAGGCGTCTGCCATTCAGTGCTGGGCGGAGCATCGCAAGGCGGGCGACATCCCGGGCGCGTATTGGGCGGTGCTGACGCATCCGGATGTGGGATTGAGCGGGATTCGCCGGGCGTTCGGCGACGTGCATATGCTGTCGCATCTCGTCGGCGCTGCGAACCGGGCGGATATCCGTCGGCTGACCGCGCTCGAGGACGAGAACGCGGCGTTGCGGGACAAGGTGGAGCGCCAGCAAACCCGGCTGCAGCAGGAGATCGCCGCCCGCGACCAGACGATTCGCCGCCTGAGTTCGCTCGCGACCGGCCGGATCAAGGAAGACCCTTATCCCGCGAGCGAGGATGGCCTGGCCGGCATGCGGCATTTGGTGAACGACCTCCAATCCCGCCTCGATCGCGAGACAGCCCGGCGCGAGCGCCTGGAGCAGCGCGCCACAGGGGCAGCCGAGATCGTGCAGGCCTGTCACGCCCGGATCGGCGCCGCCGAGGCAAGGGCCGATGCGGCGGAACGCGAGTTGGCCGCGCTCGAGCGGGAAGACGGCCCGGAGCCCGAGACGGGAGTACTGGCGCCCCAACGGGTCCTGTATGTCGGCGGGCGACCCAGTGCGATCCAGCGCATGCGGGACATGCTCGACGAGGCCGGCGGCGGTCTGCTGATGCATGATGGCGGTCGGCACGACCATCCGTCCCTGCTGCCGGGGCTGATCGGCCAGGCCGATCTCGTCGTCTTCCCGGTCGACTGCGTCAGCCACGACGCCGCGCTCACCATCAAGCGCCTGTGCCGCCAGCAGTCCAGGCCGTGGGCGCCGCTGCGCACCTCCGGCCTCGGCTCGTTCCTGGCCGCGCTGAGCGAACCAACCCCCACCCAAGAGGAGACGTCATGAACGTCATCACGCCCGTCGAAGCCCGGCATCCGTTCCTGACCGGCAAGGCCAAGCGCCTGTTCATCGACGGCAAATGGGTCGAGGCCGCCTCCGGCAAGACCTTCGAGACGCACAACCCCTCCACCGGCGAGTTGCTCGCTTCCGTCGCGGAAGGCGACCGCGAGGATATCGATCGCGCGGTCGAGGCGGCGCGGCGGGCCTTCAACGGGCCGTGGCGCAAGTTCAAGCCGTTCGAGCGGCAGAACCTGCTGCTCAAGCTGGCCGACCTGGTCGACCAGAACTTCGAGGAACTGGCGACGCTGGACACGCTCGACATGGGCGCACCGATCAGCCGCACGAAAGGCAGCCGACTGCGCGCGGTGGGCATGTTGCGCTACTACGCGGGCCAGGCGACCTCGATCCACGGCGAGACGATCGAGAACTCGCTGCCCGGCGAATATGTCAGCTTCACGCTCAAGGAGCCGGTCGGCGTGGTCGGCGCCATCATCCCGTGGAACGGGCCGCTGACGGCGACGATCTGGAAGATCGGCCCGGCGCTCGCGACCGGCTGCACCGTGGTGCTCAAGCCGGCCGAGGAGGCGCCGCTCACCTCGCTGCGCCTGGCCGAGCTATGCCAAGAGGCGGGCGTGCCGCCGGGTGTGGTCAACGTCGTGACCGGCTATGGCGAGACGGCCGGGGCGGCGCTGGCCGAGCATCCGGACGTGGACAAGGTGGCGTTCACCGGGTCGCATGTGACGGGGCAGAAGATCATCCAGGCGTCGGCCGGCAACCTGAAGCGCGTGTCGCTCGAGCTCGGCGGCAAGTCGCCGGACGTGGTGTTCGCCGATGCCGATATCGACGCGGCCGTTCCGGGCGCGAGCATGGCGGTGTTCGCCAATTCCGGCCAGATCTGTAGCGCCGGCACGCGGCTGTTCGTCGAGGAAAAGATCTACGAGGAGTTCACCGCCCCGGTCGCCGAGTTCAGCAAGACGCTCAAAGTCGGCAACAGCAGCGACCCGGCGACCCAGGTGGGCCCGCTGGTCTCGGCCGAGCAGCTCGACCGGGTGACGGGCTATCTCTCGATCGGCCGGCAGGAGGGCGCGCGGGCGCTGTCCGGCGGCGCGCAGCTCACGGACGGCGACATGTCGAAGGGCTACTTCGTGCCGCCGACGGTGTTCGCCGACGTCAAGGACGAGATGCGGATCGCCCAAGAAGAAATCTTCGGCCCGGTGATCTCCGCGATCCCGTTCAAGACGATCGACGAGGTGATCGAGCGCGCCAACAAGACCAGCTTCGGCCTAGGCAGCGGCTTATGGACCAAGGACGTCACCAAGGCGCACCAGCTCGCGCGCGGCATCCGGGCCGGGTCGGTGTGGATCAACTGCTACCAAGCCATGGACCCGGCCGTGCCCTTCGGCGGCTACAAGATGAGCGGCTACGGGCGCGAGAGCGGCAAACAGCACGTCGAGGAATACCTCAACGTCAAAGCGGTCTGGATCAAGACCGCCTGAATTACTCAGCATAGGAGGAACAAATGGACGTTTCCGTTACACTGAACGGCCTCAGCAGCGCCGTGAAGGACTACATCAGCAAGCCGCGGCAATTGCTGATCGATGGTCAGTGGGTCGATGCCCAAAGCGGCAAGACTTTTGCCGTATTCGACCCGTCCACCGGACAGCAGATCGCTACCGTCGCGGAAGCCGATGCGGCCGATGTGAACCTCGCCGTCGCGGCGGCTCGCCGCGCCTTCGACGATGGTCCCTGGGCGAAGATGAAGCCGGTCGAGCGTGCCCGGCTGCTGTGGAAGCTGTCGGACCTCATGGAGGCCCATGCGGACGAGCTGGCCGAGCTGGAAAGCCTCGACAACGGCAAGCCCGTGACGGTGGCCAAGGCGGCCGACGTGCCGTTCGCCATCGAGACGTTTCGCTACATGGCGGGCTGGCCGACCAAGCTGTCCGGCAAGACGCTGAACATCTCGGCGCCGGGCGACTACCACAGCTACATCCTGCGCGAACCGGTGGGCGTGGTCGGTCAGATCATCCCGTGGAACTTCCCGCTGCTGATGGCCGCTTGGAAGCTCGGCCCGGCGTTGGCGACCGGATGCACCGTCGTGCTCAAGCCCGCCGAACAGACGCCGTTGACGGCGCTTCGGCTGGGGGAACTCATCCTCCAGGCCGGGTTCCCGCCGGGCGTGGTCAACATCCTGCCGGGCTTCGGCGAGACGGCGGGTGCCGCCATCGCCAACCATCCGGACGTCGACAAGGTGGCGTTCACCGGCAGCACCGAGGTGGGCAAGCTCATCGCCCGCGCCGCGACCGGCAACCTGAAGAAGGTCTCGCTGGAGCTCGGCGGCAAGTCGCCGGTCATCGTGTTCCCCGACGCCGACATGGAGAAGGTGATCCCCGGCGCGGCGAGCGCGATCTTCTTCAACCAGGGGCAGACCTGCTGCGCCGGGTCGCGGTTGTTCGTGCACAAGAAGATCTTCGACAAGGTCATCGAGGGCGTGTCCGACGTCGCCAGCAAGCTCAAGGTCGGCCCCGGCCTCGACCCGGCGACCGAGATCGGCCCGCTGGTCTCCGATGAGCAGTTCAGCCGCGTCCGGGGCTTCCTCGAGAGCGGCCGGGCCGAAGGCGCCACCGTGGCGACCGGCGGCGGCACGGTCGGCAATGCCGGCTACTTCGTGCAGCCGACGGTGCTGATCGACGTCAAGCCGGAGATGAAGGTGGTCCGCGAGGAGATCTTCGGCCCGGTGCTGGTCGCCGAACGCTACGAGGACGACGACCTCGACCGGATCGCCAAGGAGGCCAACGACACGATGTATGGCCTGGCCGGGTCGGTCTGGACCCGCGATCTCGGCACCGCGCACAAGATGGCGCGGCGCATCAAGGCGGGCACCGTGTGGATCAATTGCCACAACGTGTTCGACGTGTCGCAGCCGTTCGGCGGCTACAAGCAGTCGGGCTGGGGCCGTGAGCTCGGCGAGGAAGTGCTCAACAACTACTTGGAGACCAAGGCGGTTACTGCCGCTCTCTGATTGATTGATCCTGCACGGGGGGTGCCCGCTTGCCCCCTCGTGTTCATGGGCGGATCAGGCGGCGTCGTAGCCGATAATGGCCTTGACCTCGGTGAAATCCTCCATCGCCCATTTGCCGTACTCGCGGCCGTTGCCGGACTGCGGATGCGTTGCTCTACTACTGCAGCGGCACGGCAGCGGCGGCGAAGGAGGTGCCTGGCCTGGTCTCGTTACCGGTTCCGGATGCGCTCGAGGTCCACCCGATCTACGGTTTGGCGATCCTCTCGGACCGGCCGGAGGCCGCGCGCCTCGCCTTGTTTATGCTGTCGGAGAAGGGGCAGGCGATGCTGTCTGCCGCCGGGCTGCTGGCACTTGCCGGCCCACCATAAGACTGGAACGTAAATCATGCAGGTCACCGACAATACCATTCTCCTCACCGGCGGCGCGTCGGGGATCGGGCGCGGCCTTGCCGAGGCGTTCCACCGCCTCGGCAACCAGGTCGTGATCGCCGGCCGGCGGCAACAGGCGCTGGACGCGGTCACCGCCGCCAATCCCGGCATGCGGTCGCTGCAGATGGACATCAGCTCCGTTGCGGGCGTGCAGGCATTCGCCAAGCAGGCCTTGGAGGAATTTCCGGGGCTGAACGTGCTGATCAATAACGCTGGCATCATGCAGCCGGAAGATCTGAAGGGCGCACCGGGTTATGTGGAGACGGCGGAGGCGACGATCGCCACGAACCTGCTTGGCCCCATCCGCCTCACTGCTGCGCTATTGCCGCATCTGCTGAAGCAGTCGAGAGCGGCGGTGCTGACCGTCTCCTCGGGCCTAGCTTTCGTGCCCATGGCCGCCACGCCGACCTATTCCGCGACGAAGGCCGCCATCCACTCCTACTCCATGTCGCTGCGCCACCAATTGGCGGGGACGTCCGTCGAGGTCATCGAGATCGCGCCGCCTTACGTGCAGACCGAACTCATGGGCGCGAAGCAGGCCGTCGATCCACGGGCGATGCCGCTCGATGCGTTCATCGCCGAGGTGATGGACATCCTCACCACCCAGCCGGGGGCATCAGAGGTGATCGTCGAGCGCTGCAAGCCCCTAAGGTTCGCGGCCGAAAATCACCGGATGGCGGAAATGGTCGGCATGATCAACAGCATGGACCACTGAGCTGGATCTACTCGGCCGCTAACAGAACGGCAGCCTCCGCTTCCGCCCGCATCCAGACGGCGGTGTCGTGGAACACGGCGCCGCCGGCGGGCAGGGCCGGTTCGTCGGAGGTCAGCACGTTGATGCCGTGCTGCACGCCGCCGAACGCCTCCGCCGGCCAGATGCTTTCCACCACCACCGTCCCGCGCGTCTGACCCGGCACGAACCGCGCATGCAGCACCACCTCGCCCCGCGCGTTGCCCAAACGGATCAGCGCGCCGTCCGACACGCCGAACGTGGCGCCGTCCTCGGGACTGATCAGGGCTTGCGGCCGACCTTCGCGCTTACGGGCCGTGGGCGTCTCGGTGAAGGTCGAATTGAGGAATTGCCGCGCTGGTGCGGCGACCAGCCGCAGGGGCCGGTCCAGGGTCGCCCCGTCCGTCAACGGCGCGTAGTCGGGCAAGGGCGGCAGGCGTCCCTCGGTGTCGCCCAGCGCCCGCCAGTCGGCGCGGAAGTGGAACTTGCGGTCGGCATGGGCGAAGCCGTCGAGGAAATGGGCGCGCTCGAACGGCAGCTGCACGTCCACCCAGCGCCGGGCGGTCAGCTCCTCGGCCGAAGGGTAGCCAGAGGCGCGCAGGGTGGCGTCCGCGAGTTCCAGCGCCGTCATCTGGAAGCTGGGATGATCGAGGCCGAAGCGTTGCGCCAGAGCGCACACCAGATCGTGGTTGGACCGCGCCTCTCCCGGCGGATCGATGACTGCGCGGCCGATCTGGATGTGGCTGTGGCCGCCCGCCTGGTAGATGTCGTCGTGCTCGAGGAACATGGTCGCCGGCAGCACGATGTCGGCGTAGCGCGTCGTCTCGGTCAGGAAATGCTCGTGCACGACGGTGAACAGGTCCTCGCGCAGCAGGCCCTGGCGCACGCGGTTGCTGTCGGGGCAGACGGAGGCCGGGTTGCCGCTCTGGATCAGCACGGCGTGCACGGGCGGGCCGCCGCACAGCGCAGCCGGGTCGCCGGTCAGGATGCTGGCGATCCGGCTCATGTCCAGTTCGCGGATCGACAGGTCGCGCAGCGCGGTCCCTTCGATGAGGGATTTGTCCCAGGTGTAGATGCCCTTGTTGCCGAACAGCGCGCCGCCGCCCTCGTGCCGCCATTTGCCCGTCACGGCGGGCAGGCAACTCACCGCGTGCATCGAGGCCGCGCCGTTGCGGCCGCGGGTGAAGCCGTAGCCGCAGCGGATGTAGGCGCGCGGCGTCGCGTTATAGAGCGCCGCGAATGCCTCGATCTGCTCGACCGCAAGCCCGGTGATCTCGGCGGCCCAGGCGGGACCGCGCGTGGCCAGGTGCGTCTCGAGCGCGGCCGGGTCGTCGGTGTAGTCGGCCATGTAGGCGCGGTCGGCATGTCCGTCGCGGAAGGCGCAGTGCATGACCGCGCAGGCCAGCGCCGCATCGGTCCCGGGTCGGACCGCGAGGTGCATATCGGCGGCCGCGGCGGTGCCGGTGCGATAGGGGTCGATCACGACGAGCTTCGCCCCACGCTCCTTCCGGGCCCGGGTCACATGGGCCATGACGTTGACCTGGGTGGAAACCGGGTTGGTGCCCCACAGCACGTTGAGGTCGGCCACCGCCATCTCGCGGCTGTCCGACCCGCTGACCCGGCCGCAGCCGGCGGTCCAGCCGGCGGTCGCGATGGTGCTGCAGATCGTACCCTTGCGGCCGGACCAGCGCATGGCGTGGCGCAGGCGGAAGATGCCGTCCCGGTGCACCAGGCCCATCGTGCCGGCCGAGCTGTACACCCACGCTGCCTCACTCCCGTGCCGGCCTGTTACCTCATTGAACCCGGTGACGATCCGGTCCAGCGCCTCGTCCCAACCGATCCGGCGGAACTCGCCCGCGCCCTTCGGCCCGGTCCGCAGCATCGGATACAGGACGCGCTCCGGGTGATGGATACGCTCGGCATAGCGCGCGACTTTGTTGCAGATCACGCCCATCGTGTAGGGATTGTCGGCGCCGCGCACGGCCCCGATCGTGCTGCGGTCCAATATTTCGATGTCGAGCGCGCATGTGCTGGGACAATCGTGCGGGCAGACGGAGGAGCGGGTCTCGGTCAAGCGCTGGAACCTCAAGGATTGCGTAATCGCCGTATCGTTAGAAATAGCGCGGTTGGGACCGGGCACACAACGACGTATACCGATCGGACCGAGTGCAGGAGCCACGATGGACACCGTTCGAATTGCCGCTCGACGCCAGCTTGGGCAAAGCGATCTCCTCGTCTCGCCGGTCGGGCTTGGCTGCATGTCGCTCTCCGGCGTGTATGGCGAGGCCGACGACGCAGCGTCCGAGGCGCTGATCCACCACGCGCTGGATCGGGGCGCCAACCATCTCGACAGCTCCGACGTCTACGGCATGGGCCATAACGAGGGTGTCGTCGGGCGGGCGATCAAGGGCCGGCGCGCCGAACTGGTGCTGGCCACGAAGTTCGGCAACATCCGCCGCAACGGGGTGCCCGGGGTCGATGGACGGCCCGAGTATGTGCAGCAGGCCTGCGAGGCCAGCCTGGCGCGCCTGGGGGTCGAATTCATCGACCTGTACTACCAGCACCGCGTCGATCCCGCGGTGCCGATCGAAGACACGGTCGGCGCCATGGCGCGCCTGGTCGAACAAGGCAAAGTGCGCTTCCTCGGCCTATCCGAGGCGAAGCCTGAGACGATCCGGCGCGCCCACGCCGTGCATCCGATCGCCGCCGTGCAGACCGAGTTCTCGTTACTGTATCGCGCCGAAGCGGAAGAGACCCGCGAGACCACCCGCGCCCTCGGCATCGGTTTCGTCGCCTACTCGCCGCTGGGCCGCGGGATGCTGACCGGCACGATCCAGACCCTCGCGGACGTGGATGGCCGCCGCGCCGACCATCCCCGGTTCCAGGGCGACAACTTCACCCATAACCGGACCCTCGTCGGCCATATCGAGGCACTGGCTGCCGAGAAGGGATGCACCCCCGCGCAAGTCGCGCTCGCCTGGGTGCTGGCCCAGGGTGACGACGTGGTCACGATCCCCGGCACGCGCTACACCGCCCGGCTAGACGAGAACCTCGGGGCACTCGCCGTCGCGTTGACCCCAGACGAGGTCGAGGCGTTGGGTGCGGCCATTCCGCCCGGTGCCGCAGCGGGCACCCGATACCCTGCCGCCGGCATGCTCGCCGCCTATCGCTAGCCGACGGCCACACGCCAGCAAGGAGAATACGAGCTCATGACCTTCCCCCGCGCGACAAAGTCCGTCGGCGTCGCACTTGGCGCCGCTGTCCTCGTACTCGCAGCCCGGTCCTGGCCGACGGCCGCGATGGCCGATACTCCCGCCCGAATCCTTCCCGCGCCCGCGCTGGACGAGGCGGTGGGCACCGGCCTGCAGACGGCCGTCTTCGCCGGCGGCTGCTTTTGGGGCGTGCAGGCCGTCTTCCAGCACGTAGACGGCGTCCAGAGCGCCGTCTCCGGCTATGCTGGCGGGATGGTGGCGGACCCGAGCTACGAGCAGGTGAGCGATGGCTCGACCGGTCACGCGGAAGCCGTCCGTGTCACCTATGATCCGGCGAAAGTCAGCTACGGCACGCTGCTGCACATCTTCTTCACCGTGGCGCTCGACCCGACCGAGGTGAACCGGCAAGGGCCCGATAGTGGGACGCAATACCGGTCCGAGCTGTTCGTCGAAACGCCCGAGCAGGACCGCGTCGCCCGGGCCTATGTGGCGCAGCTCGACGCCGCTCACGTCTTCGACGCCCCCATCGCCACCCGCATCGACCCGGCGGTCCCGTTCTACCCGGCCGAAACCTATCATCAGGATTACTTGGTGCTGCACCCGAACCAGCCCTACATCGCCATCAACGACATGCCGAAGGTACGCCAGCTCGAGTCGGCATTTCCGGCGAATTGGCGCGGCACCCCGGCGACCGTGGGCAAACTGGCGCTGAACCGGTGATAGGCATTCAAGCCGGATCGAAACCGTAGGGACGGAGAACGGCGCGACCGCGGGGACCAAACAGCCCGTCCGCGAAGCGATCGGCCTCCAGGCTCGGTCGAAGCACGACCAGCCCGTAGGTCGCCGACACGCTCAGTTCCGGCGGTGGCGTAACGACATCGACCGCCGAGCCGAGCGCGAGTGCCGTCGTCCGGTAGCAGACGAAGGTGTCGATGGCATTGCCCGCGAACAGTTCGGCGATGCCACGCTCCTTGGGCACTGAACCCGGCTCAGGGATCGCGGCGCCCACGACCGCCCTGGCCTTGGCACGCAAGGTTGCGCCCGCCCCGACCCGCACCGCCTCGCAGCCGTCGAACAGGGCCAGCGCGTAGTCGCCGCTTGGGTCTGCGCCGGGCGTCGAGGTGCCGAGCCGGGTGGCCGGGTCGAGCAGGTGGGCGAGTAGGGTCTCGGGGCTGACGCCGACATCGGGCCGGGTCACGACGCGGATCGGGTTGGTGGCAAAGGCGCGCCATGGCACGGACGCAGCGCGGGCCAGCGCTTGCGGGTGGGCCGTGTTCGCCGACAGGTAGATGTCGCAGGGCCGTCCGTGCTCGATCTCGTGCCGCAGTAAGCCGGCGGGTCCAAAGGCCAGCACCGGCGGGTCGCCGTCCCAGCCTCTAGCGTAGTCGGTCAGCGCCGCACGCAGGCTGCCGGCGGCGAGGATGACGAGCGGTTCGGGCACGGCGGCGCTCCTGGGCGGCGATGGGTTGTCACGCTATGCTCTTGGGAACACAACGCCCGCATACCACACAAGGTGGCGCATGCCGATCCGTTCCCGCCTCGCCGCTGCCGTGGCGCTGGCCTTCCTCGCCGTGGCCTCTGCCGCCTCCGCCCGCACCGTCGTCGATCAACTCAACCGCACGGTCACGGTCCCGGACGAGGTGCGCCGGGTCGTGACGTTGCAGCACCAGAGCCTGGACATCGTGGTGGAGTTGGGCGCGGCCGACCGGCTGGTCGGTGTGCTGCGCAGCTGGCGTAGCCAGATTCCCGGGATCGAGCGCATGGCGCCCAACGTCGCCGCGCTGCCGACCCCCGGCGATCTCACGACCGTCAATATCGAGGCGCTGCTCGCGCTCCACCCGGACGTGGTGTTCATCACCAACTACGCGCCCCCGGCGATGCTGCAGCAGATGGAGCAGGCAGGGCTCGCCGTCGTCGTCGTTTCACTATCGCATGGCGAGGGGCTCGAGGCGGCGAAGCTCAACCCCACCTTCGCCGACGATGACGCCGCCTATGCGCAAGGGCTGCAGGAGGGCGTGCGGCTGATCGGCGCCGTGCTGGGCCAAACGGCGCGGGCCGAGGCCCTGCTGGATGCTGCCTTCGAGGGCAGGCGCCTGGTGGAGCAGCGGGTCGGCACCATCCCGGCCGCCGAGCGCATCCGCCTCTATATGGCGAACCCGCAGCTCAACACCTATGGCTCCGGCAAATACACCGGCGTCATCATGGACCGCTCCGGCGGGATCAACGTCGCGCGCGAGGTCCGGGGCGCCGTGCGCGTGTCGATGGAAGACGTGCTGCGCTGGGACCCGCAGGTCATCTTCGTGCAGGACCGCTACGCGCCAGTGGCGGAGGAAATCCGCACCGGACCGGCCTGGCAGGGAGTCTCGGCTGTCCGCGCCGGGCGCATCCTGATCACCCCGGAATACGTGAAGCCCTGGGGCTACCCGTTGCCCGAAGCGCTCGCGCTGGGCGAGCTGTGGATGGCAAGCGCGCTGTATCCCGACCGCTTCGCCGACATCGACATGCGGGCGCGCGTGGATGATTTCTACCACCGCTTCTACGGGGTCGCCGGCCCGGAGTGATGACCCGGCTGCTGCTGGTTGCGGCACCGGTCGCCGTCTTCCTCGCCTCGTTCCTCGTCGGCCGTTATCCGGTCGGCCTGCTGACGGTCGTCCGCGTATTCGGCGCCGAGTTGGGCCTGGTCGTGCCGGACTGGCCGGCGGTGGTCCGCACCGTCATCATCGACGTCCGCTTGCCGCGGATCGTGTCTGGCCTGCTGGTCGGCGGCGGCTTGGCGCTGTCGGGCGCGTGCTACCAGGCGGTGTTCCGCAACCCGCTGGTCTCGCCGTTCACGCTCGGTGTCTCGGCCGGCGCCGGCTTCGGGGCGGCGCTCGCCATCCTGTGGTGGCCCGCGCCCGGCGCGATCGTCTGCTGCGCTTTCGGCTTTGGCCTCGCCGCCGTGGCGCTGTGCTTCCTCCTGCAGCCCGGCCGCAGCGCGAGCCCGCTGGCGCTGGTCCTCGGCGGCATCGTCGTCGGCGCGTTCTTCACGGCGCTGCTCTCGATGCTGAAATACCTCGCCGACCCCGAGGCCAAGTTGCCGCTGATCGAATTCTGGCTGTTGGGGTCGCTGGCCAACGCCTCGCGCACGGACGCGATGATGCTGGCGGGCCTGTTGCTGCCCGCCGGCGCGCTGCTGATGGGGCTGCGGTGGCGGCTCAACCTGCTGACGCTGGGCGACGACGAGGCGCGTAATCTGGGGGTGGAGGCCGGGCGGCTGCGGCTGCTGGTGGTGGCGTTGGCCACGCTGATCGCGTCCGGGACGGTAGCGGTGGCCGGCATCGTCGGCTGGGTCGGGCTGGTCGTGCCGCACGCCGCGCGCCTTCTGGTGGGAGCCGACGCGCGCCGCCTGCTGCCCGCCTCGCTGTCGATTGGGGCCTGCTACCTCCTGTTCGTGGACGATCTCGCGCGCAGCATCACCGCTGGCGAGGTCCCGATCGGCATCCTGACGGCGCTGATCGGAGCGCCGGTTTTCGCGCTGCTGCTGCGCCGAGGCCGGCTGGGGTGGGCATGATCCTCGAGGCGCGCGCCGCCGGCTTCGCCCGGCCCGGCGGGCGCACGATCTTGCGCGACGTGACGTTCGGCGTGGCGGCGGGCGAGGTGCTGTGCGTGTTGGGCCCGAACGGCGTTGGCAAGACGACACTGCTGCGCTGCCTGACCGGACTCGAACCGCTCGCGGGCGGCGCCGTCCTGCTGGACGGGGACGACTTGGCGCAACTGTCGCGCCGGACGATCGGACGGCTTGTCGGCGTGGTGCCCCAGGGCGACGCGCCGGTCTTCAGCTTCACCGTGCGGGAGATGGTCGAGATGGGCCGGGCCGCGCATCTCGGCTGGATGGCCGCGCCCGGCGCCGCCGACCGGGCGATCGCGACCGCGGCCCTCGACCAACTCGGCATCGGCGCCCTCGCCGACCGGGTCTATCCCACGCTGAGCGGTGGCGAACGGCAGATGGTGCTGATCGCGCGCGCCCTGGCGCAGCAGCCGCGCCTGCTGATCCTGGACGAACCCACCGCCCACCTCGACGTCGCCAACCAGGCCGAGGTGCTGGACCTAGTGCAACGCCTCGCCGGGCAGGGGCTCGCTGTTCTGATGACGACGCACGACCCCGGCCACGCGTTCCGGATCGGGGGCAGCGCGTTACTGTTACGGCGAGATCTATCGGCCGTCTTCGGACCGACGCGGACCGTGCTGACGGAGGCCAGCCTATCGACCGCCTATGGCCGCCGGGTCACCCTGGCGGACGTCGCCGGGCGGACCATCTGCCTCATCTAGTCAGATCAAGGATGCGAATTATGCCGAACCGCTCCGATGGTGCGTGAATCCGAGATCCGGCCGTCCGAGGTCGCGGTCGACCCGCCGGACGCCACCGATGCCGGGCTGGTGTTCATCGGCCGCATCCACACGCCTTGGAACTCCCGCCTGAAGGCGCCTCGGCGCGGGCGCCCGGATGGGCCGGTTTGCCGCATCGAGGTGTTCGAGCCCTGGGTGGCGGCGCTCGACGGCGTCGCCCAATACGCGCGGCTGGAGGTGCTCTACTGGCTGCATCTCTCCCGCCGCGATCTGGTGCGGCAGAGCCCGGCCAATGACGGTGTCTCCCGCGGGACCTTCTCGCTCCGCTCTCCGGTCCGCCCCAACCCGATCGGCACCTCCATTGTCGTCCTGGTCGGCATCGACGGACCGAACGTGCTGGTGCGCGGGCTGGATTGCCTGGACGGCACGCCGCTGCTGGACCTCAAGCCGGACCGAACCCTATTCGCGCCGATCGCACCGCCGCAGGAGGGGGATTTTCAGACCAGCGGAGCGGACGGTCCCGCAATGACCGCGCGACCGTGAACAGCAGGCCGGTAAACCCTTACTCAGCCGACGTTCGCCGGCGTCCCCGAACGAGACAGCCCAACACGCCCGTCGTGAGCAGCAGCACGCTGGCGGGCTCGGGGACATTGGTGGCGTCGAATACGTAAAGGCCCGAGAGGTTGGAGACGTAGCGTCCCCCGGCAATATCGCCGGGCACGATTAGCCGAGCAAACCCGCTCGTGCCACCGACGCCGAGTTGGCCAGCGGTGTCGCTATAGGCGACCAGAATCGGCTCGTTGCCGAACGTAGGGCTCAGCTCGCCAGCAGCGAAATCGACCGAGTAGCCGTCGCTGCCGGTGGCGACCACGACCTGGCGCAGGATGTCGTTCTTGATCGAGGGATCGGTGGTCACCCCCGCCCTGGACAGCACGTCCCAGAGCAGGGCGCCGGTGTAGGTGTCGGTCACGGGCGTGCCGCCAGCGCTGTAGGTGACGGTCTCCGTGTATGGCGTGAACGTCTGTAGGCTGGACAGGCTGAAGCTGATCGGCGTGTTCACGTTCCCGCTGACCGTGACGCTGGTGGTGATACCGCCGCCACTACCGGCGATCGTCGGTCCATGCCCTATTTCCAGGCTGGCGGTGTTGGAGACGTAGCGGCCGCCAGCAAGGTCTCCGGAGGCGGTGACACGCGCCACGCCGGCCGTCCCGGGCAGGGTGCCGCCGGTGTCGCCGATCGCGACCAGATCGGCCTTGTGGCCGAAGTTGGGGGCGATCTCACCGGACGAGATGACCGACTTGTAGCCGTCCGTGCCGGTGGCGATGACATAGGTCTGCAACACGTCATTCTTGACGGCGGGGTTGGTCCGAATGCCTCCAGCCGCGTTCAGCACGTTCCACAATGTCGGACCAGTGAAGGTATCCGTGACCGGCGACCGGGCGGCTCTGTAGGTCTCACTCCGCGTCGCCTGCGGCAGTGCCTGCAGGCCCGAGAGCCCGAACGTGGTGGGCGTCCCGACCTGCCCGGAGACGGCGACGGCCGTACTCGGTACAGCCCATGCCGCGACCGGTGTGATGGCGGCAAGGGCGAGCGCGGCGGCAGCAAAGTTCAAGCGCGACATGGGTTTCCTTCGGGGCAGGAATGATTACGGGCGCTGCGGCAGCGCGACAGGCTGAAAGCCGTGCTTGGCCAAGATCGCCTGACCGGCCTCGGACATCACGAACAGCGCAAATCGGTAGGCGACCGGATTGTCCGTCAGCACGATCATGCCGTAGGCGGGGCCGACGGAGAGATCCGGCGGCAGAGCGACCGAGACGAGGTCGGGCACGCTGCGCTGAACAGTTTCAGCGCCGCTGCAGTAGCCGAGCATCAGGTCAGCGGCGTTCGTCAGGAAAACGCCCTCGACTTGGCCTTTACCGGGCACGAGCGGCTTGCTCTCGGGGCCGCCGACCAGCTTGAGCGCCTTGGCTTCCAGCGCGGCCTTGGCGCCGGGATGGACGGCGTCGGCCCGGGCGAACACGGCCCAAGCGTAGTCTCCGCCGGGATCGGCGCCGGGCGTCGAGGTGGCGACGCGAACCGCCGGGTCGAGCATTCGGTCGAGCAGGGTGTCGGTAGTCAGATGCACCTCGCGCCGGGCTAGGGCACAGAGGCTGTTGCGGGTGAACATGATCACCCGCGCGCCGGCCCGCTCGCCGGCCAGACGCCGCGGCTGGGCCATGTCGGCCGAGGCGAGGATATCAGCCGGGGCGCCCGCCTCGATCCGCTCGCGCAGCACGCCGGATGGGCCGAAGACGGGTATGAGCGGGACGCCTTCGTTCTGGCCGGATTGAGCCAGCATCTCTGTCATCGCATCGGTCAGGCTGCCGGCGGCGTAGAGGCGCATCGGTTGCTGCGCCCGCGCTACTGGCAACGCCAGCAATGTCAGCAGGCCGGCGATCGGAAAACGGAGCACATGCTTTCTCATTCGATGACAACCGGCGTCGTATTTAGACGAACATAGCGGCGAAATCGTCGGCGTCGAGCCTCCCATGACGGCCTCCCATGCAAGCAGGCCCACCGTTTCGACGTAAGCATTCGGCCGAGACCGCGGGTTAGCTGGATATCCTGCGCTTGACCGTGGGCTTTCGAGCCCACTTCCGGGCCAGTTTATAGACCTCGTCGGCCAGCCGTTCGAAGTCGGCAACGCTTGGATCTAACCCTCCGCCAGCCCAGACCTTCGTATGGTCGTACTCCTCGTGTGTGGGATCGGCCATGATCTCGAGGAACTCAGTATAACCCCACGGTCCCCCAACGTCCTCGGGTGGGCAACGTCCCGTCGCATCGATCAGAAATGGGCCTGTGAGACCGGGCGTCTCCGGCATGATGCGTTCGACTTTGACCGTGTGCTCCCAGCCATCGCCGAAATCGTAGAGGTATTTGACCGTCTTCACGCCGACGTCCTCGAGAACGTCAATAAGGCGAGCTTTTCGGGCATCGAGGGGACCGTCTCCGAAATCTGGATCCGGTATGCCCCAGCCTACGTCACGGGCCCTGAACTCGTAGAGGTGGCTGTTGGTCCAGCCGAGGGCTGCTTGCAAGACCAGGTGCAAGCGATCGAGCCGGATGGCGATCGGCACCGCGAGCCGTCGTTGTACCGCGGGTTTGACGTCGTTCAGGGTGACCTTGAGCAGGGCGATGCTGTGGACGGTCATGCTGCCAGATTACGGCGCTCCAGGTCGCGAGCCCAGTTCCAAGGCAGCAACTCGTCGAGCCGGTGCGCGGGCTGGGAGGCAATCCGCGCCAGCACGTCGGCCAACCAGGCTTGCGGGTCGACGTCGTTCATTTTCGCGGAGGCGATCAGGCTATACATCGCTGAGGTTGCCCCGTCTCGTGGACAGTTTGTAGGCTTGCGGGCTACGGCTCGGTTAACGCGGCCTCCCTGTCGGCTTCGTAGATCATCGGCGACCTATAGCCCAGGCCGGAGTGCAGCCGTATCGGATTATACCAGCCCTCGATGTAGCT
>CAZZVQ010000065.1:0-25958 GCA_964657565.1 uncultured Acetobacteraceae bacterium
GGGGCGGGGGCGGCAGATAGTTGTGAGGGTTGGATTGGGGTTGACCGACGGGTGGTGGGTTACGCTGCGCTAACCCACCCTACGCTTGCTTGGCATTTTTACCGGCGGACGGTGGAGTGATGGAGGTTGTTGGGGAGGTGGCGGATTGCGCTGCGCTGAGCCGCCCTACTGCGCTGATTCGCCCTAAGCTGTCTTTGACCGATTTCAAAGCAGAAATTTTACCCAGGACCAGTCATAAGAAGTAGCTAGTTGTATTAACTGATGAGCGTGAGCGGAGACAAAGTTGATCACGTTCGTATATAACGGACTGTGAAATACCGCCGCAGCGAGTGCGCCTGAAACCACTTTAGTTGCAGTCGACGTTACGATGGCGGACGAAGCCTTTCTCGCTCTCAAAAGAAGCTGGCCCATGAACTGGAGCGCGCCCCTGAGAACTCCATACTGCAAGGCGTCTAGACCAAACACAATTTTCGGGCTTTCCGACGCAGTCTTATTCAAATCAGCTATTGTATCCTTCGTGCGTGGGCCGACTGGACCGCCCTCGGCTCCAAGGCTGCCAAGAACGGCTTTTTCTGTCTCCGCATTCGAGTTAATATCAGAGCTATAACTTGCGATAGTTCGCCTTCTGTATTCTATGATACCGCGAATACGTGGAAAGGACCAAATGAATGTTTCATGTAAGTCAAGCAAAGCTCGAAGTTGTCCTAGAAACTCCTCACTTGGACGTTCATCGGCAAAAGTGGGGTTATTTAAGGAGTCCATGGCAGCCGCAAGGCGAACGCCCGCGCTATAAAGCTTGAGATCAGCGCTTTCTGAAGAGCTCTCGAACTGAAATTTATAATTCTCAAGCAATGCAACGGCTCTGGAAGATCGCTGGCCAACAGACATCAAGTTATTTGGAGTAGAAAGATCGTCAAGGATTTCTTTGACCAGAGAACGAAGTTCGTGCTGATCAGGATCTGGACCAAACGCAATCTCTATGTATTCTGAGTCAGCCTTATAGCCGATTGTGCCAGATACATCGTTAAGAACCGACTCCGCATCACCATTGAGAGCAAATTCCGTAGCTAAAATTTCTACGTTTGAGATCACTTCTTCAATAGAACTTGCAAGAACATCAACCGCCACCCTCCGTAACTCGGTTTCAAGTTTGAATATCCCCGCTCGTGTGCGATAGTATGGTTTCGTTCGGTAAGCTGCGAAAAAGGTTTTCGAATTGGTCAATGTAAATAAGCCAGGTTCAAGATTTATTTTGGAAATGGCAGAACCAAGTTCCGACTTTAACATCACTCTGTTTTCTGGAGTAGCTGCCGCGTACTGGCTACACACCCTCTCCGCCTTGTCGAAATCCCACTGGATCTGCCCGTTAACAGGGCCTAACCAGTCGTCAACTGTATTGCTGGCAAGAACTGCATCGTTTGGGGGCAATCCCTCCCCGGCCTTTTGGACTTGGCTTACCAACACCGAAACTTCAGCACTGAGTTTTACCGCGTCTTTGAAGCGCTGCTCGGTAATCGATCGGTATTCGGCGAATCGAGCGCCTTCAACGCTTTGCAAATTCGTGTTCTTTGCCACAACTATACCTCACACCCGGCCGAATAGCTGACCAAACATCTTCGACAGTTAGTCTTGGCGATAGCTAAGTAAGCCACGTCAAACTTGCTAGAAGTGAATGGCCCGGCCATAAGCGCTGAGGACGGCCTCGTGCATCGTCTCGCTTACCGTCGGGTGCGGGAACACGGTGTGCATCAGGTCGGTTTCCGTCGTCTCCAACGTGCGGGCAATCGTGTAGCCCTGAATCATCTCGGTGACTTCGGCGCCGATCATGTGGGCGCCCAAAAGTTCTCCGGTTTCTTCGTCGAAGATGGTCTTAACCAAGCCTTCGGGTTCCCCCATGGCGATGGCCTTGCCGTTGCCGATAAAGGGGAAGCGGCCGACGCGGATCTTGTGGCCGGCGGCTTTGGCTTTGGCTTCCGTCAGACCCACGCTGGCGATTTGGGGGCGGCTGTAGGTGCAGCCGGGGATGTTGCCGACGTCCAAGGGGTGGACGTCGTTTTGGCGGGCGATGCTCTCGACGCAGATGACGCCCTCGTGCGACGCCTTGTGCGCGAGCCAGGGGGCGCCGGTGATGTCGCCGATCGCGTAGACGCCGGGCTCGCCGGTGCGGCAGAACTCGTCGATCACGATGTGGGTGCGGTCGACCTTGACGCCGGTGCCCTCGAGGCCGAGGTTCTCGAAGTTGCCGACGATCCCGATGGCAGAGATGACGCGGTCGGCCGTCAGTTCTTCCGTCTTGCCGCCGACTTCGATCATCGCGGTGACACTATCGGAATTCTTCTTGGCCTGCGTGACCCTGGCGTTGGTCAGGATCTTGATGCCCTGCTTCTCGAACGCCTTGCGGGCGAACGCGGAAATCTCCTCGTCCTCGACCGGCAGGATGCGGTCCATGACTTCGACGACGGTCACCTCGGCGCCCATGTTGCGGTAGAAGCTGGCGAACTCGATGCCGATGGCACCGGAGCCGATGACGAGGAGGCTCTTGGGCATCGCGGGGGGGACCATGGCGTCGCGGTAGGTCCAGATGAGCTTGCCGTCGGCCTCGAGTCCGGGGAGCTCGCGGGCGCGGGCGCCGGTGGCCAGGATGATGTGGGGGGCGGTGAGTTTTTCGCCGGGCTTGCCGTCGGTGGTGATCTGCAGGGTGTTCTTGCCGGCGAGCTTACCGCTGCCGTTGAAGACGGCGATCTTGTTCTTCTTCATCAGGTGGGCGACGCCCGACGAGAGCTGCTTGGCGACGCCGCGGCTGCGCTTGACGACCTTCTGCAGGTCGAAGCGGATGTTGTCGGCGGCGAAGCCGAACTCGTCGAGGTGGTGCAGGAGGTGGTTGATCTCGGAGCTGCGCAGGAGGGCCTTGGTGGGGATGCAGCCCCAGTTGAGGCAGATGCCGCCGAGGTTCTCGCGTTCGACGATGGCGGTCTTCATGCCGAGCTGGGCGGCGCGGATGGCGGCGACGTAACCGCCGGGTCCGCCGCCGAGGACGATGAGGTCGAAGTTGGTGTCCATGGCGGGGTCCTTGACGTGAGGTTTTGGGCGCAAGGTAGGCTGTCCCACCCTCACCCTGCCCTCTCCCGCAAGCGGGAGAGGGTTCCAAAAAGGCGTAGAAGGCCGGGGTTACAGCATCAGGGTTAGAGGATCTTCGACGATCTTCTTGAATTCGGCCATCCATTGGGCGCCGAGGGCGCCGTCGGCGACGCGGTGGTCGACGCTGAGGGTGCAGGTCATGACCGTGGCGATGGCCAGCGCGCCGTTCTTGACGACGGGGCGGGGTTCGCCGGCGCCGACGGCCAAGATCGCGGCCTGGGGCGGGTTGATGATGGCGGTGAACTGCTTGGTGCCGAACATGCCGAGATTGCTGATGCTGAAGGTGCCGCCTTGGAACTCCTCCGGCTTCAGCTTGCCGGCCTTGGCGCGGGCGGCGAGGTCTTTCATCTCGTTGCTGATGGTCGACAGGCCCTTGCGGTCGGCGGTCTTGATGATGGGGGTGATGAGGCCGGTGGGCAGCGAGACGGCGACGGAGATGTCGACGTCGTCGTAGAGGGCGATGGCCTCCTCGGTGTAGCTGGCGTTGAGCTCGGGGACCCGGCGCAAGGTGGCGGCGGCGGCCTTGATGACGAGGTCGTTGACGGAGAGCTTGAAGGCGCCGGGTCCGTCCTTGGGGGATTTGGCGTTGAGGTCGGCGCGGAGTTTGAGCAGGGCGTCGATCTCGATGTCGAGGGTGACGAAGAAGAAGGGAACGCCCTGGTGGCTCTCCAGCAGACGGCGGGAGATGACTTTGCGCATCGTCGTGTTGGGCACGAGCGTGTGGGGCGCCGTGATGGCGGCGGCCGGCTTGGGTGCTGGCGTGGGGGTTGCGGGGGCTTGCGGCTGCGGCGGCGGGACGGCGGCGGCAGCCGGCTGGGGCTTGGGCTTGCCGGCGGCGGATTCGACGTCGGCGCGGACGATGCGGCCGTTGGGGCCGGAGCCCTTCAGCGAGGCGAGGTCGATGCCGGATTGCTTGGCCATGCGGCGGGCGAGCGGGCTCGCGGCGATGCGGGTCGTTTCGGAGCTGTCGTGGCCGTTGGCGTGGACAGGGGCCGGGCCGCCGGATGCGGTTTCGACGGGAGCGGGCGTTGGCCCGGGCGGCGCCGCGGGCGCGGTTGCGGCCGGAGCCGGTGGGGCTGCGTCGGCGGGCTCGCCGTCTTCGACGTTAGCGGACTCGCCCTCTTCGACGAGGACGGCGATGGGGGCGTTCACTTTCACGTTGGCGGTGCCGTCGGGGATGAGGATCTTGCCGAGGATGCCCTCGTCGACGGCTTCGACCTCCATGGTGGCTTTGTCGGTTTCGATCTCGGCGATGACGTCGCCGGCCTTGACGGACTCCCCCTCTTTCTTGAGCCAGCGGGCGAGGGTGCCTTCGGTCATGGTGGGGGATAAAGCAGGCATGAGGATGTTGGTGGCCATTCGCGCGCTCCCCCTTAGAACAGCTTCTTGACGGCTTGGACGACCCAGTCGGGCTGGGGCAGGGCCAGCTTTTCGAGGTTGGCGGCGTACGGCAAGGGGACGTCGAGGCCGCAGACCCGGGTGGGCGGGGCGTCGAGGTCGTCGAAGCAGTGTTCGAGGATCTGCATGTTGATCTCGGCGCCGATGCCGGCGAAGGGCCAGCCTTCCTCGATGGTGACGATGCGGTTGGTCTTCTTGACGCTGTCGACGATGGTTTGGGTGTCCATCGGGCGGATGGTGCGCAGGTTGATGACTTCGGCTTCGATGCCCTCGGCGGCCAGCGTTTCGGCGGCTTTGAGGGCGACACCGACCATGATGCTGTAGGCGACGAGGGTGACGTGCGTGCCGGGTCGCTCGATCTTGGCCTTGCCGATCTCGAGGACGAAGTCTTCGTCGGTGGGGGTCTCGAAGGTCTGGCCGTAGAGAATCTCGTTCTCGAGGAAGATGACCGGGTTGGGGTCGCGGATGGCGGCGCGCAGCAGGCCCTTGGCGTCGGCGGCGCTGTAGGGGGCGACGACTTTGACGCCGGGACAGTGGGCGTACCAGCTCGCATAGTCCTGGCTGTGTTGGGCGCCGACGCGGGAGGCGGCGCCGTTGGGGCCGCGGAAGACGATGGGGCAGCCCATCTGGCCACCGGACATATAGAGGGTCTTGGCGGCGGAGTTGATGATCTGATCGATCGCCTGCATGGCGAAGTTGAAAGTCATGAACTCGACGATGGGCTTTAAGCCGTCCATCGCGGCGCCGACGGCCATACCCGTGAAACCGTGTTCGGTGATGGGGGTGTCGATGATGCGGCGGGGGCCGAACTCGTCGAGCAGGCCCTGGCTGATCTTGTAGGCGCCTTGATATTGGGCGACTTCTTCGCCGAGGAGGAAGACGTTGTCGTTGGCGCGGAGCTCGGCGGCCATGGCGTCGCGGAGGGCTTCGCGGACGGTGGTGGGCTTGGTGGGGCCCCAGTCCTTTTCCGGCCCAGGCGCAGCCAGAGGGGCGGTGGCGGCGGGTGGCGCGGTTTGGGCGGTGGTGCCGGGCATGGCTTGGGCCTGCACCGGGGGGGAGGCGTCGGGGAGTTTTTCGGCGGCCGGGGCGGCGGTGTCGGATTGGGCACCGCCCTCCCCTGCCATCTCGGCGATCGGGGTGTTGACGGCGACGCCTTCGGTGCCTTCCTCGATCAGGATCTTGCCGAGTTTGCCCTCGTCGACGGCTTCGACTTCCATCGTGGCCTTATCGGTTTCGATTTCGGCAATGACGTCCCCGGAGCGGATGTCGTCGCCGACTTTCTTGAGCCATTTGGCAAGCTTGCCCTCGGTCATGGTGGGGGAGAGGGCGGGCATGAGAATCTGGGTGGACAAAGTTCAGGTCTCCACCAGGATGTCGGTCCAGAGTTCCGATGGCTCGGGCTCGGGGGATGATTGCGCGAAGTCGGCAGCGTCCTGGACGCGCTTCTTGATGTCGTCGTCGATCCGCTTGAAATCGGCTTCGGCGATGCCGAGGGCCTCGAGCTTGTGGCGGACGGCCTCGATGCAGTCGCGTTCGGTGCGCATCTTCTGGACTTCTTCGCGGGAGCGGTATTTGGCCGGGTCGGACATGGAATGGCCACGGTAGCGGTAGGTCTTGACCTCCATGAGGTAGGGCCCGGCGCCGGAGCGGCAGTGGGAGACGGCGATGGCCGCGGCGGCGTTGACGGCGGTGACGTCCATGCCGTCGACCTGGACGCCGGGGATGCCCCAGGGCGACGCGTTCTTGGAGAGGTCGCGGGAGGCCGAGGAGCGCTCGACGGAGGTGCCCATGCCGTAGCGGTTGTTCTCGATGACGAAGATGACGGGGAGCTTCATCAGCGCGGCGAGGTTGAAGCTTTCGAAGCACTGGCCCTGGTTGGAGGCGCCCTCGCCGAAATACGTGGCGCTGACGCGGTCGTTGCCGCGGTACCAGTTGGCGAAGGCCAGGCCGGTGCCGAGCGAGACCTGGGCGCCGACGATGCCGTGGCCGCCGAAGAAGCGCTTTTCCTTGCTGAACATGTGCATCGAGCCGCCCTTGCCGCGGCTGTAGCCACCGGAGCGGCCGGTGAGTTCGGCCATGACCCCGCGCGGCTCCATGCCGCAGGCGAGCATGTGCCCATGGTCGCGGTAGGAGGTGATGACCTGGTCACCCTCCCCGAGGGCGGATTGGATGCCGACCACGACGGCCTCCTGTCCGATGTAGAGATGGCAGAAGCCGCCGATGAGGCCCATGCCGTAGAGTTGGCCGGCTTTTTCTTCGAAGCGGCGGATGAGCAGCATGTCACCATAGGCGCGGAGCAGGTCTTCTTGGCCCATGGGCTCCGGCTGGTTGGAGCCTTTGGGCGCGTTGTCGCGGCGGGTACGCGCTGTTGCGGCTTGAGCCATGCCGTCCTCCTACGTGGTCAGTCTCACGTAGCGTCACGTGTCGCAGGCGGCAAGAGTCGGGACGAAAGTCATGATTGTGCAATGCGGTATGGGTGTTAACCGAAAAGTAGTTAAGCTGTTGGCGGGGCAGAATTGATCGCTTGATACCGGGCAGCGTGCCGGTGCGTTACGGCGTAGATGGAGCGGAGCGTGCGTCGATGAGTATGGAGCTTTGGGATTGGCGGCGGCGGGTGAGCGGGTTGTATGCGGCGGTCCAGGCGGCGGCGACGCCGCAGTCGGGATGGGCGCTGTGGCGGGCGGAGCGGGATCGGTTGTTCCGCGACCATCCGCAGTCGCCGCTCGAGGATCGGACCGGGTTCACCGGGCTGCCGTTCTTCGACTACGACCCGGCGCTGCGGTTCACGGTGGGGTTGCGGCCGGTGGAGGGGGCGGCGTTCACCGTGTCGGTCGGGGGTGACGGGGCGATGCGGCTGCGGCCGTTCGCGATGACGGAAGGGCTGGCGGGGCTAGGGGCGGAGCTGACGCTGTACTGGCTCGAAGGGTACGGCGGGGGAGTGTTCTTGCCGTTCACGGACGCGACGAGCGGGCGTGAGAGCTACGGCGGCGGCCGGTATGTGCTGGACACGATCAAAGGCGCCGACCTCGGCGACGATGGCGCGGGGCGGACGGTCCTGGATTTTAACTTTTCGTATAACCCGTCGTGTTCTTATTCGGATCGGTATGTGTGTCCGCTGGCGCCGCGGGAGAACCGGCTGGAGGCGCGGATTGCGGCGGGGGAGCGGGTTTGAGGGTGTCGAGGCGGACCGGGTAGGCGTGCGGGCGGGTGGCGAGCATGGCGTCGATGAGGGCGAGGGCTTCGGGGCGGCCGCTGTTGCGGGCTTGCTCGAAGGGGGTCCAGGTCTGGGTGAAGTCAAGGGCGGCGAACACGCGGCGATAGTGGCGGAGTTCGTTGGGCGTCAGCGGGATGCCGCGGACGAAGGCTTTGTGGGCGGAGATGGTGGTGGCGCGGCGGGGATCGGCCGGGTCGAGTTCGAATTTCAGGGCGTCGCCGCAGAAAAGGATTCTTCTGAGTCGGTCATAGAGTACGGTGTGCCCGTCGAAATGGCCGGCGGTGAGATGGAGTTCTAGGCCCGGGAGAGGTTCTAGGGTGTCGTCGAACGGCCAACCGACCTGGAGCGCGCCGGACCAGGCGAGGTCGCCGGGGTGCAGCGCGAGCTCGGGGTCGAAGCGGTCCTGCAGCTGCCAGAGCGCGCCGTAGGAGTGAGGGTGGGAGGCGGCCAGGATTTGTAGGCCGCCGAGGGCGTCGATGTGGTCGAGGGCGGCTTGGCTGAAGACGGGGCAGCCTTCGAAGCCCATGTTTCCGTTGGCAGTTTGGATGAGGTAGGCGCTGGGTCCGATGCCGGTGACCGGATCGTTCCAGAAGCGCCAGACGCCGGGCTCGAGCTCGGCCCAGTGGCACGGGAAGCGGGATTGGGCTTCCTCGCGGGTCCAGAATTGCCAGCCGGTTTGGGGGACGACGTGGCGGGCGTCGAGGCACATGGGGCAGGTGGTCGGGCGTTCGAAGTGACGCTGCCAGTAGTTGCAGTTGTCGCAGGTGAAGGCGGGGAGCTGGAGCGCGCCGGCGAAGGGGAGATAGCCTGGGGACATGGCATGGTTTGGCGGGCGGGCGGGGGCGGCGCAAGCCCCTGCCCTCGCGTTGGCGGCGGCCGTTCAGACCTCGTTAAGTCCGGGTTGCTACACTGGGCGCGCATGCAGACCGACACGCTCGCCGACACGTCACGGGAATTGGTCCAGCTGGGCGCGGCCAGCCGTCTCCACCCGGCGGCGATCTTCGGCTTGCTGGTGGCGGTCATGGCCGCTTGTTCTCCGACCACGGTGTTGAACGACGGGGATACGTTCACACACATCGCGGCGGGCGGCTGGATGCTCGAGCATCTGTCGGTGCTGACGCAGGATCCATTCACATGGACGTTCGGCGGGCAGCCGTGGAATGCCCATGAGTGGCTGTCGGAGGTGCTGTTCGGGACCGTGTATCGGGTGGGCGGACTGTCCGGCGTGGTGCTGCTGACGGCTGCGGCGGGGGCGCTGACACTGAGCAACCTGGCCCGGCATGTCGGCGAGCGATGCGGCTGGCGGGCGACGATGCTGCTGACGAGCGGGGCGTTGCTGTGCGTGATCCCGAGTGTGCTGGCGCGGCCGCATGTGCTCGCGCTGCCGGTGCTGGAGCTATGGGTGGCGGGGTTGGTGACGGCGCGGCAGGCGGGGCGAGCGCCGGGCTGGCGCCTGTTGGCGCTGATGGTGGCCTGGGCCAATCTGCATGGCGGTTTCGCGTTCGGTCTCGCGCTGGCGGCCGCGTTTGCGGTCGAGGCGATGGTGGCGCCGGGTCGGCGCGCTGCGGTGGTGTGGCAGTGGTGGGCGTTCGTGGCAGCGTCGGCTGGGGCGGCGATGTTGACGCCGCAAGGGTGGGGCGGGCTGCTGTTCCCGGTCGAGTTATTGCGGCTTCACAGTCTGAGCTTCATCCAGGAGTGGCAGCAGGTCGATTTCCGGGAGCAGTTCGGCTTCGAGGGGGTGGTCCTCGCGCTGCTGGCGCTGCTGGGGACGGGACGCATCCGCGTGCCGTGGTTCCGGCTGCTGCTGCTGCTTGGGATGCTGCACCTGGCGATGCTGCATTCGCGGCATATGGTGCTGTTCGGCATCACCGTGGCGCTGCTTCTGGCCGAGCCGGTGGAGCGCGCCTTTTCCGGGCTGGAGCCGGTGCGCCGGCGGCCGAGCGGGATGGCGCTGTGTGGGTTAGGGCTGGCGCTGGTTGCGGTGATTCGGCTGGCGGTTCCGGTGGTGGCCGTCGATGGCAGGGTGACGCCGGTGTCGGCTGTGGCGCAGCTTCCGCCGGAGGTGGCGCGGCAGCGCATGCTGAACAGCACGCAATTTGGCGGCTATTTGGAGCTGCTGGGGATGCATCCGTTCGTGGATGGCCGGGTCGAGCTGTTCGGTGATGGCTTCAGCGCGGAGCTTCGGGCGATGGCGGAGCGTAGCGGGCGTCTGGCGGCCGGCATTGCGGCGTATGGGATCGAGTGGGCCGTTCTGGCGGCCGACGATCCGTTGGTGGCCCGGTTCGACGAGCTCGCGGGGTGGCGGCGGCAGTATACCGATGCGGTGGCGGTGGTGTTCGTTCGAGGTTGAGGGGCCTGGATGCTCGATCTTGGGTCGCCGTTGAGGGCTCGTTAACATCGGGGTGCGATGATCCCTCGCGATGATCAGCCTGATCCCCACCCAGCACGCGAGCCCGGTTCATCCGCCGGCGCTGTTTGCTTTCTTGGCCGCGATGTTGGTGTGCGGGCTGCCCAATGTGTTGGCGGATGGCGATACCTATACGCATATCGCAGCCGGGTCGTGGATGCTCGAGCACTGGACGGTGCTGCGATCGGACCCGTTCAGCTCGACGTTCGCGGGACAGCCCTGGGTCGCGCATGAGTGGCTGTCCGAGGTTTTGCTCGCGGGCGCGTATCGGCTCGGCGGGCTGACCGGGGTCGTACTGCTCGCGGCAGGGGCGGCGGCCCTCGCGATGAGCACTCTCGCGCGGCATATCGGACGATGGAATTGCTGGACGGGCACGGTGCTGCTGACGAGTGCGGCGCTGTTCTGCGCGGTGACGAGCTTCACGGCGCGGCCGCATCTGCTGGCGCTGTCGGCTCTGGAGGTCTGGGTGGCCGGGCTGCTGGTGGCACGGCAGGAGGCGCGGCCGCCGCCTTGGTGGCTGCTGGCGGTGATGGTGGTTTGGGCCAATCTGCATGGCGGTTTCGCGTTTGGGATCGCGGTGGCGGTGCCGTTTGCCGTGGAGGCGAGTTGGGCGGGGCGGGGGCGGCTGGCTTGGCGCTGGTGGGTTTTCGTGGCGGGAGCGGTGGCAGCCGGGCTGCTGACGCCGCAGGGGCTGGAGGGGCTGCTGTTTCCCTGGCGATTGCTGCAGCTTCGCAGTTTGAGTGCGATCCAGGAGTGGCAACCGGCCAGTTTGACGAGCGATCCGGGGTTCGAGATTGCGGTGTTGGGGCTGGTCGCGCTGCTCGGGACGGGCCGGGTTCGGCTGGGCGGGCTGCACCTGCTGCTGCTGCTGGGATTGCTGCACCTCACATTGATGCATTCGCGCCATAGTCTCCTGTTCGGGGTCGTGGGCGCGCTGGTCGTCGCCGAGCCGGCGGGGCTCGTGCTGGCAAGTCTGGGGCGGGGCTCGCGCCGGGCGACCGTCGTGCACCCGGGCCGGCGAGCCTTGGGCTGGGCGGCGGCTGCAGCGGTGTTGGTGCTTCGGGCAGCCCATCCGATGGGGGCGGCCGACGCGTGGGCGCGGCCGGTTTCGGCGCTGGCGCAGGTGCCACTGGCGGTCGCGGCGGCGCCGATGCTGAACAGCTATCAGTTCGGCGGCTATCTGGCGTTGCGCGGGTTGCGGCCCTTCGTCGACGGGCGGCTGGAGCTGTTCGGCGACCGGTTCATCGACGATTTTCGGGCGTTGTCGCAGCCCGGAGAGAACCGGCTGGCGCAGGCGGTCGACCGTTATGGGATCGGCTGGGCGCTGCTGGCGGTGGGCGATCCGCTGGTGGGGCGGTTCGAGGGATTGGAGGGCTGGCGGCGGCAGTACGCGGATGAGGTGGCGGTGGTGTTCGTGCGGGGGTGATGGAGTTGGTTGGCGGGATGGTGGTCCCACCCTCACCCTGCCCTCTCCCGCCAGCGGGAGAGGGGTCCAGGATCGGGGACTGGTTAGGCGGTGCGGTCGACGCCAACGCCTAGGGCGGCTTGGGCGGCGGCGAGGCGCGCGACGGGGACGCGGTAGGGGCTGCAGCTGACGTAGTCGAGGCCGACTTCCTCGCAAAACGCGATGCTCGCGGGGTCGCCGCCGTGTTCGCCGCAGATGCCCATCTTCAGGCCGGGCTTGGTCTTGCGGGCGCCTTCGGTGGCGAGGCGGACCATGCGGCCGACGCCGTCGATGTCGAGGGTGATGAACGGATCTTTGGGCAGGATGCCCTGGCTGACGTAGTCGGGCAAGAAGCGGCCGGCGTCGTCGCGGGACAGGCCGAACACGGTCTGGGTGAGGTCGTTGGTGCCGAAGCTGAAGAAGTCGGCGATCTCGGCGATCTGGTCGGCCATCATGGCGGCGCGGGGGAGTTCGATCATGGTGCCGACGAGGTATTCGATGGTCTCACCGCGCTCGGCGAAGACGGCTTTAGCAACCTTATCCACCTGGGCCCGGGTGATCTCCAGCTCGCGGCGAGTAGCGATGAGGGGGATCATGATCTCGGGGATCGGCGCTTCGCCGGCGGCGTTCTTGGCGTCGAGCGCGCCCTCGAAGATGGCGCGGGCCTGCATTTCGTAGATCTCGGGGTAGGAGATGCCGAGGCGGCAGCCGCGGTGGCCGAGCATGGGGTTGGCTTCGGCCAGCTCGGAGGCGCGGCGGCGCATGGTTTCCACGTCGGTGCCGAGGCCGATGGCCACTTCGGCGAGTTCCTCGTCGCGGTGCGGCAGGAACTCGTGCAGCGGCGGGTCGAGCAGGCGGATGGTGACGGGAAGGCCGGCCATGATGCGGAACAGGTCGGCGAAGTCCTGGCGCTGGAACGGGAGGAGCTTCTCGAGCGCGGCTTTGCGGCCGGCGGTGTCGCTGGCCATGATCATCTGGCGGACGGCGCCGATGCGGGCCGGGTCGAAGAACATGTGCTCGGTGCGCGACAGGCCGATGCCTTCGGCGCCGAACTTGCGGGCGGTCTCGGCGTCGAGCGGGGTTTCGGCGTTGGTGCGCACGCCCATGCGGCGGACCTCGTCGGCCCAGGCCATGAGGGTGCCGAAATCGCCGGACAGGCTGGGTTCGATCATGGCGACGGAGCCGATGAAGACCTCGCCGGTGGCGCCGTCGAGGGTGATGGTTTCGCCGGCGCGGACGGTGTGGCCGCCGGCGCTGAGCGTCTGGGCGCCGTAGTCGACGCTGATCGCACCGGCGCCGGAGACGCAGGGGCGGCCCATGCCGCGGGCGACGACGGCGGCGTGGCTGGTCATGCCGCCGCGGGTGGTGACGATGCCCTTGGCGGCATGCATGCCGTGGATGTCTTCGGGGCTGGTCTCGATGCGGACGAGGATGACGGCTTCGCCCTTGGCGGCGCGCATCTCGGCTTCGTCGGCGTTGAACACGGCGGCGCCGCTGGCGGCACCCGGGCTGGCGGGCAGGCCCTTGGAGAGCAGTTTGCGCGACGCCTTCGGGTCGAGCGTGGGGTGCAGGAGCTGGTCGAGCGAGGCGGGGCTGACGCGCTTGATGGCCTCGACCTTGTCGATCAGCCCGGCCTGGGCCATTTCGACAGCGATCCGGAGGCTGGCAGCGGCGGTGCGCTTGCCGTTACGGGTTTGCAGCATATACAGCTTATTCTGCTGCACGGTGAACTCGATGTCCTGCATATCGAGGTAGTGCTTTTCCAGTGTCTCGCGGACGGCGACGAGGTCGGCGTAGGCGCTGGGCAGGGCCTCTTCCATGCTGACCTCGCCGGGCTCCGCGCGGAGCTTAGAGAGCGGCTGGGGGGTACGGATGCCGGCGACGACGTCCTCGCCTTGGGCGTTCACGAGGAACTCGCCGTAGAAGATGTTCTCACCGGTGCTGGGGTCGCGGGTGAAGCAGACGCCGGTGGCGCAGTCCTGGCCCATGTTGCCGAAGACCATGGCTTGCACGTTGACGGCGGTGCCCCAGGTGGCGGGAATGTCGTGCAGGCGGCGGTAGGTGTTGGCGCGGGGATTCATCCAGGAGCCGAACACGGCGGTGATGGCGCCCCAGAGCTGCTCGTGCGGGTCCATCGGGAAGGGCGCGCCCTTCTCCTGCAGGACCATCTCCTTGTACTCGTCCACGACCCGGCGCCAGTCATCGGGCGACAGGGCGGTGTCTTCGTTGACGCCAGCGTCGAGCTTGGCGGTCTCGATGATCTCTTCGAAGCGGTGGTGCTCGACGCCGAGCACGACGGAGCCATACATCTGGATGAAGCGGCGGTAGCTGTCCCAGGCGAAGCGGGGATCGCCGCTGGCTTTCTCGAGGCCGGCGACGGTGTCGTCGTTGAGGCCGAGGTTGAGAACGGTGTCCATCATGCCGGGCATGGAGACGCGGGCGCCGGAGCGGACGGAGACGAGAAGGGGCTTTTGGGCGTCGCCGAATTTGAGGCCGACGTGTTCCTCGACGGTGGCCAGGGCGGTGCGGACTTGGTCCTCAAGGTCGTCGGGGTATTTGTTGCCGTTGTCGTAGTAGGCGGTGCAGACCTCGGTGGTGATGGTGAAGCCCGGGGGGACCGGCAGACCGATGGAGGCCATCTCGGCGAGGTTGGCGCCCTTGCCACCGAGGAGGTTGCGCATGTCGGCGCGGCCATCGTTAGCATCGGCGCCGAAGCTATAAACCCATTTTTGCGCTTCTTTGGTCTGCATCGTTGTTCTCAGCCTTCGATACGGGAGAAGTCGGCAGCGAGCGCCATGGCTGCGCCGACACGGGAGAGGAGCCGGAGGCGGTTTTCGCGGAGGGCGGGTTCGGGTGCGTTGACCGTGACCTCGTCGAAAAATGCGTCGAGAACAGGGCGCATGCGGGCGAGTTCGGTCATGCCAGCGGCATGATGTTCGTCGGCGAGCAGGGTGGCCAGGGCGGTCTCGGCGTGGGTGAGCGTGGTGTCGAGGGCGATTTCCTCGGGGGCTTGTAGCAGGGCCGGGTCGATGGCGCCACGGTGGGGGCCGTCCTTCTTGTCCTCGATGCGCAGGATGTTGGCGGCGCGGCGGGCGGCGGCGAGCAGGTTGGCGCCGTCGGGGGTGCCGAGGAAAGCGGCGACGGCGTCGGTGCGGGCGAGGAGGCGGAGGAGGTCGTCATCGGGTTTACCGTCGAGGGGGGCCGCGAACACGGCCGCGAGGACGTCGTGGCGCTTGCCTTCGGCGCGGAGCTGGACCCGGAGGCGGTCGGCGATGAAGTCGAGCAGGGCGGTGGTGGGCAGTTCGGCGGGCAGGTCGGTCGCGGCCTCGTGGAAGAGGCGGAGCAGCGGCAGGCGGAGCTGGTTCTCGCGGATGATGCGGATGATGCCGAGGGCGGCGCGGCGCAGCGCGAAGGGATCGCCGGAGCCGGTGGGGATCTCTCCGATCGCGAAGAAGGCGCAGAGTTGGTCGAGCTTGTCGGCGAGGGCGACGGCGACGCTGAGGGGCGCGGTCGGGACCGGGTCGGTGGGGCTTTTGGGGGCGTAGTGGGTGGAAATGGCTGCCGCGATGTCGGGCCCCTCCCCTGCGGCATAGTAGCCGCCCATGACACCTTGGAGTTCGGGGAATTCGCCGACCATGCCGGTGGTGAGGTCGGCTTTGGACAGGAGGGCGGCGCGGGCGGCTTGGGTCGGGTTGGCACCCACGAAGGGGGCGATGGCGGCGGCGAGGCGTTCGAGGCGGCGGGCGCGGGTGCCTTGGGAGCCGAGCTTGGCATGGAAGGTGATGCGGTCCAGGTCGGGGATGCGGTCGGCGAGCGGCGTGCGGCGGTCGAGGTCCCAGAAATGGCGGGCGTCGCTGAAGCGGGCGCGGAGCACGCGCTCGTTGCCGGCGACGATGGTGGCGCCGCCGTCGGGGGCGTCGATGTTGGCGGCGAAGGCGAAGAAGGGCGCGGGGGTGCCGTCTAGGTTCTGCAGGGCGGCATAGCGCTGGTTGACGCGCATGCTGACCTGCCTGACTTCGGCGGGCAGGGCCATGTAGGCGTCGTCGATACGACCGAGCAGCGGGACCGGCCATTCGACGAGGCCGGCGATCTCGTCGAGCAGGGCGTCGTCGGGGACGAGGCGGAGTCCTTGGGCGGTGGCGAGGCCGGTCAGGCCGGTTTCGACGGCCCGGCGGCGCTCGGCAGCGTCGACGAGGACGTGCCGGGCGCGGAGGGTTTCGTTCCACATGGCGGCGGAGGTGACGGCGACCGGGCCCGGACCGTGGAAGCGGTGGCCCTCGGTTTCGTTGCCGGCGACCAAATGGTGGCCGGTGTCGGCGGTGTCGGCCAGGGTGAAGGGCACGATGGCGCCGTCGAGGATGCAGAGGATGCGGCGCAGCGGGCGGACCCAGAGGAGGGCGCTGCCGGCGCCCCAGCGCATGGATTTGGGCCAGGGAAAGCGGCGGATCAGGGCGGGGATGGCCGCGGCGATGAGGGTGGCGGCCGGGGTAGCGGGGATTTGCTTGCGCAGGACCCAGAAATCGCCCTCGGCGGCGAGTTGCTCGCGAGTGGCGGCGTGTTTGCGCAGAAAGCCGGCCAGGGCGGCGTCCGGGGCGGTGGTGCGGGGGCCGCGTTCGCTGAGGGATTGGCCGGGCTGCTCGGGGGCGACGGTGGCCGAGAGGGCGATGCGGCGGGGGCCGGCGTACGTTTGCACGGCGGCCGGCGCCAGGGGGGCGAGAGCGTCGGTGAGGAGGCGCGCGAGGTCGGCCGCGGCGCGGGTCTGCATGCGGGCGGGAATTTCCTCGCTGAAGAGTTCGAGCAGGAGTTCAGGCATCGAGGGAGGTCAAAGCCGGAATTGCTGGGTGGTGTCCATCCCTGAAATCCGCGGCTGGTGGCGCCACCCTCACACCAGCCCTTTCCCGGAGAGAGAGGGAGCAGTGAGGGCGGAAGGGGGGACGTTGGATTGGGTCTCGCCGGTGAGCCAGGCCTCGCAGCAGGCTTTGGCCAGGGTGCGGACGCGGCCGATGTAGGCGGCGCGCTCGCTGACGGAGATGGCGCCCGACGCGTCGAGCAGGTTGAAGAGATGGCTGGCCTTGATGGTCTGGTCGTAGGCGGGGAGCGCGAGGTTGGCGGCGGCGAGGCGGGTGCTCTCGCGCTCGGCGTCGTCGAATTGGCGGACCAGGAGTTCCGGGTTGTTCTGTTCGAAATTGTAGACGCTGTACTCGCGCTCGCTGCGCAGGAAGATGTCCCCGTAGGTGACGCCTTGACCGTTGAAGTCGAGGTCGTAGACGCGCTCGACACCCTGGACATACATCGCGAGGCGCTCCAGGCCGTACGTCATCTCGAAGCTGGGGGCGGCGACGGGGATGCCGCCGACTTGCTGGAAGTAGGTGAACTGGCTGACTTCCATGCCGTCGCACCAGACCTCCCAGCCGAGACCCCAGGCGCCGAGGGTGGGGCTCTCCCAATCGTCCTCGACGAAGCGGAAATCGTGCAGCATGGGGTCGAGGCCGATGGCGCGGTATGAGTCGAGAAGGAGGGCTTGGGCGTTCTCCGGGCTCGGCTTCATGATGACTTGATATTGATAATAGTGGCCGAGGCGGTTGGGGTTCTCGCCATAGCGGGCGTCGCTGGGGCGACGGCTGGGCTGGACGTAGGCGGCGCGCCAGGGCTTGGGGCCGAGGGCGCGCAGCGTGGTGGCCGGGTGGAAGGTGCCGGCGCCCATTTCGACATCGTAGGGCTGCAGGATGACGCAGCCTTGGGCGGCCCAGAAGGCGTGCAGGCGGAGGATCAGGTCTTGGAAGCTGGGCGGCGCGCTCATCGTGGCGGCACCATACGGGGGGAGCGGCGTTATGCAATCATGACGGACGCGATCAAGGAGATCCTGACCAGCACGTCGCGCATCGCGGTGGTGGGGGCGTCGAACAAGCCGGAGCGGGCGGGGAACTACGTGTTCGGCTTCCTGGTGGCGCGCGGGTTCGAGGTGACGGGGGTCAACCCGGGCTTGGCGGGGCAGACGCTTCATGGGAGGCCGGTGGTGGCGACGCTGGAGGAGGCGGGGCCGCTGGATATGGTGGACATCTTCCGGGCGTCGGATCAGGCGGGGGCGGTGGTGGACGAGGCGGTCCGGCTCGGGGCGCGGACGGTGTGGATGCAACTGGGGGTCATCGACGAGGACGCGGCCGCACGGGCGCGGGCGGCGGGCGTGCGGGTCGTGATGGACCGGTGCCCGTTGCAAGAATGGGGGCGGTTGATGTTGCCCTTGAAGCAGAACTGAAACCGGGCCAAGTCCCGGTTGCCACCTACCATTAGGGACGTGACATGACACAAGAAGAACGCGATCTGATCGCCCGTTTCGTTTCCCGCGTCGGCGGTTCGCCGCAGAGCGGCAGCTTCATCGGGGGCCCTGGCAGCGGCAGCGTGCCACAGGCGCAGCCGGCGTTGCCGCCGATCGACCGCGAGGCGGATGCCTTCATCGCCGAGCAGATGCAGAAATATCCGGAAGCGCGGTATCGCATCACCCAAATGGCCGTGGTGCAGGAAGCGGCGCTGACGGAGATGAACAACCGCCTGCAGCGGATGCAGTGGGAGCTCGAGCAGGCGCGCCAGCAGCAGCAGGCGCCGCAGCCGCAGCAGAAGAGCGGCGGGCTGTTCGGGGGATTGTTCGGCGGCGGATCGTCGCAGCCGCAACAGCGCCCGCCGCAGGGTGGCCCCTGGGGCTCGGCCGGCGGCGGCGGGTATGCGCAGCCGCAATATGCGCCCCCTCCCCCGCAATATCCGCCGCAGTATCAGCCCGGCATGTTCAACCGGGGCGGCTCCGGGTTCCTGGGCTCGGCGCTGACGACGGCGGCGGGCGTGGCGGGCGGCATGGTGGTCGGCAACGCGCTGATGAACGCGTTCAGCGGGAGCCATGGTGGCGAGGCGATGGCCGCGCCGGCGGCAGGTGGGTTCCTGGGCGGCGCCGATGCGGGGACGACCGCGTTCGACGGTGCCGGGGTCGACCCCTCGAGCGACTTCACCAGCGGCTTCGGAACCGACCAGGGCGGCTTCAGTGGTGGCGGGTTCGACACGGCCAGCAATGACGGGTTCGACAGCGGCGGCGGCGGGTTCGACGGCGGTGGCGGTGGCGGCTTCGATGGCGGCGGTGGCGGCGGGTTCGACAATACGTAGGTCGGACGGCTTCGTTTGGCGGCGTGGATCCCCGGGTCAAAGCCCGGGGATGACGTATCCCGCATGATGCCGGCGTTCGAGAGCGGGCCGTTCACGGTGCGGTCCGAGTGGATCGACAGCAACGGGCATCTCAATCTGGCCTACTACATCCTGCGGTTCGACGAGGCGACGGATGCGTTGTGGCGGTCGCTGGGGTTGGGCGACGCGTTCCGGGCGACCGGGTTCGGGACGTTTGCGGTAGAGACGCATACGCTCTACCGGGCCGAACTGATGGAGGGCGAGGCGGTGAGCGTCGGCTCCGTCGTGCTGGGCGCGGATGGCAAGCGGCTGCATGTGGCGCATGAGATGCGGCGGGTGCGGGACGGGGCGGTGTCGGCGCAGCAGGAGCTGCTTTATCTCTGCGTGAACCTGCAAACGCGGCGGGCGGCGGCTTGGCCCGGGGACATGGCGGGGACGCTGGCGGACCGGGTCGGGACGGCGCCGGAGTGGGTCGGGCGCCGGGTCGTCATGCCGCCTTCTCCCAGCGCAGCCAGGGGGACGGGTCCGGGGTAAGGGTCGCGGTACCGCAGGCCAGGTGATTGGCGCGGATGGCCTCGAGCCGGAGCGAGGCGAGCGCCCTGCCCTCCCGGCCGGAGCGGATGGTGCCGACATCGACATCGCCATGCAGGACCGGCGTGCCGGGGGGCGGGAGCGGACCTTCGACGATGACGGCGACGAGGCGGCGCTTGACCAGGCCGCGGTATTTGGTGCGGGCGGTGAGTTCCTGGCCCATGTAGCAGCCCTTTTCCCAGGCGATGCCGCCGAGTTCGTCGAAGCCGGATTCGACGAGGGTGCTTTTTTCAGATTCGAGGTCACGGGAGCCGTCGGGCAGGCCCAGGGCGAGACGGTGGGCGTCGTAGGCGGCGGCGTCGGTGGTGGGGGTGATGTCGCCGAGGATGCGCCAGCCGGCGCCGGGGAGACGCGGGTCGGGGGCTTGGATCGCGGCGCCGGGGATACCGTTCCAGGCGGCGTGGACCGGGAGGTCGAGGCGGCTGAGGGTGACTTTGGCGCGCAGGCGGTAGCGGGTGAGGAGTCTGATAAGCAGGTCGCGATGCGCTTCCTCGACGTCGAGCAGCAGGCGATCGGCGTCGGCAAGGATGAAGAAGTCGGCGAGCCATTTGCCCTGCGCAGTGAGAAGCGCGGCCCAGACGGCGCGTCCGGGGGATGCGAGAGTCACGTCGTTGGAGACGAGGCCCTGGAGGAAAGAGACGCGATCCTCACCGGCGATCTCGAGGACAGCGCGGTCGGGCAGCAGGGCGATGTCGGTCATGCCGCTGACGTAAGAGGCGGGCGGGGGTGGTGCAAGGCGGACGGGCGCGCCCTCAACCAGCTTTGGCGAGAAGAGATCGCTTTCGGATCGTGGCGAGGCTCGACGCAGCCGATCCTAGCGGGCACCGTCAAAAGTATGAGTGACCCTGCAATCGACTCCGCCCGGCTGTGGTCCGACCTCATGACGATGGCCAGTATCGGGGCGCTGCCGCGGGGCGGGTGCGACCGGTTGGCGTTGACGGACGCCGATGCGGCGGGGCGGCATCTATTCGCGCATTGGTGCCGCGAGGCCGGGCTGGCGCTGACCATCGATGCGATGGGCAACATGTTCGCGCAACGCGAGGGAAGCGAGCCCGGGCTGGAGCCGGTGCTCGTGGGCAGCCATCTGGACACGCAGCAACCCGGCGGCAAGTTCGATGGGGTGCTCGGGGTGCTGGCCGGGCTCGAGTGCATGCGGGCGCTGGACCGGGCAGGGGTGCGGACGCGACGGCCGGTGGTGGTGGTGAATTGGACCAATGAGGAAGGGGCACGCTTCGCGCCCGGGCTGATGGGGGCGGCGGTGCATGCGGGGGCGCTGCCGCTGGCCGAGGCGCATGCGGTGCAGGATCGGGGCGGGCGCCGGGTCGGAGAGGAGCTGCGGCGGATCGGCTTCTTGGGGGAGGATGCGGGGCCGGCGGCGGCGCATTGCTATCTCGAGCTGCATATCGAGCAGGGGGATCGGCTGCAGCAGGCGGGCAAGACGATCGGTGTGGTGGAGGGGACGGAGAACAACCTGTTCCTGGTGATCGATTGCTGGGGCGAGAACGCGCACGCGCAGGCGACGCCGATGCGGCAGCGGCGGAACGCGCTGGTGATTGCGGCGGCGCTGATCGCGGAGGCGGAGGCGATCGGGCGGGCGCATGCGGCCGACGCTTCCGGGGCCGGGTCGGCGGGGGTGGCGGCGATCGAGGTGCTGCCGAACAACCGGATCAACATTCCGCATCACGTGCGGCTGTCGTTTTCGGCCACGCATCCGTCGAGCGAGGGGATCGCGGGGATCCGGGCGGCGATCGCGGGGGCGGCGGCGGGGATTGCGGAGCAGTCGGGGATGCGGGTCGACGTCGAGGACGCGCCGGTGCGGCCGGCGGTGGATTTCGATCCCGGGTTGGGTGCGGCCGTTGAGGCCGAGGCGGCCGCACTTGGTTATCCGACGCTGCGGCTGCGGAGCCGGGCGGGGCATGATGCGATCCGGATGGCGCCGTTCTGCCGCACGCAGATGATCTTTGTCCCGTGCAAGGACGGGATCAGCCATAGCGAGCTGGAGGACATGACGCAGGACGATGCGGCGGCGGGGGCGGCGGTGCTGCTGCGGATGGTGGCGCGGGAGGCGGGCTCGGCGGGGTAGAGGTTCGGGCCGGGCATGCTACAGGGCTCGGATGCGAGTTGCCCATGTGATGGCCGGTGCCCGGACGGGTGGGGCGGAGTTGTTCTTCGAACGGTTGAGCGCGGCGATGCATGCGGCGGGGGATGCGGTGCTGCCGGTGATCCGGCGGGACCCGGCGCGGGCGAGCCGGATGGCGGCGGCGGGGGTGGCGCCGGTGGAGCTGAAGTTCGGGGGGCCGCTCGATCTGATCACGCCGGGTCGGCTGGTGCGGGTGTTGCAGCATTTCGAGCCGGGGATCGTGGTCGGCTGGATGAACCGGGCGGCGCGGACGTTGCGGCGCGGCGGGTGGGTCACGGCGGGGCGGCTCGGCGGGTATTACGACCTCAAGAACTATCGGCGGTGCGAGCATCTGATCGGCAACACGCAGGGGATCGTCGCCTGGGTGCGCGAGCAGGGGTGGTCGGCCGAGCGGGTGCACTATCTGCCGAATTTCGCGCCCGATCTGGCGAAGGCGGCGCCGGCGCGCGTGGCCGGGGGGCCGGTGCTGCTGGCGCTGGGGCGGCTGCATCGGAACAAGGGGTTCGACGTGCTGATCCGGGCGATGGCGATGGTGCCGGAGGCGCAGCTCGTGATCGCGGGCGATGGGCCGGAGCGGGGCGCGCTGACCCGGCTGGCAGACGCCGAGGGGGTGGCCGGCCGGGTGCGTATGCCAGGATGGGCGCAGGATACGGGGGCGTTGTTGGCGGGGTGTGACGTTCTGGTCTGTCCGAGCCGGCATGAGCCGTTGGGCAACGTGGTGATCGAGGCGTTTTCGGCCGGGCGGCCGGTGGTGGCGGCGGCCGTGGCCGGGCCGGTGGAGCTGATCGACCCGGGCCGCACCGGGTTGCTGGTGCCGCCGGAGGACCCGGCGCGCTTGGCGGTGGCGATCCGTACGGTGTTGGGCGACCGGAGCTTGGCGCAGGGGTTGGCCGCCGGCGGGCGGGCGGAGTGGGCGCGGTCGTTCGCGGAGGCGCCGGTGGTGGCGCGGTGGCATGAGGCGCTGGCCGGGATGACTCGCTGATGTGCGGCATCGCGGGGTTGTCGATGGTCGCGGGGGCGGCCGCGCCGGATGCGGGCGTGCTGGCGGCGCTGGGTCGGGCGCTGGCGCATCGCGGGCCGGATGGCGGCGGGCACTCGGTGCTCGGCCGGGTCGGGCTGGTGCATACGCGGCTGGCGATCATCGACCTGGCGGGAGGCGACCAGCCGCTGCATGCGGGGCCGGCGACGCTGGTCGCGAATGGGGAGATCTATAATTACCGGGAGTTGCGGGCCGAGATGCCGCTCGTGCAGTTCGCGACCCAGAGCGATTGCGAGCCGCCGCTGCATCTGTGGCTGCGCGATGGGCCGGGCTACGCGGCGGAGCTGCGCGGGATGTTCGCGATCGCGATCCATGAGCGGGCGCAGCGATCGCTGACGCTGACGCGGGATCCGTTCGGGATCAAGCCGCTATACGTCGCGCAGGTGCCGGGCGGGCTGGCGTTCGCGTCGGAGGCGCAGGCGTTGCTGGCGGCCGGGCTGGTGGAGCGCCGGGTCAACGCGGTGGCGCGCGACGAGCTGCTGCAGATGCAGTTCACGACCGGGGCGGCGAGTATTTTCCACGGGATCGACCGGGTGCTGCCCGGCGAGAGCATCCGGATCGTGGACGGGCATGTGCTGGACCGGTCGCGGGTGGCGAGCTTGCCGGAGGGCGCGCCGGTCGTGCGGGACGAAGAGGAGGCGTTGGCACGGTTGGATGCGGCGCTGATGCGCAGCGTGGAGCTGCATCAGCGCAGCGACGTGCCGTATGGGATGTTCCTGTCGGGCGGCGTGGACAGCGCGGCGATCCTGGCGGCGATGGCGCGGCTGAACAGCGAGAAGGTGCTGGCGTTCACGGCCGGGTTCGACGTCAAGGGCGCGGCGGACGAGCGGGCGCAGGCGGCGACGGTGGCGCGGGCGGCGGGGGCGCGGCATGAGAGCCTGGAGATCACCGAGGCGATGGTGTGGCGGCATCTGCCGGAGATCGTCGCCTGCATGGACGACCCGGCGGCGGATTATGCCATCATTCCAACGTGGTTCCTGGCGCGGCGGGCGCGCGCGGACGTGAAGGTCATCCTGTGCGGCGAGGGCGGGGACGAGATCTTCGCCGGCTATGGGCGGTATCGCAGCGCGATGCGGCCGTGGTGGCAGGGGGGCCGGGTGATGCGGGCGCGGGGGATCTTCGACAAGCTGGACGTGCTGCGGGTGACGCAAGCGGCGTGGCGGGACGGGTTGGCGGCGGCCGAGGCGCAGGCGGCGATCCCCGGCCGGACGCGGCTGGGGGTGGCGCAGGCGACCGATATCGCGGACTGGTTGCCGCATGATCTGCTGTTGAAGCTGGACCGGTGCCTCATGGCGCATGGCGTGGAGGGGCGGACGCCGTTCCTGGACATCGATGTGGCGGCGGCGGGGTTCGGGTTGCCGGATTCGGAGAAGGTGCGGCGCGGGCGGGGCAAGTATTTGCTGCGGAAGTGGCTGGAGCGGGCGATGCCGGAGGCGCAGCCGTTCGCGCCGAAGCAGGGGTTCACGGTGCCGATCGGGGCGTGGATCGCGGCGCAGGGAGCGCGGCTGGGGCCGTTGGTGGCGGCGGCGGCGGGGGTGAAGGAGATCGCGCGGGCGGACCGGGTGGTGTCGCTGTTCCGGCATGCGGACGGGAAGCGGGAGAGCCGGGCGGCGTGGACGCTGCTGTTCTATGCGCTGTGGCACCGGGCGCATGTGGAGGGGATCGTGCCGGACGGGGATGTGTTCGAGGTGCTCGCGGCATGACGGGACGGCCGGTGTTCGCGCGGCACGCGGCGAGCTTGCTGCTGTGGCGGCCGGGGGCCGACGGGCCGGAAGTGCTGATGGGGGTGCGCGGGGCGGGGCATCGGTTCATGCCGAACCGGCTGGTGTTCCCCGGCGGCGCGGTGGACAAGGGCGACGGGGTGGCGCCGGCGGCGATCGAGCCGGATGCGGAGACGCTGGCGCTGCTGGGGCGGGTGGCGCGGCCGCGGCTGGCGCGGGGGCTGGTGATGGCCGCGGCGCGGGAGTTGGCGGAGGAGACGGGACTGTCGTTTGGGCGGCCGCCGCGGCTGGCGGGGATTTCTTATTTGTGCCGGGCGATCACGCCGCCGCCGTCGCCGATCCGGTTCAACGCGCGGTTCTTGGTGGCCGACGCCGGGCTGGTAGAGGGCGAGCCGGCGGATGGGCACGAGTTGAGCGCGGTGCGGTTCTATCCGGTGCGGGAGGCGCTGTCGCTGGAGATCATGGCGGTGACGCGGGCGGTGTTGGAGCGGTTGGAGGAGTTTTTGGCGTGGGACGGCGGCCCGCGTGAGGTGTTCGCGTTCAGGAAGCGGCGGTGGGAGCGGGATTAGAGCACGATCACGGTCTGCGCTGTTACGCCTTGCGCTTGCTGATGGTGGGGTGCGGAAGGGGCGCGCCAAACTACGCTTGGTGGCTGCATTTTTTGACTGTAATTATTTGGTGGAAAGCGGCAACGAGGAATTCGGGGGGGACGGGCGAGGCGGCTGCGCTTGGTGGAAACCGGACCTACAGGATTAAACGGGACATGCGGAGTTTAATCTGGAAGAAGGAGCTAACGGGCATGCTTGGCCAGGAACAAGTTCGCAGGTTCATCGAGGACGGCTTCATTCGGATTGAGGGCGCTTTCCCGCGCGAGATCGCCGACACAGGCCGTGCGGCGCTCTGGGGGGCTATCGGCTGCGACCCGCACGATCCAGCGACCTGGACCCGCCCCGTAATCCGCGTAGGGCCGTCGAACGACCAGCACGGCGACCAGCCGCTCTCGTTCCGCGCCGCCGCGAACACGCCCATTCTCTACGAGGCATGGGACACGCTGGTGGGGTCGGGACGGTGGCAACCACGTCCAAACGTCGGCACGTTTGTGATCCGCTTTCCGTCGCCGGATGATCCAGGCGACCTGGGGTGGCACGTCGATCTCAGCTTTCCCGGCGAAACTGGGGATCGCGAGGGTCGCGACTATTCGGCATGGCGCGTTAACGTGATGTCGCGCGACCGGGCCCTGCTCATGCTGTTCCTGTTCTCGGATGTCGGCGACGACGACGGGCCGACGCGCATCCGAGTTGGCTCCCATGTTGATATGGCGCGCCTGCTGGCCCCCGCAGGCGAAGCTGGGATGGCGCACCTTCGGTTGGCCCAGGTTGGTGCTGAGCGGGACGTGGCGCTCGCAACTGGAGAGGCTGGGACGGTTTACCTGTGCCATCCATTTCTAATACACGCCGCACAGCGGAACCGTGGCCGAACGGCGCGCTTCATGTCGCAGCCGCCGCTCGGACCAAAAATCCAGGTTTCCTTGGATCGGCTCGATAACTCGTATTCCCCGGTAGAACTCGCGATCCGGGAAGCTCTGAACGCCTGACGGCATCTTCGCTTCCCGCAGCGTCCGCTTCAGGTCGAAAACGGACTATTGCTAAACCCGTCACATCCTTTTGCAGAGTTACTGGAGTTTGATCGGGTCAATCTG